>CAZVDN010000193.1:4327-7081 GCA_964625665.1 uncultured Streptomyces sp. | reverse complement strand
ATGATCCTGCGCTGCAACAAGCCGTGGTCGTTGAACGATGCGGTGCGCCAGTGGCACCGCGGTGCGGCGGCGGTGCTGCGTTATGCGCTGTTTCGCCGCGGCTACTTCGCCATTCCCGCGCTGTCGGCCGGCTGTTTTCTCAAGGCGCATCCGTCGTCAACGACGCCCGACATACAGGCTTCGCTCGCGTTGTATTCGGTGCAGAACATCGGCGAAGAACTGCATGCGTTCTCCGGCGTCACTGCGGTCTGCACGCTGTTGCGCCCGGAGAGTCGCGGCCATGTGCAGATCAAGTCTTCAGACCCGCGCGAAGCGCCGGCCATTCATCCGAACTATCTGGCGGCGCAGAAGGACCGCGATACGCTGGTCGCCGGTCTGCGTGCTTTGCGCCGCATCGTGCAGTCGCCGGCACTTGCGCGATACATCGCCGAAGAAACTGAGCCTGGCCCCGCTTGCGCGAGCGACGAGGCGCTGGATGATTACATCCGCCGCCGCGGCTCGACCGTCTATCACCCGGTCAGCACCTGCCGCATGGGCAGCGATGCGCGCGCCGTGGTCGATGAGCGGTTGCGCGTGCGCGGTTTTGCGGGCCTGCGCGTCATCGATGCGTCGGTCATGCCGACGCTGGTTTCCGGCAATACCAATGCGGCGACCATCATGATCGCGGAGAAGGGCGCCGATATGTTGCTCGAGGATGCGAAGGCGCGCGCCTGAGCGCTCACAGCTTGATCTGCATCAATAAGGCCTGCGTGCGGATGCGGATACTGGAATCGAACGTGATGTGTTTTTTTGCCAAGGAGCGCCATCATGAAATCGATCCTCAAAGTATTTGTCGCGGCGGCGGGCCTGCTGCTGGTGTCGTTGTCGGCATGGAGTGCCGAGCCCTCGTTCGGCCAGCGGGAATTCGCCACGCGCTGCCAGATGTGCCACGGTCCCGCAGGGCGCGGCGATGGCTGGCTCGCCGATCAACTGATCAAGCGACCGCCGACCATCAGCCAGCTCAGCCGGAAAAACGGCGGCGTGTTTCCGCGCGATCAGGTCGCGCGCATCATCGACGGCCGTTCTCCGATCAAGCTGCACGGGCCGACTGAAATGCCGGCCTGGGGCAACATCTACCGCGCGGAGATCGATGCGGCCACCGGCACGCGGCGCGGCGTGCGCGATGAAGACGAAGTCAACGTCAGCTATCGCATTCAGGCGCTGATCGAGTACCTGGCGTCGATCTAGGAATAGCACCGCGCAGCGCGCGGCTGGCGTTCAGTCCGCGCGGATGTTCGCGCTGCGCACCAGCTGGCGGTAGCGCGCGATTTCCGTTTTGATGTGTTCGGCGAATTCCGGCGCGCTGCTGCCGATCAGCGTCTGCCCCTCGGCGTTGGCGATGTCGATCACATCGGGCGCGCGCAGCGCCTGGTTGAAGGCGGCATTCAGCGTTTGAACCACCGCCGCCGGCGTCTTCGCCGGCAACAGCACGCCGTACCACGGCGCAATCCAGAAGTCGGCAACACCGGCTTCATCGAAGGTCGGCACGGCCGGCACCGCCGGCAAACGCTTTTTCGTGTTCACCGCCAGCCCGCGCAAACGGCCGCCCTGCACATGCGGAATCAGCACCGGCGTGCCGCCGATGATCATCGAGATCTGGCCGACGAACAGATCGCTCACAAGCTGGCTGTAGACCTTGTAGGGCACGTGAATCATCTGCGTGCCGGTCAGGCGCATGAAGAGTTCGCCGGCGATGTGCTGCACGCTGCCGTTGCCCTGTGAAGCGAAATTGAGCTGGCCCGGTTTGGTTTTGGCGTGGGCAATCAGTTCGCTCAGCGATTTCACCGGCAGCGTGTTAGAGACCACCAGAAACGACGGTGTTCTGGCGAGCAGGCAGACCGCGATGTAATCCTTGAACACGTCATAGGGCAATGAGGCTGCCATCGCCGGATTGGAAGCGAGCTGGGTGCTGTTGGCGAACAGCACCGTGTAGCCGTCGGCCGGCGCGGCGGCGGCCATTTGCATCGCAATCGAACCGCTGGCGCCGCCGCGGTTGTCCACCACCACCTGCTGGCCGAGAATTTTCGGCAGATGGTTGCTGAGCTGGCGCGCGCGCACATCGAGCGGATTGCCGGCGGGGAAGGGCACAATCAGCCGCAGCGGCCGCTCCGGAAATGCGGCGAGCGCAGTTGATGACGCGAGCAATGCGGCCGTGGCGGCAATGGCGATCGAAGCGTGCAACCGTCCGTTCATGTGTTTGAACCAGCACTTCAGCATGCGCGTCGTCGCCATAAATCAGGTTTCAGGTCTAGGGTTTGGGCTTCAGGCTGGCCACGTTGACGCCCTGCGCGATGCCCGGCACGTCGCGCAGCTTTTCGTAATAGGCGGCGGCGAGGGCGAGGTCCTGCAGGGCGGTGCCGATCGATTTGAAGACCACCATGCCCTGTGCCGGCGTGGCGACCTTGCCGGCCACCAGTTGCGCGACGGTTTTGAATTTCGAATCAACGAGCACGCCGGCCTGTGTGGCGGCTTTGAGATCACCGGAATCTTCGGTGGCGCGCGGCGTGTCCACCACGATCAGGTCCGCATCGCGGAAACAGCGCAGATCGGCTTCGGTTTGTTCGGCGCGCGTGCTGCCAACGGCACAGAGCAGGCGGCATTGCGCGAGCCATTCGCCGCGCACCGCCGGTTCGCGGCTGGTGTTGCTGCTCGCCGCCGCGACGACCGCCTTACCTTTGACCGCGGCCTCGGCCGATGCCGCGGCCGTGACCGGAA
>CAZVDN010000193.1:0-4281 GCA_964625665.1 uncultured Streptomyces sp. | reverse complement strand
GACGGCGGCGAGGCTCGCCAGTTGGGTGCGCGCCTGATAGCCCGAACCGATGATGCCGATTTCAACCGGCCCGGCAATCGGCACCTGGCGCGCCACCACGCCGCTGGCAGCACCCGTGCGCAGATCGGTGATGGCGCGGCCGTCGATCATGGCAATCAGCGCGCCGTCCTTCAATGCGTAGAGCGAGACGACGTAGCGCACGCCGCTGCCCTGAATCAGGTGATAGGACTTGGTGGCGAAATAACCGCTTGCCTTGTCGACGGCAAAGAGGATGCGCATCCAGCCGCCGTCGAAGTTCGTGTTGAGGCGCGGCGATACCACGGTGGCGCCGGCGTCTTCATGCCGCGCGGCCGTTTCCAGCAGATCGATCGCCTCGCGCATGCCGAGGGCGCCTTCGAGGCGGTTCATTTCCAGTAACAGCACGTCGTGTTCTCCGCAGCAGTCGAATGGATTCAGCGAGGCCCCAAGTGTAGCGCGACTGGCCGCATGCCGCGGCGCCGGCGCGCGCGGAAAATAATTGCCGATATTCAAAATCGGCAACGCGCTTGTCATTGGTGGCAGAATCGGGGTTGAGCAGTACATCGACCATACACGAGGGGAGCATCTGCATGGCAACCGCCAATCCGTACGCCGCTCAGGGCGCCAGTTCCATGATGGTGACCAATATCGAAATCATTCCGGGACGGCGCATCACTTCCCATCTCGGCATCGTGCAGGGCAGCACCGTGCGTTCGAAACACGTCGGCAAGGACATCCTCGCCGGACTGAAGAACATCGTCGGCGGCGAGCTGACGTCCTACACCGAGCTGCTGCAGGAGGCGCGCGACGAAGCCACCCAGCGCATGATCGAGCAGGCCAGGTCGATCGGTGCCAACGCGGTGATCAACGTGCGTTATTCGACCGCCTCGATCACCACGGGCGCGGCGGAAATCCTCGCCTACGGCACGGCCGTGGTGCTCGAGTAGCGGCGGCCCGCGATGTTTGATCTGATTCTTTTTCTGACTTTGCTGACGCTCGGTTATGTCGTCGGCCAGTGGAAGGAAAAGCGGCACTACGAATCGATTCGCAAGCGCGAGAAGGAATATGCGAAAGTGCTGACCTTCGCCACGCGTTATCCGCCGGACGTGAGAACGCCGCAGGACTGTCTGCTGGTGAGCGGTTCGGTGGTGGTCGGCTCGGATTATTTCAAGCAGATTGTCGCCGGCCTGAAGACGCTGTTCGGCGGGCGGCTGACGTCTTACGAGACGCTGCTCGACCGCGCGCGCCGCGAGGCGATCCTGCGCCTCAAAAAAGAGGCGCTGCAAAAGGGTTCGACGCTGGTGGTCAACCTCAAATTCGAAACCACCAACATCGGCGGCGGCAGCGAGCAGGGCATGCCGATCGTGCAGGTGATCGCCTACGGCACGGCACTGCGGCCGCAGGGCGCCGCGCCGGCCTGAGCCGCGCCCCCGGCATGCAATTCGAAAACCGCGTCCCCGACGAAACCGTCAACTACAGCCACGCCCATCCGCTCGCGGAATTCGCCTGGCTGGCGGTGGCTGCACTGGGCATCACGCTCGCGGTGGCGGCGGGCATCGCATTTTTCGGCGGCGAAATGGCCGCGCGCCTGCCGTTCAGTACCGAAAACAAATTCTCGGCCAGCATCACCCGCCATTGGGAAGACGGCCAACGCGATGCGCAGGCCAATGCCGCGCGCGATGCGCTGCGGGCCATCGCCGTCAAACTCACCGCGGTAATGGCTTTGCCCGAGGGCATGCAGGTCAAGGTGCACTATTCGCCGGACCCCGTGCTCAATGCCTTTGCCACGCTGGGTGGCAACGTGGTCTTTTATCGCGGGCTGCTGCAGCGTTTCGCCAGCGAGGACGCCGTTGCAGCGGTGCTCGCGCATGAAATCGCCCACGCCAAACTGCGCCATCCGGCGGCCAGCCTCGGCCGCGGCATCGCCGCGGGGCTGACACTGTCGATGTTGTCGACGGGCCTCGGCGAGAGCATTGCCGGCAACGCGATGCAGATGGCGGCGACGCTGCCGCTGCTCAAATACAGCCGCGATCAGGAGGCGGCTGCCGACCGTGAAGCGATCATCGCCGTGGCCAGGGTTTATGGCCATGCCGGCGGCGCGCACGATGCCCTGAGCGCATTGGGACGCATCCGGCCGGACAGCGGCGATGTCGGCTTGCTGCGCACGCATCCGGTATCGGCCGAACGCGTGGCGGCCGTCGAAGCGCTCGCGCGCGAACGCGGCTGGGCGCTCGACGGCGCGCGCACGCCGCTGCCGGCGGCGCTGGCGGAACTGAAAGATGCAAAAAATAAATAGAATCGCGACTGTTGTTGTCGGCGACACCAATTAAAGTTCGTTGCACTGACCGAGGAGACTGACCATGAAATTCGAATTGATGCCGCATGGCGCCGGATCGCGGCGCGCCTTCATGACCGGAATGGCCGCCTTGGGTGCCGGCGCGGTCCTGCCCGGCTGCCAGACCACGGGTGGTGCGCGCGGACAGCCGCACCGCATCGACGTTCATCACCATATCGCGCCGCCGAATTATTCGGCGGCACTCAAGGCCATGAAGCGCGGCCACGCCGCATGGTCGATCGAGGCCGCGCTCGCGGACATGGACAAAAGCGGCATTGCAACCGCGTTCACCTCGCTGATCAATCCCGGCATGCAGGCCTGGCCGAAGGACGTGCCGATGGCGCGCAAGATCGCGCGCGAGTCCAATGAATACGCGGCGAAGCTGATGCGCGACTATCCGGGCCGCTTCGGTTCGTTTGCGTCGATACCGTTCCCCGATGTCGATGGCTGCCTGCGCGAGATCGAATACGCGCTCGATACGCTGAAGGCCGACGGCATTTATCTGTGGACGAGTTACGGCGGCAAGCTGCTTGGCGATCCGGCGTTTTTTCCGATTCTCGAAGAACTCAACCGGCGCAAAGTGGTGGTCTACACCCATCCGGCGACGCCGAACTGCTGCGCCGACATCATGCCCTATATCTCAATCAATGCGATCGAAGGCCCGGTGGATACCACGCGCACCATGATCAGCCTGATCTTCCAGGGCGGCGCGGCGCGTTTCCCGGACATCCGCTGGATCTTTTCGCACAGCGGCGGCGTCACGCCCTTCCTGCTTTCGCGCTTCGAGCGCGAGGAAGAAGCGCTCAAGGACAAAAGCGCGGTGCCCAGGGGCGTCATGCACGAACTGCGCAAGTTCTATTACGACACCGCGCAGGGCAACCATCCGGGCGCATTGAAGGCGCTGCTCGAAATCATTCCGACTTCGCAGGTGCTGTATGGCACGGACTTTCCGTTCCGCGACGGGGCCGAGGTGATCGACGGTCTGGCCAAACACGGCTTCACGGGCGCCGACCGCCATGCGATTGATCGCGATAATGCGCTGCGGTTGTTTCCGCGCCTGAAGGGCTAGCCTTCAGCCCGCAGGGGCTCAATGCGCGCGACTGTGCGGCCGCTCCATGCCCGCCTTCGTTACGGCAAAGGTGGTGGCATCCGAGGCGAGGTATTCGATCAGGCGCGTTGCCGCGGCGATCTGCGTTGATCCGCTCACTATCGCAGCAGAAAACACCGAGATGAATTGCACCGCGTCGGGGATCGCGCCGATGTAATGCAGGCCCTCGACGTTGAGCAGCTCGCTGGCCGGCCGGATGGCGAGTTCGACGTTGTCACTGACCAGGGTCGATACATGGCGCGTCGAGCATTTGCCGGCGAGCGCCTCGGCGATGCCGAGCCGAGGGAACAGGCGGTCGGCCAGATAAAAGCCGGTGGTGCTGGCCGGATAGGAAATCGATCGCGCGCGCAGCAGCGTTTGCCGGAAGGCCTCGACGCTGCTGATGTCGGGCACCGGCGCGCCCGCGCGCACCGCGACGCCGGTCGGCGTGCAGGCCAGATCGACCACCGAACCGGCGATGAGGCGGCCTTCGGCAACCAGTTCGTCAAGCGAGGGCAGCTTGTGGCCCAATGGCCACATGCCGCGCGCAACGCGCTGGCGCAGCAGGTCGGCAAGCTGGGCATAGCGGGGAACCGGGCTGTCTCGAAACAGGGCGTGCATGCGATGAAGCGCGTACGGCTGGGGTCGCTTGTGCTAAAGGTTCTAACTATAGTACCATTTGAGCCGCCAAACCAACACCTCGGCACCAGCAACTCAATCAATCTACCAAGAAGAATCCGCCACTTGCGCCGCGCAGCATTGATCCTTTCTCCCTGGCTGTTGCTGGTCCTGTTCTGGTACGCGATCGCGTTTTCCGGGCTGGTCAATGCGTCGCTGATGC
>CAZVDN010000192.1:3811-7128 GCA_964625665.1 uncultured Streptomyces sp. | reverse complement strand
CAAGGCCTTGAAAAGGTCGTCGGTCATGTCCTGCCGGTTTCGCGCGCACCGGGCGCGCGGCAGTGGCAGAGCGGGCCGTGGTTCCTGCGCGAAGAGCGTTGTTATCTGGTGCCCGGCGATTCACCGCTTGGTTACCGGTTGCCGCTCGATTCGCAACCGTGGGCCGCGGCCGGTGACTTCCCCTGGGTGCATGCTCCGGACCCGACGCAGAGTTTTCCGCCGCTGCCGCCGTATCAATTGATCGTGCAGCAGGTGCGTTCCGGCAGCGATGCCAGTGCGGCATCGACTTCCGCAGTTCCTGCTGCGACGACAACGGGCGGCGCAGCCGGCGGCCCATCCGCGCGCAAGGCGATTCCGCGCGCGACCGATGCGCAGCCGGCGCCGTTTGAATCGGCCGGCTGGATCACGCGCACCGCACTGTGTGCGGAGGTTCGCAACGGCTGCCTTTATCTGTTCATGCCGCCGATGTCGGCGCTGGAAGACTATCTGGAACTGGTTGCTGCGATCGAAGCCACGGCAGAAGCCATGCAGTTGCCGGTCGTCCTCGAAGGCTATGAGCCGCCGCGCGATCCGCGGCTGGTGCATCTGCGTGTGACGCCGGACCCCGGCGTCATCGAGGTCAATATCCAGCCGGCGCGCAACTGGTCGCAACTGGTCGAGCAGACCGAGTTTCTCTACGACGCGGCGCACCAGACGCGTCTGTCGACGGAAAAATTCATGCTCGACGGCCGGCATACCGGCACCGGCGGCGGCAACCACTTCGTGCTGGGCGGTGCGACGCCGGCCGATTCACCGTTTCTGCGCCGGCCCGATGTGCTGGCCAGCATGATTGCCTATTGGCACAACCATCCGTCATTGTCCTATCTGTTTTCAGGACTGTTCATCGGCCCGACCAGCCAGGCCCCGCGCATCGACGAGGCGCGCAACGATTCGGTCTATGAAATCGAACTGGCGTTTGCCGAAATCCGCCGATTGCGCCTTGAAAACCAGTTCGGTGTGGCGCCTTGGCAGATCGACCGCATCCTGCGCAATCTGCTGATCGATGTCACCGGCAACACGCACCGCGCCGAATTCTGCATCGACAAGCTGTACTCGCCCGACAGCGCCACCGGCCGACTCGGCCTGCTCGAGTTGCGCGCGTTTGAAATGCCGCCGAACGCAAAGATGAGCCTTGCGCAGCAGCTGCTGATGCGCGCGCTGGTGGCGCGCTTCTGGCAGCATCCCTATCAGCCGCCGCGCCTGAAACGCTGGGGCAATGAACTGCATGACCGCTTCATGCTGCCGCATTTCGTCTGGGACGATTTCTCCGATGTGATGGAGGAGATGATCGATTTCGGTTACCCGATGAAGGCGGAGTGGTTCGCGCCACATTTTGAGTTCCGCTTTCCGCGGCTCGGCGATTTTGCGGTCAACAATGTCGAAGTCGAATTGCGGCTCGCACTCGAACCCTGGCATGTGCTGGGCGAGGAATCGGCGGCCGGCGGCACGGTGCGTTATGTCGATTCATCGGTCGAGCGCTTGCAGGTGCGCGCGCGCGGCCTGATTGACGAGCGCCATGTCATTACCTGCAACGGCCGGCGCGTGCCGCTGCAACCCACGGGCAACAGCGGCGAATTCGTCGGCGGCGTGCGTTACCGGGCGTGGGCGCCGGTATCGAGCCTGCATCCGACCATCGGCATGCATGCGCCGCTGACCTTTGATCTGGTCGATACCTGGATGGAACGCTCGCGCGGCGGTTGCCAGTACCATGTCGCGCATCCGGGCGGGCGCAACTACGACACCTTTCCGGTCAATGCCTATGAGGCTGAAGCGCGGCGTCTGGCGCGCTTTTTCCGCATCGGCCATACGCCGGGCACTGTCAAGGCACACGAAGTACCGAGAAATCCCGACTTTCCCTTTACTTTGGACTTGCGGCGCCGTTAGGCATAATGATGTCCGCTCTGTTGCAGAGGTGCTGTCGCGTCTGACGCGGCGGTGCATGCCGACACCGGACCACGAACCATGCTGGAAGAAATGCTCGCCGCCTATCCCGATCCGCAAGGGCGCTTCGACGAACTGTTTGAAGCGCCGCTGAAGCCGCGTCCGCACTGGTCGCGCTTCATCACCGAGCTGGGCGCCAGTTCGGCGGGGGGCATTCGCGAGCGTCTGCTGGCCGCCGAGCGCCGCATCCGTGACAGCGGCGTGACCTACAATGTTTACGCCGATCCGATGGGCCATGACCGCCCGTGGGATCTCGACGTGCTGCCGCTGATCATCGCGCCCGAGGAATGGCAGGAGCTCGAAGCCGGGATCATCCAGCGCGCCAATCTCTTTAACCGCGTGCTGGGCGATCTCTACGGCGCACAAACGCTGCTGAAGGACGGCCTGATTCCGCCGGCCCTGATCTTCGGACAGAACGGCTTTCTGCGACCGGCGCGCGGCATGCAGGTGCCCGGCGGCGTGCATTTGCATGTCTATGCCGCAGATCTCGCACGGTCACCCGATGGCCGCTGGTGGGTGATGGCCGATCGCACGCAGGCGCCCTCCGGCGCCGGTTATGCGCTGGAAAACCGGCTCGTCGTGTCGCGGACCTTTCCGGCGCTTTATCGCGATCTGGGCATCCAGCACGTTGCGCGGTTCTTCGCCACGCTGCGCGATTCGCTGATGCAGTTTGCGCCCAAGGGCGATGGCCAGACCCTGACCGTTCTGCTGACGCCGGGCCCTTACAACGAAACCTATTTTGAACACGCGCTTCTGGCGCGTTATCTCGGCTTCCCGCTGGTCGAAGGCGGTGACCTGACGGTGCGCGAAGGCCGCGTCTGGATGAAGACCATCAGCGGTCTCAAGCGCGTGCATGCGATTCTGCGGCGCCAGGACGATGACTATTGCGATCCGGTCGAGTTGCGCGCCGATTCGGCGCTCGGGGTGGCGGGCCTGATGGACTGTGCGCGCCGCGGCAGTGTGCTGATCGCCAACGCACTCGGCTCCGGGGTGCTCGAATCCGGGGCCTTGCTCGGTTTTCTGCCGCGCCTCTCACAGCATCTGCTGAACGAGCCGTTGAAGCTGCCGTCGATCGCGACCTGGTGGTGCGGCGAACCGGCGGCGCAGGCCGATGCGCTCGAGCACGTGAAAAAACTCGTCTTCAAGCCGGCCGACCCGGGCTTGCGCTTTGAAGCGATTTTCGGCCAGGACCTCGATGACAAGGGGCTCGCCGATTTGCGCAAAAAGCTGTCGGTGCACCCCGAGTGGTTTGTCGCGCAGGAACTGGTGCGCATGTCGCAGGCGCCGGTGCTGGTCAAAGGGCAGAGCGAACGCATTGCCGCGCGCAATATCGGGCT
>CAZVDN010000192.1:1598-3801 GCA_964625665.1 uncultured Streptomyces sp. | reverse complement strand
AGGATGGCGCCGCGCACACCGTGCAAGCCTGGCTGCCGCTGTCGCACCAGCCGGTCTGGCAGGCCGGAGAAGGCGCCCATGGGCAATGGCAAACCCGGCCCGTGGTGCTGCGCGTGTTCGCCGTGGCTTCGCCTGACGGTTATGTTGTCATGCCGGGCGGGCTGACGCGCGTGGCGAGCAGCGCCGACGTGCGTGTGGTGTCGATGCAGCGCGGCGGTGGGTCCAAGGACACCTGGGTCATGTCCGCGGGCCCGGTGGATTCGGCCTTCACCCTGTTGCGCAACACTGTCACCGCGAGCGATCTGGTGCGCGTGCGCGCCGGCGTGCCGTCGCGGGTGATCGAGAACCTGTTCTGGTTCGGTCGCTACGAAGAGCGCTGCGACAACACCGCACGACTGCTGCGTGTGGCGCTAAATCAGCGCCTGCAGGAGGCCGACGACGAAGAAAATTCGCTCGAACCGATCCTTGCCCTTGCGCGTGCCTTCGGCGTGCTGGAGAAAAACGAAAAGGACCCGGACAAGGCGCTGCTGGCCGCTTCCACATTGGAGACTCATCCGCTCGGCCTGCCGGCCAACCTGCGCGCGCTCGAGCGCGTGGCCTTCAATCTGCGCGACCGCATGTCGCTCGACAACTGGCGCACCATCAACGGCCTGATCAAGGACCCGGTGTTCGGCCGCAAGGCAACGCTGGCAGATACGCTGAACTGGCTCGACCGCAATGTCACAAGCCTGATGACGCTCGCCGGGTTCGCGCTCGATGGCATGACGCGAGACGACGCCTGGCTGTTTCTGTCGATCGGCAGGCGCATCGAGCGCCTCGCGTTTCACAGCCTGGCGCTGAGTGTGGCGTTTCGCGACGGCGCGGATTCCGGGTTGAGCTGGCTTCTGAACCTGGCAGATTCCACCGTAACCTATCGTTCGCGTTACATGGCGCGGCCGGAATGGCTGCCGGTGCTCGACCTGCTGATTCTTGACGGCGCCAATCCGCGTTCGGTGATTTTTCAGACTACCAGCATGGCCTCGGACCTGGCGAAACTCGAACTCAATTACGGCGCCTGCGGCAGCGATGTGCTGGCCGTGCAGGTTGCTGCGCTGAAGAAACTGAATCTGGCGCGCGATCTGCAGCCCGGCAGCGAGAGCCTGCGCGCGTCGATCGACGGCTTGCGGCAGGCCGCGTTCTCGATCAGCGACCATCTGACGCAGCGCTTTTTCAATCTGGCGCGCACCAGCATCTGGTCGACCCTCGGATTGTGATGCGATGAGCGAACGTGCCTCATATCGCGTGATGCATGAAACGCGTTACGCCTATTCGGATGTGGTGACCAGTGCGCACCAGCTGGCGCATCTGCGTCCGCGCGCCACCGCCTGGCAGAAGGTCAAGTCGCACAAGCTGACAATCGAACCGAAGCCCGTCGAACAACTGACCGGCGGCGATTATTTCGGCAACGATGTGATGCGCTTCATGATCGACACGCCGCACGACGAACTGGTGGTGCGCGCAGAGTCCGTGGTTGACGTCGAATCGAATGCACCGGACGAAGATGCGGTGTCGCCGCCGTGGGAGAAAGGGCGCGCCGCGCCGGGCGAGTGGGGGCCGAATGTCGATCTCGACGTCGAATCCTATCGCGTCGGCTCACCGATGGCGCCGATGCTCGAAGAGGCGCAGATCTACGGCAGCGCAAGTTTCACGCCTGGGCGGCCCTGGCTGGAGGCGATGATCGATCTGACCAAACGCATCCAGCGCGATTTTGCCTATGATCCCAAGGCCACCACGGTGACGACCCAGGTGTCGGAAGTGTTCGCGCTCAAACGTGGTGTTTGCCAGGACTTCGCGCACCTGATGATCAGTTGCCTGCGTTCGCTCGGGCTGCCGGCCCGCTACGTCAGCGGCTATATCCTGAACCGGCCGAAGCCGGGCGCGCGACGCATGGTCGGTGCCGATGCCTCGCACGCGTGGGTCGCTGCGCATTGCCCTGCGCATGGCTGGGTGGCGTTTGATCCGACCAACGGCAAACTGGCCGATCTTGAATTTGTGACGCTGGGGTGGGGGCGTGAATTCTCGGACGTCACGCCGCTGCGGGGTGTGGTGCTCGGCGCGGCCACGCAGACGCTGGAAGTGGCCGTGAAAGTTCAGCCGCTCTGATTACTGTTTGCTGGCCGCAGTGCGTGCGGCCGCTGCGCTAGGCATTGGCGCGGACGATTTC
>CAZVDN010000192.1:0-1588 GCA_964625665.1 uncultured Streptomyces sp. | reverse complement strand
GCGCCGGTGAGACTCGGCGACAAATTCCTCAAGGTCCGGATCGAGCGCATTGCGTGCCGAAACGATGCCGATGACACGGTCATTGGCGACCACAGGAACATGGCGGAAGCCGTTTTCGTGCATGATCAGCAACGCATAGCCGAAGGTTTTGTCAGGGCTGATGGTCTGCGGGTCGGCAGTCATGACGTCCGCAAGTTTCGTGGCAAGCGGATCGCGGTCCTTGGCGATGACGCGCGAAACCGCATCGCGTTCAGTGAAAATGCCGACCAGTTTTTCCTCTTCGAGGATCATGACCGCGCTGACTTTCATTTTTGCCATTTGTTTGGCGGCCGTGCTCACCGAGGTTCCGGGGGCGGCGAGCAGCAGTTTCTTTCGGTCCATCACATCGCGCACGCGTTGACTGTACATTGCGTCTCCTGATTCTGCCGTCGTTGTCAGAGAACGGCTCCCAGCGTATTACCGCAAAGGGAATAATTCCCTTCAACCGACGGGAATACGGCAGCTATGCTATGCGCATCGATTTCGGATCTATTTGATATAAGTCAACAGGATATTTTTTTCATTTTCGGCGGTGTGTTAGGGAAGATGGCCTGTTTGGTGGTTTTCCAACGGCGTGTTTAACGGCGTAACGGAATTTGGGCTACGACATCAAGCGGGCGTTTTTTTAGATCGCAGGCTTTATTGACGGGGTATCCGGTGGCACGCGATACTTCCGCGCCTGTTGAAAACCCATTTCCGGAGTCGATCCCATGAACAAGCCCGCCATTGCAACGTCCGATAAATTCCTGCTCGAGAAGGACGTCGATGTGCCGATGCGCGACGGCGCGCGCCTGAAGGCCGATGTGTTCCGTCCGAAAGACGGCGGCAAGGTGCCTGCCATTCTCAACATGGGGCCCTACCAGAAGGACAAGCTGTGGACGCCGCCGCCCAATCTCGAAGAGAAGGCGAACCCCTGGATGAACTGGGAGGCGGTTAATCCCGAATGGTGGGTGCCGCAGGGTTATGCCGCGGTGCGCGTCGATTCGCGCGGCAGCGGCCAATCGCCGGGCCAGTACGAACCGTGGTCGCGTGCGGAGTCGGTCGATTTTCACGATGCGATCGAGTGGGCCGCCGCACAGCCCTGGTGCAATGGCAATGTCGGCCTAACCGGCATTTCCTATTTCGCCATCAACCAGTGGTTTGCGGCGAACCAGCAGCCGCCGTCGCTGAAGGCGATCATTCCCTGGGAAGGCTTTGCCGATATTTATCGCGATGCGCTCTATCACGGCGGGATCCTCTGCATCTTCATGACCAACTGGTTCACGGCGCACCTGATTCACCACACGCTGGGCCGTGCCTCACAGATCCATCCGGACACCTGGCAGAAGAACACGCTGCATTTCTGGCTCAACAACAATCTCGACAGCGGCGCCTTCAGCGGTTCGCAGGCGCAGTGGGACAAGATTACCGTGCCTTTCCTTTCGGTGGGCAACTGGACGGGCTTCGGCCTGCATCTGCGCGGCAACACCGAGGCTTTCATGCGCTCGCAATCGCCGCACAAGAAACTGCGCATGCAGAACGGCACCCATGTGCATCCCTTTTATTCCGC
>CAZVDN010000191.1:5272-7134 GCA_964625665.1 uncultured Streptomyces sp. | reverse complement strand
TGAAATGCACGATTTCGTGATCGTCGGCAAGGCCCCATTTGGCATCGATCAAGGGGCCCCAGAAATAAATGGCCAGCCCGACGGCGAGTGCATGGCAAAGATAAATGCCGCGAGTCCCGGCGGATGCCCGCACCGCCTGACGCAACCGGTCGCTCAATTCTTTTGCCAAAGTGTGATGGTCGCAAATGAAAGCTTTTTCGCCAGCCAAGTTCTCCAGAACAGTCGGTCAAGGCCGAAACTCGCCTTCACGGCGGTTTTTCCGCCGAGATTCAGTTGCGGGAAGGCATCAGGATTGTAGTAGAGAACGTAGGCCAGCAGGCCGGGGTAGACCTGATCGACGCGCGACATCCCGGCGTTCACGAACATGTCATTGAGTTCGCCGAGTTCAAAGCCGCGTTCGGTTTCGTTGTCGAAAATCGGGTTTGACCGGTAAATGTTGTGGCGCACGCACCGCGTCAGCCAGCAGTTCTGCGTGGGTTCGAAGTTCAGGAAGTGGCCGCCGCTGCGCAATGAAGTGGTCAATTGCCGGACAACGCGCGCGCTGTCCTTGTAGACGTGGTGCAGTCCGCCGATCAGCACAATCAGGTCAAACGGTTCGCCTGCGTGGCTGAAAGTGGTGACGTCGCGGAAATCGATGCGCAGGCCCGGATTGGCGGTACGCGCGGCTTCGACCATTTTTTCGCTGTAATCGAACCCTGCATATTCGATGTCGGCCTGCGCATGTGCGCGAATCACGCCGAGTCCTTCGGCCATGCCGCACATCGGTTCGAGTACCCGGGCGCCTTTGGCAATGAGATGCGGTTTGTCCGCAAAAAAGCCGGACCAGATCAGCGACTTCAGCAGAACGTGATTGGCGTGCTGGCGTGCCTTGCGGTAGGTTTCCGCGATGCCGTCGAAATGCTTTTGCTGGCGGTCAATATGGTCGGTCACGGTTCACCAAGCGATCCGGTGCTTCGAAAATTTCAAACGATTGCCGCGGGTATCCGGTCAATCCATTGGCCGGGCATTGGGGCGGAATCATAGCATTGTTGTGCCGCATGCTTTGTTCGAGCCCGGTGTTGTTGCAGCGATTGGCGTGTTATGCCGGAATGGAAGCTCGTTCCTGATGATTTCTGCATATACTGTGTGATGAATTTCAAATCCGTGCAGCAGTTCTTCGTGTTTTTGCCCGGCGTTGCCGGAGAAATTCCGTTGCTGATGGCTGATGGCGAACGGATCAAATGTTATGAGCGATGAGTCGATCAAGCGCCTGCTGGCCGCCTATCCCAGGGTGCGCCCGCCGCTGCCCGAGGCACTCGCTGCGATATACGAGGACATCTATCGTTCAAATCGCGAGGGACGCACTGCTGCTGCAAGCCTTTCGCAAAAACTCGAAGGCTGGTTGCACCGAATGGTCGCGCAGGACTGCCTGCATCTGCCCTCGGCTAAAAGTACGCTGGAACTCGGTGCGGGCACGCTGAACCAGCTTGAATACGAGCCGCAACGGGGGCTTTATGACATTGTCGAGCCGTTCAGGCGGTTGTATGAGAGCCGGCCGGCGCTGACGCGGATCGGAACAATTTATGCCGATATTGGCGCGGTGCCGGCATCGAGCCGATATGACCGCATAACGTCGGTCGCGACACTTGAGCATTTGACGGACTTGCCGTTTGTCGTCGCAAAAAGTGCGCTGCACCTCAGTGCGGACGGCGTGTTCCGGGCGGCCATTCCCGGCGAAGGCGGATTACTCTGGTGGCTGGGCTGGAACCTGACCACGGGGCTGGAATTCCGCTTGCGCCACGGGCTCGATTACGGTGATCTGATGCGGCATGAACATGTGAACACGGCGGACGAAATATTCGAAATACTCGGTTATTTCTTCG
>CAZVDN010000191.1:353-5262 GCA_964625665.1 uncultured Streptomyces sp. | reverse complement strand
GCGTCGCCTATCTTGCCTCAGTCGGAAAAACGTGGGGCTGAGGTCGCGGCATTTTTGTGCTGCTGCGTGACGGGGCGACTCAGTGCAGTTCTTCGTCAACGATATATCGCGGACGCTGCTTGACCGTGGTCAGTATCTGCGCGATATATTCGCCGATCACGGCCAGACAGAGAATCTGCACGCTGCCCATGAAGTAGATGGGCAGGGTCGTCGAGGCCCAGCCCGGTACTGTATCGCCGACGATCAGCGCGTGGGTAAAGATGTAAATGCTCATGATCGAGCTGCCGGCGAATATCACGACGCCTACGAGGGCGATCAGCCGCAATGGCACGACACTGAATGAAGTGACGCCGTCGATCGCAAGTTTGAGCATTTTGACGAGCGAATATTTGCTGGTGCCTGCCGCTCGCTCGCTGACATCAAACTGCACGCTGACCGTCCTGAAGCCGAGTTGCGCGCAGATCGCGCGCAGGAACAGATTCGGTTCCGGGTGGTGTGACAGGGCCTCCATCGCGCGCCGGCTCAGCAGCCTGTAGTCGGCGTGATTGGGGATGACGTTGGCGCCCATGGCGTTCATGAGACGGTAAAAACAGAGCGCGGACAATTTTTTGAATCCGCGATCACTGCTGCGGTCGCGGCGCACGCCGAACACGACGTCGGCGCCGCCGCGGAACTCGCGGACGAACTGCTTCATGGCCAAGGGGTCCTGCTGCAGGTCGGCATCGATCGAGATCGAAATGTCACACTGGTCCCTGACCTTCATCAGGCCGGCAAACAGTGCATTCTGATGGCCGAAATTGCGCGAGAGTTTCAGGCCGCGAATGTTCTCCGAACCGGCGCGGGCCGCATTCAGCACTGTCCAGGTTGCGTCTTCGGATCCGTCGTCAACAAAATAGAGAAAGCTGCCGCCGGCAATCATGCCCTCGTTCACCATGCCGGCGAGCAGGGCTGAAAGCGCATCAATGCAATTCTGCAGTGCATCCTGCTCGTTGTAGCAGGGCACTACCACCGCAAGCAATGGCGGGGCGTCGGGCCCGGTTCGGTCGGCATTCATGTTGTTCAGTCCATGACTCTGCAGGGTCGATCGGATTGCAATGCAAACAAGCGGGGCGGTGCATCCGCCGCGCGTGGTGTCTGCAGCACGAACTCTATCCCGCCGCAGACGGGCTGACAATCGACAATCTGTCAGGCAGCGGGCACCGTTTCGGGCGCGAGCGTGAAGCGGAACACGGTCTTGACGTCGGGTTCGGATTCCGCGCTGATGCGGCCGCCATGGAATTCGATCAGGCGTTTGACCAGTGCCAGGCCGACGCCGGTGCCCGGAAACTCCTGCTCGCTGTGCATACGCTGGAAGAGGTGGAAGAGTTTCGTCGCATATTTCTGGTTGAAACCTGCGCCGTTGTCACGGACAAAAAATTCTGGCACGCCGTTGATGATGTTGGCACCAACCTCGATCCTGGGACTGCTGCGCTTGGATGAAAACTTGAATGCGTTGCCGATGAGATTGGCCAGAATCTGCCTGACCATGGTGAGGTCGGCGCTGATTTTCGGCAGTTCGCCGACGGCTTCGAAGGTGGCGCCCGGATACTGCGAGGCAAGATCCTGGGCGACCTCGGGAACGAGTTTTGCCATGTCGATCGGCACGTCCCGGCGGATCAGGCGCTCGGCCTTCGAGTAATCGAGAATGTCCTGGATCAGCCGGTCCATCTTTCGCGCGCCGGCGATGATGCGGTCGAGCATGTGTCGGCCCTCGTCGCTAAGTTGCGACGCCTGGGCTTCGCCGAGCATTTCCGCGTAGCCGGCGATGGTGCGCAGCGGCGCGCGCAGGTCGTGCGATACCGAATAGCTGAAGCTCTCGAGGTTTTTTACGGCACGCTCCAACGCCTGTTTGCGCGCGTCGAGAATCTCGTTCAGGCGGCGCGCTTCGGACTCGGCGCGCGCGCGCTGTTCGATTTCGACGGCAAGCGCCGCATTCTGCGATTGCAGGGCATCACGCGCGCGCTTCAATTCGAGCTGGTTGCGCACGCGCGCCAGCAGGATCGCCGGGCGCGGCGGTTTGGTAATGTAGTCAACGGCGCCGAGTTCAAGACCGCGCCGTTCGTCGTTGCTGTCGTTATTGGCGGTGACGAAAATCACCGGAATGTCACGCGTGGCGTTTTGTTCGCGCAGGCGGCGGATGGTTTCGTAGCCGTCCATGCCGGGCATTTCGACATCGAGCAGTATCAGCGAAGGCTGCGGCGCGGCGGCGGCGAGCTCGATTGCGCTGGCGCCGCTGCCGGCGATGCGCACGTTGTAATGCGGCGACAGAATTTCGCCCAGAAGCATCAGATATTCCGGCGCGTCGTCCGTGAGCAGCACCGTGGCGCGGGTGGCGCCAAACGTGTCGATGCTTTCAGGGCCGTTCATAGGGCTTCCTCGGTGGCTCGTGCCGCGCGCAGCACCGCGAGGGCGTTGGCGAAATCACAGTTGTTGATGCAGGCCGCAAGTCTAGCAGCATCATCGCCAAGTTGTTTTTGCAGTACCGCGGCAGACGCCGAATGCAGGGATATGCAGCGGAAATCGGCGGCCTCCAGCAGCGCGTCGAGGCGATCGAGGACTTCGGCAGCGTCTTCGCCGCCAGGTTGGCTGCCGGCAGTTTCTGCAGGCAACGCATCGATCTGCGAGACGACGTCGGCAAGCTCGGCCTTAAGTCCTCGTGTGGTTGCGAGCAGGTTCGCCGGCACGGCGTCGGCGCGCAGCGCGGTTTCCAGCGCCGCGGCTTCGTCGGCGATGTGACGCGCGCCCAATGCACCTGCAGCCCCCTTGAGCGAATGTGCGAAACGGCGCGCCACCACGCTGTCGCCGTCCGCCAGTGCCTGTTCGAGTGTGCCCGTGCCGTCACGGTAACTGTCGGCGAAGCGGCGCAGGAGGCGCATGTAGCTGTCGGTTCGTCCGGCGAGGTTTTCCAGGCCGGCGGCGGTATCCACGCCGCGGATTGCCGGTGCGGTCCCGATGGCGGGCGGTGCAATTGCCACTGCGGCACCGTCACTGTTGACGCGCATATGCATGGGCAGCCAACGCAGCAATGCCTGGTACAGGGTGCGCGGATCGACCGGTTTCGCAATATGGTCGTTCATGCCGGCAGCCAGTGCTGCGTCGCGGTCTTCGTCGAAAGCGTTGGCCGTCATGGCGAGGATCGGCAGGTTCCGCAGCGCCGGCATGCGGCGAATTTCGCGCGCGGCCGTCAGTCCGTCCATCTCCGGCATCTGCACGTCCATCAGGATCAGATCATAGTGGCGGCTGCTGGCCATTTCGAGGGCCTGCCGGCCGTCGGCGGCAACATCCGGCGTAATGTCCACGCCGTTGAGCAGCTCGGCGGCCACTTCCTGGTTGACCGGATTGTCTTCGGCAAGCAGGATGCGCATGCCGCGCGCGCGCGCGCGCAGTTTGCCTTCGATGACCTGCAGCGGCGCATTTTCCGTTTCGGGCGCCGCGGTGTGCAGCAGTTCGCCGAGGGTTTCGCCGAGAATGTCCCGGGTGAGCGGTTTGATCATCACGGCGTCGAAGCCGGCGGCGCGCGATTGGCGCCACATGGCGTCGTTGTCAAAAGCGGTGATGAGCACGCGGCCGGGCATTTGCGCGAGACCGAGGCTGTCCATGCGGCGCGCAACTTCGACACCGTCCATGCCGGGCATGCGCCAGTCGCACAACACTGCTGCATAGGGAGTTCCGGCCTTGTCTGCCGCGCGGATTTTTTCAAGTGCGTCCACGCCGGTGCCTGCAGTGTCCACTCGCAGGCCCAGAGCCTGCAGCATCTGGCTGATTGCCGTAAGCGCTAGCGGCAGATCGTCGACAATGAGAACGCGTTGCTCATTGAAGAGGGGTTTCACCGGCGCGTCTTCCGCAGCGGCGATCTGCAGGCGCGCCGTGAACCAGAACGTGCTGCCGCTGCCCGGTGTGCTTTCGACGCCGACCTCGCCGCCCATCAGCGCGGCGATGTGCCGCGTGATGGCGAGGCCCAGTCCGGTGCCGCCGAAGCGCCGTGTGATCGACGCATCGGCCTGTTCGAAAGCGTTGAAAAGGTGGCCGAGGCGGTCCGGTGCAATGCCGATGCCGGTGTCGCGCACCGTGAAGCGGGCAAGCAGGTTGTCGTCCTGCCTTTCCAGAATCTCCGCATCGAGAGTGACAGTGCCGCGCTCGGTGAATTTCACAGCGTTGCCAAGCAGATTCAGCAACGCCTGCGACAGTCGCGTCGAGTCGCCGCACAGCGTCTCGGGCAGGTGATCCGTATCGACGATGACCTCGATGCCCTTGGCGCGCGCGCGGTCGGCGATCAGTGCAGCAACCCGCGAGAGCAGCGTGCTCAGCGAGAAGTTGCTCGCTTCCAGCGTCAGCTTGCCGGACTCGATTTTCGACAGATCGAGAATATCATTGATGATGTTGAGCAGATGATGTGCCGCATCCGAGACGCGTGACAGGCGGCCCTGCTGTGTCGGATTGCGGCTGTCGCGGCGCAACAGGTGAGTAAGCCCGATGATGGCGTTCATCGGTGTGCGGATTTCGTGGCTCATATTGGCGAGGAAGGCGCTCTTCGCGGTATTCGCCGCGTCGGCCTTGTCACGCGCCGCCGTCAATTGCTCGTTCAGCTGCTGCAGGCGCAGTTCGGCCATTTTGATGGCGGTGATGTCGGTGGCGAGGACATAAAAGCCTACGGTCTTGCCGTCGCGGATGTCCGGTATGTAATGCGCCCAGGTGTAGCCGATCTCGCCGTTCGCGAGATGGTATTCACGCTCCATGTGCTGCGGCTCACCGCGCAGTGCCGCGGCGAAGTACGGTTTGTATTCATCGAGTTTTGGCGCGATCAGCAGTTCCTGCAGGGTGCAGCCATGCATTGCTTCCGGAGCGATGCCCCACCAGTGCGCGTAGGCCT
>CAZVDN010000191.1:0-343 GCA_964625665.1 uncultured Streptomyces sp. | reverse complement strand
AAACCGGCAGCGCATGTCGGCATCCCAGTAGGAGACGAGTCCGGGTACGTTGTCGGTGATGGTTTTGAGGAATTCCTCGTTCTGCTGCAGCGCGGCATTGGATTTTTCCAGCGCGTTGGTGCGTTCGGCAACGAGTTCTTCCAGGCGGTGGCGATGACGGTCGAGTTCCTCGCTGACGCGTTTGCGTTCGGTGACGTCTTCTCGGATGCCGAGGTAGTGCGTGATGCGGCCGTTGGCCTGGCGGATCGGCGAGATATGCACGACTTCCGTGAACTCCTCGTCGTTTTTGCGCCGGTTGGTGAATTCGCCCTTCCAGGCTTCGCCGCGCACCAGCGTCTGCCAC
>CAZVDN010000190.1:0-7147 GCA_964625665.1 uncultured Streptomyces sp. | reverse complement strand
GTCAAGATTCACGACATCACGCTGCGCGACGGCGAACAGCAAACCGGCATCATCATGATGCTGGATGACAAGATCCGCATCGCCGAAGGCCTCGCCGAAGCCGGCGTGCACCGCATCGAAGCCGGCATGCCGATCGTTTCGCCGTCGGATGCCGAAGCGATCAAGACCATCGTCAAGCGCAATCTCGGTCCGCAGATCTTCGCCTTTTCGCGCTGCATGAAGGAAGACGTGCAACGCGCCATCGACACCGGCGTCAACGGTATCGTCATGGAAATCCCGTCGAGCCTGCACATGGTGGACATCGCCTACCGCTGGCCGATGGAAAAAGCCATCGAGACCTCGATCGAAGCGACCAAATTCGCGCGCGACAACGGCCTCGAAGTGGTGTTTTTCCCGATCGACTTCTCGCGCGCCGAAATGCACTGGGTGCTCGACCTGATCGAACGCGTGTCGAAAGAAGGCCACATGGACGCGCTGGCCCTCGTCGATACCTTCGGTGTGGTTTCGCCGCACGCCATGCAATACTTCGTCCGCGCGGTGAAGAAGCGCATCAACAAGCGCCTCGAGGCTCACTTCCACCAGGACTTCGGCATGGGTGTCGCGAACACCATCATGGCGCTGGCTGAAGGCGTCGAAGTGGCACACACCACGGTGCTGGGCGTCGGCGAACGCGCCGGCAACACGCCGATGGAAGAAACCCTGATGGCGCTGCGCACGATGTACAACATCGACACCGGCATCGACCTCACCAAGTTGACCCCGCTGGCCCGCCTGGTGCAGGAAATCACCGGCGTTCTGGTGCCGACCAACAAACCGGTCGTCGGCAGCGCGCTCTATCAGATCGAGTCGGGCATTATCGCCAGCTGGTTCAAGAACTGCGGCGACAAGTTCGCCACGGAACTCTTCCCGGTGCGCTGGAGCGCTGTCGGCCAGCCGGCTGCGACCATCGTCATGGGCAAGGGCAGCGGCATTGACTCGGTCAAGATGTGGCTCGAAGAAGCCGGCATCGAGGCGAGCGACGAAGAAGCCATGGCCATCACCATGGAAGTGAAGAAATATTCGATCGGCACGAAGAAGCTGCTGACCGAAGGCGAGTTCCGCACGATCGCCAAGAAGGTTGTCGGCCAGCGCGCCAACGCCTAATACGCTTCACGCAGCAAGAAGCAATAAAAAAGCCCGCGAATCTTCGCGGGCTTTTTTTCGTCCTGCGGTTGCCGCGACCGGTCAGCTGTGCGAGTAGAGCACCTTGCCGGCCACCGGCATTTTCGCCGTCAGCACCTCGCCGCTGTAAGAATCGACGATGTAGAGCGTTTTGCGGTCGGCGCCGCCGAAGGCAATGTTGGTGGTGGCGTGGCCGGCGCAGGATTTGATGCGGTAGAGCGGTTCGCCGAGTTTGTCGAACATCCACACGCAGCCGAAGCCGGCGTGGGCGACGGTGAGGCCGCCGGTTTCATCGACAGCAAGCCCGTCGGGGCCGCCGGTGCCGCCGGAGAGTTGCAGGAACACACCGACCTTGGTCACATCGCCTGACGAGAGCAGCGGCAGGCGCCACACCTGATTGGCGCGCGTGACATTGACGTAAAGATTGCGTTCGTCGCGGTCGAGGGCAATGCCGTTGGGGCTGGGGATGTTGCGGATCAGGCAGTTGAGCGTGCCGTCGGCGCGCAGGCGGTAGACGCGGCCGCTCGGGTCCTGCAATCCGGTCTGGCCCTGATCGGTGAAATACAGATCGCCGTTTTTCGCGAAAATCATGTCATTGAGGCCGCGGAAGCCTTCGGAGTGCGCCGACTCCAGGATCGGTTCGACCTTGCCCGACTTCGGATCGCAGAGCAGCAGGCCCTTGCGGTGATCGGCGATGAAAAT
This sequence comes from uncultured Streptomyces sp., assembly GCA_964625665.1. GTDB lineage: Bacteria > Pseudomonadota > Gammaproteobacteria > Burkholderiales > SG8-41 > PALSA-1004. The sequence continues at coordinate 5,284 of CAZVDN010000190.1, read as the reverse complement.
GCGGCCGTCCTTGTGGATCTTCAGGCCGTTCGGTTCGCCGTCGTATTCAGCGACGACCTCGAATTCGCCCTTCGGCGAGACGCGGAAAATGCGGCCGTAGGGAATGTCGGTGCAATACAGATTGCCTTCGCGGTCGAACGACGGACCTTCGAGAAAGGAGCCGAGCTTGTCGTACTGGCGTGCGGCTACCCAGGCCGAGGGGCGACTGCAATGCAGGCGGTCGGGCACACGGGCGAAGACTTCGGTCTGGATGATGGTCGGGGCTGCGAACATGCGGGTTCTCCGTTAAATCCGGTTGTGACAAAGCTTAAGGAATAATTTTTTCTTTGCGGTAATTCTCGAACTGCCGCGCGAACATGTCGAACGAATCGAGGCTTTCGCTGAAACCGAGCGAACGCGCTTTTTCCATCGACGAGAACACGTTCCAGTCGGGGCGGAACTGATAATCACCGTAGGCCCAGAGTGCGATCTGATCGAGCGGCGGCGCTTTGAGGCCGTGTTTTTTCACCACGGCATCCCACACCGGGCCCTTGTCGGCCATGTAATCGACGAACTTGATGGCGCGCGGCTCGCCTTCGGGCATGCCGAACCAGCCGGCGAACCGCCGCCAGATTTCGCACCAGCGCGGATTGTCGCCGTTGACGACGTTGAAGGCTTCGTTGCGGCAGCGCGGCTCGGTGGCCATCCAGACAATGGCGCGCGCCAGCAAACCGAGATCGGTGAACTGGGTGTGCGCCTGATAGCCCCTGGCATTGCCGGGGAAATCCAGCGGCAGGCCGAGTTGGCGCTGCACTTCGGCGTAGACGGCGATGACCAGCCCGATCGAACGCGGCAGATCGACCGAGGGGTCGCAGAATGCGTGCGGACGCGACGACGACCAGCCCCAGGTTTTGCCGGTGCTCTGTGCGCGCAGAAAAGCGTCCTGCTCGAAGTAATAGTTTTCGTTCGGTGAGCGCGCGCTCCTGTCTTCTTCCAGCGGCAGCTTCACCGGGCCCAATTGATGGCCGTACCACTTGCTGCCGTGCAGCGCGTGCACGTGTTCGAGTTTGCCGCCGGCTTCGACCACACCGACGAGGTTTTTCAGCATGGTGGTGTTGGTCTCGACGTCCTCGGTCTTGCCTTCGACCGGATGATCGAAGCGCGCCGCGTAAAAGATGTGCGTGGCGGCAAGGCCGTCGAGTTTTCTGGCGACATCGTTGCGGTCGGCCAGATCGACGGCGATCCACTGCATGCCGGGGCGCGTTTGCGCGCGGCGCGCGAGGCCGGTGACGTTCCAGCCGCCGTCGGCCAGCAACTGATCGACAATGCGGCGGCCGATCAGGCCGGAGGCGCCGGCGACGACGGCGGTTTTTTTGCTCATGCGTGGTCCTGTGATGCTAGAGGGCAAGCGAAGCGGCGTAGGTGCCGACGTTTGCTGATTGTTCAATGCGCCAGGCGCAGTCGAGCAGTTGCGCCGTTTTTTCTTCGCTGAAAATCAACTGGCACTGCGCGCGGGTTTTTTCCGCCAGTTCATCATCGGTGAGCGGGCGGCCGATGCTGCCGCGGCAGTGTTCGACGTGCGTGTCGAACGACTGGCCGTTTTTCAGCACGATGCGGGCCGCAGCTGTTTCGGCGCCGAACTTCGCCTCGCTGGCAATGGCGACCTTGCGGCGCAGGCGTGCCACCGCGGCATCGTGCACGACCGCGTCATCCATTTGCGCGAGGCCGGCGATTTTGCAAATGACGGAAGCCGCCGCCCAGTGCTGCAGGCTGACCAGCGTCTGGTTGCGGTCGGTCAGTTCGGCGCGGTCGGCGAGTTTTGCTGCCAGCGGGCTGACAGTGAGTTCGATGCGCGCGATGTCTTCGGTATTGAAGGTGTTGGCCCGCGCGAGATCGAGACAGGCGTCGATTACCGGATGCACGACGAAGCCGCAGGGATAGGGTTTGTAGGCGAGCGTGCTGATCTCGAACGATTTGCCGAGGTTCTCGACGGCCACGTCCATGTTGGGATTGCTGGCAAACGACACGCCGAAGCCTTTTTCGCCCTCGATCATGGTGTCCGAGCAGGTGAAGTTGCGCGCCGCGAGCAGCGCCGACATCAGTCCGCAGCGCGCGGTATGGCCCGGCGTGAACTGGCTGCCCATGGTGGTATGCGATTCGCGCAGTCCGCCGGCCTGATTGGCGGCGTGGCCGAGCGCGGTAGCGATGCCGGTCTCACCGAGGCCCATGGCTTTGGCGGCGGCCACGGCGGCGCCGATGCCGCCGACCAGGCCCGCCATCGACAGGCCGATATTGCATGCGGCCGGTTTGGTGAACAGGATGTTGCCGATGCGGCACTGGATTTCGACGCCGAGAATCAGCGCATGCAGAAATTCGATGCCGTTCATCGGCTGGCGTTCCGCCAGTGCCAGCAGCGCGCCGGCGACCGGACTGGTCGGATGGGCGACGGTGGCGAAATGCGTGTCGTTGAACGCCACTGCAGCAGAACTCATCGTGTTGATGAAGGCGGCGTTGAGCATGTCGAGCCGCAGGCGATGGCCGACCACGCTGCTGTCGCGCGCGCCGTTGAATTCGTCGAGCACGGCGATGACATGCGCGACGTTGGCCTCGCGCGAGCCGCCGGCGGCGCAGCCGACCCAGTTGACGAAGGCGCGCACGCCTTCGCGCCGCACGGCCGTCGGCAAAGCGTCGTAGCGCGAGGTATGTACGTAACGCGCAAGTTCGCGGGTAATGCGTCTCACCGGTTGGGTTCCCTGAATGGCGGCGGGCGGCGCTGGCATTGTGGAGTTGCGGTTATAATCACCAGCAGCAATTGCGTGTCCGACAGCCGCGATGATGAATAAGCGTTGCGGCAATGTCAAACGCACTGCCGTTCCGTTTTAATCCGCATCCGTCGCGCCGCCGGGCCCGTTGCTGATGCACGGGCGCAGACCATAAAAACACTTTCCGGCGGACGGGAGCGGGGCGCATCGTGAGGCGGATTGTGGCGGCGCTGTTTTGCGGGCTTGCGGTTTTCGCCCTGCCGGTTGGCGCGCAGGGCTGGCCGGTCAAGCCGGTGCGCCTGATCATTCCGATTGCCGCCGGCGGCAACCTCGATATCGTCACGCGCACGATGGCGCAGAAACTCACCGAAGTCTTCGGCCAGCAGGTGATCGTCGAGAACCGGCCCGGCGTGAACAGCGTCGTCGGCACCGAATTCGTCGCGCGCGCGCCGGCCGACGGTTATACCTTCCTCATGATGGCCAGCACCTTTCTCACCACGCCGCTGCTGGCGCGCAACACGCCCTACGATCCGCTGCGCGATTTCACCGGCGTCACGCAACTGGCTTGGCTGCCGCAGCTGATGGTGGTGCACCCGTCGCTGCCGTCGAAATCGGTGCGCGAATTCATCGCGCTGGCAAAGTCGCGGCCCGGTGAAATCAATTACGCCTCGGCGGGCACCACCTCGGTCGGCGATCTGGCCACCGAACTGTTCAACCGCCGCGCCGGCATCCGCACCACGGCGATCCCTTACAAGGGCAATGCGCTGGCGCTGGTCGATACCGTCGGCGGACAGGTGCAAATGTTCTTCGGCGCGATCGGGCCGATGCTGCCCTATATCAACACCGCGCGCCTGCGCGCGCTCGGCTTGTCGAGTGCGAAACGCTCGCCGCTTTTGCCCGAGGTGCCGGCGATTGCCGAAACCCTGCCCGGCTACGAAGCCGGACTTTTCATCGCCATGGTGGCGCCGGCGGCAACACCGCGCGAGATCGTCACGCGCATGCACGCCGAGATTGCGAAGGTCATGCAGGCGCCGGACATGAAGGCGCGCCTTGCCCAGCTCGGCGATGAGCACGCCGTCAGCAGCTCGCCCGAGCAGTTCACCGCATTCCTCCGCAGCGAATATGCCAAGTGGGACCGTACCATCAAGGAAGCCGGCATCAAGGTTGAGTAGTGTTGTTCCTCCCCTGCGCAGGCGGCAGGGGCGGGGCCCCGGATTTTTGTGAAACGATTTGTGAATCGAAATCAAAAAGGAGAACCAGAATGAGCCAGTTGAATGGACCCGCGCGTTTCCGCCAGTTGCTCAAAAAGGCCGGCTATATTCAGGCGCTGGGCGTGTGGGACCCGCTGTCGGCGCGCGTCTGTGAATCGATGGGCGTCGAATGCGTGCATATCGGCGGCTACCAGTCCGGCGTGGGCACGGCGATCAGCGAGCCGCTGATGACGCTGACCGAACTGGCGACCCTGTGCCATTACGTTACCGCGGCGGTGAAGATCCCGGTGTTCGTCGATGCCGGCACCGGTTTCGGCGAACCGCTGCACGTCATGCGCACCGTGCGCGAACTCGAACGCACCGGCATCGCCGGCCTGCACATCGAAGACCAGATTTTTCCGAAGCGCGCGCATTACCACAAGTATGTCGAGCACACGGTGTCCTGCGAGGAGATGGTCGACAAGATCAAGTACGCGGTGGCGGCGAAGACCAATCCGGATTTCGTCATCATGGGCCGCACCGATTGCATGGCCACCAGCGGTTTCGCCGAGGGCGTGCGCCGCGCCAATGCCTATCTCGAGGCCGGCGCCGAGATGATCATGTGTTTTCCGAACAACGAAGAGGAAATGAAGCTCGCGCCGAAAGAGATCAACGGCCCGGTCGCCTATGTGGTGAGCGAAGGCAACCGCATCAAGCGCCCGGTGCGCTCGCGCCAGGAATACGAGGACATGGGCTACAAGATGGGCACCTATCCGACGCAGCTGCTGTGCCCCGCGGTGCAGGCAATGAAGACGGTGGTCAAGTCGTTCATGGAAACCGGGCGCAGCGGGCTTGATCCGGACAACATGATCAAGTGGCGCAAGGAATGCGAAGACCTCATCGGCCTTGACGAGCACTACAAGGTTGAGGCGGCGACGGTGGAGAAATAGCGCGCATATCGGACGGCAACCGCGGTATCGGCAGGCTTCCTCTCCTTCGCGGCGGGGACAACCGGTCGAGTAATGCATGAGGTAACAGATGCGCAAGTTTTGTGTTGCATTGGCAGCAGTCGTTCAGCTCGGTGCCGGCGCAAACGCGCCGGCGGCTGATTTGCATGCCGATTACCCGCAGCGCCCGGTCCGTTTCATCGTGCTCTTCCCGCCCGGCGGTTCCGATACTGTGGCACGCCTCTTCGGCCAGCGCGCCGCCGACCGCCTTGGTCAGCCTTTCGTCATCGACAACCGGCCGGGTGCGGCGGGCGTCATCGGTGCCGATATAGCGGCGAAGAGCCCGCCCGACGGCTACACGCTGTTGTTCGCGACGGCCTCGTTTGCGATGAACTCGGCGTGGGAG
>CAZVDN010000189.1:0-7162 GCA_964625665.1 uncultured Streptomyces sp. | reverse complement strand
GTCGCGTCTGGGCATGGTGCTCGACATGACGCTGCGCGATATCGAGCGCGTGCTTTATTTCGAAGCCTATGTCGTGACCGACCCGGGCATGACGCCGCTGAAGCGATGTCAGCTGCTGTCGGAAGACGATTACCTCGCCAAAGTTGAGGAATACGGTGACGACTTCACGGCCATCATGGGCGCCGAAGGTGTGCGCGAACTGCTGCGTGCGATCGACCTGAAGCCGGAAATCGAAACGCTGCGTACCGATCTGGCAGCGACCACCTCGGAAACCAAGATCAAGAAAATTGCCAAGCGCCTGAAAGTGCTCGAGGCCTTCTACAAGTCGGGTATCAAGCCGGACTGGATGGTCATGGAAGTGCTGCCGGTGCTGCCGCCGGAGTTGCGCCCGCTGGTGCCGCTCGATGGCGGCCGTTTCGCGACGTCCGATCTGAACGATCTCTATCGCCGCGTGATCAATCGCAACAATCGCCTGAAGCGCCTGCTGGAGCTGAAGGCGCCGGACATCATCGTGCGCAACGAGAAGCGCATGCTGCAGGAAGCGGTGGACTCGCTGCTCGACAACGGCCGCCGCGGCAAAGCGATGACCGGAGCCAACAAGCGTCCGCTGAAATCGCTGGCTGACATGATCAAGGGCAAGGGCGGCCGTTTCCGCCAGAACCTGCTGGGCAAGCGCGTCGACTACTCGGGCCGTTCGGTCATCGTGGTTGGTCCGCAGCTGAAGCTGCACCAGTGCGGTCTGCCGAAGAAAATGGCGCTTGAATTGTTCAAGCCTTACATCTTCAACAAACTCGAAACGCTGGGACTCGCCACGACCATCAAGGCGGCCAAGCGGCTGGTCGAGCAGGAAGTGCCGGAAGTCTGGGACATTCTCGAGGAAGTCATTCGCGAACATCCGGTCATGCTGAACCGCGCGCCGACGCTGCACCGTCTGGGCATCCAGGCGTTTGAGCCGGTGCTGATCGAAGGCAAGGCAATCCAGTTGCATCCGCTGGTTTGCGCGGCGTTCAATGCCGACTTCGACGGTGACCAGATGGCCGTTCACGTGCCGTTGTCGCTGGAAGCCCAGCTGGAAGCACGTACATTGATGCTGTCGACCAACAACATCCTGTCGCCGGCCAACGGCGAGCCGATCATCGTGCCTTCGCAGGATATCGTGCTTGGTCTTTACTACATCACGCGCGAAAAAATGGGCGCCAAAGGCGAAGGCATGCATTTCGCCAACGTCGGCGAGGTTTCGCGGGCCTATGAGTCGCGCAACATTGAAGTCAATGCCGGAATTGTCGTGCGCCTGAAGGAAATCGAAATCGATGCGGCGGGCGAGAAGCGCGAAAAGATTACGCGCTACAAGACCACGGTCGGTCGCGCGTTGCTGTCGGAAATTCTGCCGCCGGGATTGCCATTCGAGGCGATCAACAAGGCGCTTAAGAAGAAAGAGATTTCGAAGCTCATCAATCTCTCGTTCCGTCGCTGCGGCTTGCGCGAAACCGTGATTTTTGCCGACAAGCTGATGTACAACGGCTTTACGATGGCCACGCGCGCCGGCATTTCGATTGCGGTCGACGACATGCTGGTGCCGACGCAGAAAAACGACATTATCTCTGCCGCGGAAAAAGAGGTGCAGGAGATCGAGTCGCAGTACACCTCGGGCCTGGTTACCCAAGGCGAGCGTTACAACAAGGTGGTTGACATCTGGGGCCGTGCCGGCGACGTTGTTGCCAAGGCGATGATGGATCAGCTCGGCACGCAGGAAGTGTCTGCCTGGAACTACGACACCAAGACCTATCAGCCGCTGAAGGACAAGAAGTCCAACGCGGTGACACAGGAATCGTTCAACTCGATTTACATGATGGCAGACTCGGGCGCGCGCGGTTCGGCGGCGCAGATCCGCCAGCTCGCCGGTATGCGCGGCCTGATGGCGAAGCCGGACGGCTCGATCATCGAGACGCCGATTACCGCGAACTTCCGGGAAGGCCTGAACGTGTTGCAGTACTTCATTTCAACGCACGGCGCCCGCAAAGGTCTGGCCGATACCGCGCTGAAAACCGCGAACTCTGGTTATCTGACGCGCCGCCTTGTTGACGTGACGCAGGATCTGGTGGTCATCGAGGATGATTGCGGCACGACCAACGGCGTGGCGATGAAGGCGCTGATCGAGGGCGGCGAGGTTGTTGAGGCCCTGCGCGAGCGTATTCTCGGTCGAGTGACGACGACGGAAATCGTCAATCCGGAGAACGGTCAGGTCATGTACCCGGTCAGCACGCTGCTCGACGAAGATGCGGTCGATGCTATTGAGGCAGTGGGTCTTGACGAGGTCAAGGTGCGCACGCCTTTGACCTGCGATACGCGCTACGGCTTGTGCGCCAAGTGTTATGGCCGTGATCTGGGGCGCGGTTCGCTGGTCAACGTCGGCGAGGCGGTGGGGGTGATCGCGGCGCAATCGATCGGTGAACCGGGCACGCAGCTCACCATGCGGACATTCCATATCGGCGGCGCGGCATCGCGCACTGCGGTGGTCAGTCAGGTGGAAAGCAAATCGGCAGGCGTAGTGCGTTATTCGGCTGGCATGCGCTATGTCACCAATGCCCGCAATGAGTTGATCGCCATTTCGCGCAGCGGCGAGGTGCTGATTCACGACGAGCACGGTCGCGAGCGCGAGCGGCATAAGGTGGTCTATGGCGCGACCTTGCTGGCGCGCGACGGTGAAACCGTCAAGGCAGGTCATGTGCTTGCCATGTGGGATCCGCATACCCGTCCGATCATTACGGAATACGCCGGCAAGGTGCGTTTCGAGAACGTCGAAGAAGGCGTTACCGTGGCGAAACAGACCGACGAGGTCACCGGTCTTTCGACCCTCGTGGTCGTTGACCCCAAGCGCCGCGGCACGGCCCAGGCAAAAGGCCTGCGCCCGCAGGTCAAATTGCTGGATGCCTCGGGCAGCGAGGTCAAGATCGCTGGCACCGAATTGCCAGTCAACATTACCTTCCAGATCGGTTGCATTATTACCGTGAAGGATGGCCAGGAAGTGTCTGTGGGTGAGGTGCTGGCCCGTATTCCCCAGGAATCGCAGAAGACCCGTGACATCACCGGCGGTTTGCCGCGTGTGGCCGAGCTGTTCGAGGCACGTTCGCCGAAAGATGCCGGCCTGTTGGCTGAAATTACCGGCACGGTGTCGTTCGGTAAGGACACCAAGGGTAAGCAGCGCCTGGTCATTACAGACCTTGACGGTGTTGCGCATGAGTACCTGATTCCAAAGGATAAACACGTCATGGCCCACGACGGCCAAGTGGTCAACAAGGGTGAAGTCATTGTTGACGGCCCGGCTGATCCGCACGATATCCTGCGTCTGAAGGGGGTTGAAGAGCTGGCACGCTACATCTCCAACGAGGTGCAGGACGTTTACCGCTTGCAGGGCGTGAAGATCAACGACAAGCATATCGAAGTCATCGTGCGGCAGATGCTGCGGCGCGTCACGGTTGTTGATCCGGGCGAAACGCGCTTTATCGTCGGCGAACAGCTTGAAAGAGCGGAGATCCTCGACGAAAATGACAAAGTGGTCGCCGAGGGCAAGAAGCCGGCAACATTTGACTACATGTTGTTGGGCATTACCAAGGCTTCGTTGTCGACCGATTCCTTCATTTCGGCGGCTTCGTTCCAGGAAACTACCCGTGTATTGACGGAAGCGGCAATCATGGGCAAGCGGGACGAACTGCGTGGCCTGAAGGAAAACGTCATTGTCGGCCGTCTGATCCCGGCTGGCACGGGTCTGGCCTACCACAACACGCGGAAACGCCAGGCTGACGCGGCAGAATTGCTGGCGGCAACCGAGCCGGTGGCGGAAGAGGCGCCGGCTGGTGAATCCCAGCAGGTTGCTTGACAGGTGTAACGTAACCCCATAAAATTTACAGTCTTTTTTAGCGTGAATTTTCAGCCGGATGCGGCTGAAGATGGGGAATCAAACAGGCACGGGACGGCTTTTATGCCGTCCCGCGTTTTTCAGGATGGGAAAATCGTTCAGTTGCGTCGCAATTGGCGGTTTTTTATAGCAAAAGAGGAAGTTCGCTCAGTATGCCGACGATCAATCAACTGGTTCGCAAGCCGCGCGTGTTGCGGCGGGTCAAAAGTAAGGTTCCCGCGCTGAAAAATTCGCCGCAGAAGCGCGGCGTTTGTACGCGTGTCTATACCACGACGCCGAAAAAACCGAATTCCGCCTTGCGCAAAGTTGCGCGCGTCCGCCTGACCAATGGCTTCGAAGTGACGAGTTACATCGGCGGCGAAGGCCACAATCTGCAGGAGCACTCGGTCGTGCTGATCCGCGGCGGCCGCGTCAAGGACCTGCCGGGTGTGCGCTACCACATCGTGCGCGGCAGTCTTGATACGGCCGGTGTGAAGGATCGTAAACAAAGCCGTTCGAAGTACGGCGCCAAGCGGCCCAAAGCCGCCTGATCCATCCATTGTTCCCCATCGCCATCCAGTAAAAGATAGAGACCGAACATGCCACGTCGTAGAGAAGTTCCCAAGCGCGAAGTACTGCCCGATCCGAAGTTTTCGAGCGTCGATATCGCCAAGTTCGTCAACGTTCTGATGAAGGCCGGCAAGAAATCGGTCGCGGAACGCATCATTTATGGCGCGCTTGAGCAGATCAAGAAAAAGACCAACAAGGACCCGCTTGAGGTATTCAATCTGGCGGTCAACAACGTCAAGCCCGTGGTCGAGGTCAAAAGCCGTCGCGTCGGTGGTGCCAACTACCAGGTGCCAGTTGAAGTCCGTCCGATTCGCCGTGTCGCGCTGGCGATGCGCTGGATTCGTGATGCTGCACGCGGCCGCGGTGAAAAGTCCATGGGCGCGCGATTGGCTGGCGAAATCGCCGAGGCGGCGGAAGGCCGTGGCGGCGCCATGAAAAAGCGCGATGAAGTCCATCGTATGGCGGAGGCGAACAAAGCCTTCTCGCATTACCGCTTTTAGCGTCTGACGCGGTCAGATTCAATCAAGGTCGACAAGTGCCCCGTAAAACCCCCATCGAACGCTACCGGAACATCGGCATCAGCGCGCACATTGATGCGGGTAAAACCACGACTACGGAACGCGTGCTGTTTTATACGGGTGTCTCGCACAAAATCGGCGAAGTGCACGATGGCACGGCCGTCATGGACTGGATGGAGCAGGAGCAGGAGCGTGGCATTACGATCACCTCCGCGGCCACTACCTGTTTCTGGAAAGGGATGGACAACAACTATCCCGAGCATCGTATCAACATTATTGATACGCCGGGCCACGTGGATTTCACGATCGAGGTCGAGCGCAGCCTGCGTGTTCTGGATGGCGCGTGCATGGTGTATTGCGCGGTTGGCGGTGTTCAGCCGCAGTCGGAAACGGTGTGGCGTCAGGCAACGAAATACAAAGTCCCGCGACTTGCGTTCGTCAACAAGATGGACCGTCAGGGCGCTGACTTTTTCAAGGTTTACGAGCAGATGCGCGCTCGTCTCAAAGCCAATCCCGTGCCCATCCAGATTCCGATCGGCGCCGAGGAAAAGTTCGAGGGCGTCATCGACCTCGTGCGTATGAAGGCTGTCTACTGGGATGATGCGACCCAGGGCATGAAATACGAGTTGCGCGATATTCCCGCCAATCTGCTGGCGCAAGCCGGGGAGTGGCGAGAGAAGATGGTCGAATGCGCTGCTGAGGCGAGCGATGCGCTGATGAACAAGTATCTCGAAGGCGGTGATTTGTCCGTCGAGGAAATCAAAGCCGGTTTGCGCGCACGCACAATCAAGAATGAAGTGGTGCCGATGCTGTGCGGCTCCGCTTTCAAGAACAAGGGCGTGCAGGCAATGCTTGATGCCGTCATCGATTACCTGCCGGCGCCGGTGGACATTCCGCCAGTCAAAGGCACGGACGATTTCGACAAGCCCGCTGAGCGTCGCGCTGACGACGGTGAGGCTTTTGCCGGGCTCGCATTCAAGATCGCCACCGATCCATATGTCGGTCAGCTGATTTTCTTCCGTGTTTATTCCGGGGTGGTCAATTCCGGAGACACCATTTACAACCCGGTCAAGGGGCGCAAAGAGCGCATCGGCCGCCTGTTGCAGATGCATGCGAACACGCGTGAAGAGATCAAGGAAGTGCGTGCAGGTGATATCGCCGCAGCCGTCGGTCTGAAAGAGGCGACGACCGGTGAAACCTTGTGCGATCCGCAGAAAATCATCGTCCTTGAGCGCATGGTTTTCCCGGAACCGGTGATTTCGCAGGCAGTGGAACCGAAAACCAAGGCCGACCAGGAGAAGATGGGGATCGCGCTGAACCGGCTCGCGCAGGAGGACCCGTCCTTCCGTGTGCGTTCCGATGAGGAATCCGGTCAGACCATCATTGCCGGCATGGGCGAACTGCACCTGGAAATCATCGTCGATCGCATGAAGCGCGAATTCGGCGTCGACGCTTCGGTCGGCAAGCCGCAGGTTGCCTATCGCGAAACGATCAGGAAAACGGCTGACAAGGTCGAGGGCAAATTCATCAAGCAATCCGGCGGCCGCGGTCAATACGGCCACGTGGTTCTCAAGATCGAACCGCAGCCGGCGGGCAAGGGTTTTGAATTTGTCGACGCCATCAAGGGGGGCGCCGTGCCGCGCGAGTACATCCCGGCGGTACAAAAAGGCCTCGAAGAAACGTTGCCGGCGGGTGTGCTTGCCGGTTTCCCCGTGGTGGACGTCAAGGTCACGCTGTTCGACGGCTCCTTCCATGAGGTGGATTCGAACGAAAATGCTTTCAAGATGGCGGCTTCAATGGCGTTCAAGGACGGCATGCGCCGGGCCAATCCGACGCTGCTCGAGCCGATGATGGCAGTCGAAGTCGAGACGCCCGAGGATTTCATGGGCAACGTGATGGGCGATCTTTCCTCCCGTCGCGGCATGGTGCAGGGCATGGATGACGTTGCAGGAACCAAGGTGATCAAGGCCGAGGTTCCGCTGGCGGAGATGTTTGGATATTCAACGACGCTGCGCTCGCTGTCGCAGGGTCGCGCAACTTACACGATGGAATTCAAGCAATACGCAGAGGCGCCGAAAAACGTCGCCGAAGCAATCATTAATAAGAAAGACTGAAGGAACGACTATGGCCAAGGGCAAATTTGAGCGTACGAAGCCACACGTAAACGTTGGCACGATTG
>CAZVDN010000188.1:3803-7186 GCA_964625665.1 uncultured Streptomyces sp. | reverse complement strand
TCGTGGCGCTCGACGCCTACGGCCCGATCACCGACAACGCCGGCGGCATCGCCGAAATGTCGGGCCTGCCGGAATCGGTGCGCGCCATTACCGACCCACTCGACGCCGTCGGCAATACAACCAAGGCCGTGACCAAAGGCTACGCCATCGGTTCGGCCGGCCTCGCAGCCCTTGTGCTGTTCGCCGACTACACCCACGCCCTTGAAGCTGCGGGCAAAGTGGTGTCGTTCGACCTCTCGAACCACTATGTGATCATCGGCCTGTTCATCGGCGGCATGGTGCCCTACCTCTTCGGTGCCATGGCGATGGAAGCTGTCGGCCGCGCTGCCGGTTCGGTGGTGGTTGAAGTGCGCCGTCAGTTCAAGGAAATCAAAGGCATCATGGAAGGCACTGCCAAGCCCGATTATTCGCGCGCGGTCGACATGCTGACCAAAGCGGCCATCGGTGAAATGATGGTGCCGTCACTGCTGCCGGTGCTGATCCCGATCGTGGTCGGCGTCGGCTTCTCGTGGCTCGCAGGCGGCGTTGCCGGTGCGCAAGCACTGGGCGGCGTGCTGATGGGCACCATTGTCACCGGCCTCTTCGTCGCCATTTCGATGACGACCGGCGGCGGCGCGTGGGACAACGCCAAGAAGTACATCGAGGACGGCAACCACGGCGGCAAAGGTTCCGAAGCCCACAAGGCTGCGGTCACCGGCGACACCGTCGGCGATCCGTACAAAGATACGGCCGGCCCGGCGGTCAATCCGCTGATCAAGATCATCAACATTGTCGCGTTGCTGATCGTGCCACTGCTGTAAGTAAAACCATGCAATGAAAAACGGGGGCGCCAGCCCCCGTTTTTTTTACCCCCAGCCGCACGCCATCGATTGCTGGCACCAAGCCTATAATCACGACATACCCCAATACGGAAGTCCGCCATGAAATATTCACTCGCTGAACGCAAAGTCATCACCAAAGGCGAACACTGGATCGCCCCGGGCGCCAGCGTCATCGGCAGCGTCACGCTCGAAAACAATGCCAGCGTCTGGTTCAATGCCGTAGTGCGCGGGGACAACGAACAAATCACCATCGGTGAAAACTCCCAGGTCCAGGACGGCGCGGTCCTGCACGCCGACCCCGGCTTTCCCTGCACCCTCGGCAAAAACGTCAGCATCGGCCACCTGGCGATGGTGCATGGCTGCACGGTCGGCGACGGCACGCTGGTCGGCATCAAAAGCGTCATCCTCAACGGCGCCGTCATCGGCAAAAACTGCCTGATCGGTGCCAATGCCCTGGTCGGCGAGGGCAAGGTCATTCCGGACGGCTCGCTGGTCATCGGTTCCCCGGGAAAAGTCGCGCGCAAGCTGACCGACGAGGAAATTGCGCGTATCAACGCCACTGCAGGCAACTACGTCAATCGCTTCAAACGTTACCAGTCCGAATTGAAAGTCGAGGACTGATCATCGCGCACGGTTTTTCTCCGTGCCATAATCCGGATGTCATTGCGGACGGAAGGCGGGACGACGATGCTCAAGTTCGGCTTCAGGATCAAGACGCGCGGCGGAATGGTCGTCGATAACCTGCTGGTATCAGCCCGCGATCGCAATGAGGCCGAACGCAAAATCACCCAGATCTACCACCACTGTGAAATTCTCGACTGTCACGAAGCGCAGCCCGCGCAGCGCGAAGACAGCCAGGGGCTCAATCTGGAAAACGCCATCGCGTTGATTTCGCGCGAGGCGAACCCGGAACCGCCGTCAAAGCAGTGACGGACTAGTTCAGGAAACCGGTCGCCTCAAGTTCATCCAGCAGGGCCGAATAATCCAGCGCGCCACGACTGTCCGGCGCATGCGTGAATACGTCGGCGTTCTGTGCGGGGCTCTCTGCCAGGCTGACGTTCTCTGAAATGCGTGTCTCGCAGAGCGCCTCGCCGAAATGCTCGCGCAGTTTGCGGTCGACATCCCAGGACATTTTTCGCCGGCCGTCGAAACGGGTGATGACATAGCGCCGCAGCGGCGGCTGTTTGATTACGCGTTCAAGCGCTCGCAGGGTCCGTTCGACCTGCAGGGCGCCTTTGATCGCCAGATAATCGGCGGAAATCGGCACGATGACGCGGTCGCTGGCAAAAATGCCGTTGAGCGACAGTACCCCGAGCATCGGGCAGGCATCCATCAGAATCGGCCGTTCGGTATTGAGATTTTCCCGCACGATTCCCGCATTCAGTCGATTGAGCGCCTGCGGCCCTTTGCCGAACTGGGTATCGACCTTGGACAAATCGAGATGCGAAGGAATGATCGGCCAGCCGCCGCCACCCGAACGAATCAAATCCGAAAGCTGGCGCGAATCCTGATAAAACGCATAGAGGCTTTCATGACCATCGCCAACATAAGCGCCGCTGATTGACGACAAATGCGCCTGTGGATCGAGATCAATGACCAAGGGCGTGCGTCCCCGCCGCGTCAACAAAGCCGCGAGATTCAGCGTGGTCGTGGTCTTTCCAACCCCGCCCTTTTGATTAAAAACGACTATTTTGGCCATCGACTGCTTTCCGCGCGATTCGGGACTCGCCGTCCCCGCCTGCTCAGCGCTATGGATAGCAATAATAGTTAACCAAAAACAGATATTTGGCAATGTTTATTGCAGTTTATATTTCGAATCACCCCAATCGCATTGATAAGAATCCGATATTTTTTTCTTATTGATCAATTATTAAGCAGAATTGCCCAATTTTCGTGCATTCCCGCCCTGTCTGGTCAGCCATGCGGCCGCACATCACAACTGTTAACTGAACGAAAGGCCGACGCTCAGGCGGATCCAGAGCTTTACGCAGGCAAGTTGCAAATCAGCGCCAAGCTGGTTAATTTCGAAGACAGAACACGCAACCATAGCGTGGAACCTGAGGAGTCAAAACTTGACGAAGATCGGAATCGTGGGCGTCGGCCTGATGGGACGCTCACTCGCAATGCATTTGCTGAACGCCGGATATACCGTATTCGTTCACGACCTTGTCGATGCAAACATCGATGCCGCCGTCAAACTCGGCGCGCAACGCGTCGGAGTTCCGGCTGAAATGACCAGCAAAGCGGATGTCATCATGCTGTCACTGCCGAATTCGAACATCGTCAACGATGTCGTGCAAAACGGGCTGTGCCTGTTTGAATCGTCGCGCAAGGACTTGGTGTTGATCGACACCTCGACGCCTGATCCGGAAACGTCGATCGGCCTCGCACGCCGGCTGCGCGAACATGGCATCGAAATGCTCGACGCCACTATCAGCGGCACCAGTGAAATGTTTGTCGAGAAGGACGTCATATTCATGGTCGGCGGCACAGAAGCGGTCTATAACGACCACAAGGACATCTTCGCCAGCGCCCTGTGGAACTTCGATAGCCACGAGAGCG
>CAZVDN010000188.1:0-3793 GCA_964625665.1 uncultured Streptomyces sp. | reverse complement strand
CACTGGCCAAGGATTCCTATTTCCTCGGCCCGAACGGCGCGGGCGGCATCTGCAAACTGGTCGCCAACTGCGTATTGACGCTGAATCGCTTCGCTCTGGCAGAAGGCCTGACGCTGGCGAAAAAAGCGGGGCTTGATCAGGAGCAAACGCTCGCAGTACTGAAGAAATCGGCGGCCTACTCCAAAGCCATGGACCAAAAAGGCATGCGCATGGTCAAGCGCCAGTTCGATCCGCCGGCCAGCCGTCTGTCTTCCTCATACAAGGACGCGCGGCTGATTCTTTCCTTGGGCGCACGCATCGACTGCCCCCTGCCGCTGATGTCGCTGGCCGTGCAGGCGATGGCCTCGGAAGTGGCCAAAGGCCACCAGAACTGGGATCCGGCAACGATGATTTCCTTCTACAACAACATCGCCGGCTTCGATTCCTGAGCGAAAATTTCGAGGAGCACCGAAGTGCTGATCGTCGACAGTCAAGTACATATCTGGATTCCAAGCACGCCGCAGCGGCCCTGGTTGCCCGCCTCTCCCGAGATTCCAGCGCCGCACCGCCCGGAGCCGTTCACACGAGAGCATCTGCTGAAGGAAATGGACGGTGCAGGCGTCAATCGCGCGCTGCTGGTCACGCCGCTGTGGGAAGGCGTGCGCAATGATTACGTGCTTGAATCCGCGCAGGCCCATCCGGACCGCCTCGGCGTGATCGGCCGGCTTGATCATCTGCAGCCGGAGTGGCGTGCACGAGTGCCGAACTGGCTTAATGAACCAGGCATGCTCGGTCTGCGCATGCTGTTCCGCCCGACACAGGTATCGTTGCTCGAAGACGGCAGTGCCGACTGGGTTTGGGCCGCCGCGGAAAAGGCTGCCATACCGACCATGGTCTTCCTGCCGCAGGCCGCCATGCCATTGATCGACCGCATTGCCGAACGCCATCCCGGGCTGAAACTGGTGATCGACCATCTCGGGCTCACCACCGGCAAAGATGCCGAGGCGTTCCGCGATCTCGATCACGTGCTGGCACTGGCACGTCGCCCCAACGTTGCGGTCAAGGTCAGCTGCCTGCCGCATTTCACTGCCGACGTCTATCCGTTCCGCGCGCTGCATCCTTATCTGCGGCGCGTCTACGATGTGTTCGGCGCCAAACGAATGTTCTGGGGCACCGACCTGTCGCGCTCGCCCTACAGCTACAAACAGAACATCACCATGTTTACCGAAGAAATCCCGTGGCTGAGCGACGATGACAAGAACAGCATCATGGGACAGGGCATTTGCGACTGGATCGGCTGGAAGTAGAACCGCGCAATCAAAAACAAGAAATCAAACCGGAGGACCCATTCATGCGAACCACAAAAACAATCGCGATCGCGCTGACGATCGGCAGCGCATTGACAGCCTTTTTGCCGGGGGCAGTGATGGCGCAGAACTATCCGAGCCGCTCGATCCGTTACATCGTGCCCTTCCCGCCCGGCGGCATTACCGATTTGATGGCGCGCAATGTCGCGCAAAACGTCGCCACCACGTTCAACCAGCCGGTCGTCGTCGACAACCGCGCCGGCGGCAACGCGATGATCGGCGCCGATCTCGCCGCGAAAGCGCCGGCCGACGGCTACACATGGCTTGGCATGACAATCACGCACACCATCAATGCCACGCTGTTTCCGCAGGCGCCCTACAATTTTCTGCGCGATCTGAGCGCGGTGTCAGTGCTGGGCTCCCTGCCCCTGGTGGTGGTCGTCAATCCGACTGTACCCGCGAAAACGCTCGCGCAACTTACCGCAGTCGGCAAAACGCGGTCCATCAACGCCGGCTCGAGCGGCAACGGCACCCCCGAACATCTGGCCATGGAACTCTATCGCCAGATCACCGGCGTCAAGGCCACGCATGTGCCCTACAAGGGTGCGGCGCCGGCCACCATCAGCCTGATCGGCGGAGAACTCGACTTCATCATCGCCGCTTTGCCGAACGTGCCGCCGCATCTGAAGACCGGCAAATTGCGCGCGCTTGCAGTCACCAGCAAAGCACGCCATCCGCTTGTTCCGGACATTCCCACCACCGCCGAAGCGGGACTGCCGGCCCTGATGATCACCAGCTGGACCGGGCTGATGGTGCCGAGCGCGACACCGCCCGAAATCGTCAAGCGCATCCACACTGAAGTGGCCGGCGCCCTCAAGCAACCGGAAATGGTTCAAAAGCTGCAGGAACAGGGCTTCGAAGTGGTCGTCAATGCCCCCGAAGAAGCGCAGGCCTTCATGGCTTCTGAGGTGACACGCTGGGGCAAGGTCGTCCGTGACGCCAACATCAAAGCCGACTGACCGGGAAAATCAAAGACGGGCTCAACGCCCGGCACGCAGTTTTTCCCATTCGACGTAATTGCGCGTACCGTATTGCGGCGGGAACTGCGGCGTCTGCGTTTCCAGCCAGCGAAACGGTTCGCTGCCGGTATTGCGAAAAGCATGACTGGTGCCGACGCCGGTCCAGGCCACATCGCCGGGGCCAAGGCGGAAGCTTTTGTCCTCGATCTCCATGATCACTTCGCCGCTGAGCCCGAGATAGAACTCCTCGATCGGGTGATCGTGGCGCGTGCGAAACGCGCCCACCGACATTTCGCCGCGCATCATGAAAAAACATTGCGCGCCGAAATTGCGTTCCATGAAGCGGTACACCGTCAGGCCTTTTGCCAGAGCGCCGTCCTGCGCCGGAATCGGATTTTCCGGTTTGAAACGGCCGACGCCCTTGACCTGTAGAGCGCCGTTTGCCGGCGCATCGGCCGGCCAAAGATTGTCACCGGTAAAAAAAGTGTCCTTGAAGGCAGAGGCCGGTTTCGGCTGCGGCGAGAGAATTTCAAACCAGCGCGCCGGCAGGGTGCCGGTGTTGCGGACCGCATGCGGCGCCGCATAGGGAATCAGCGCATAACCGTCGGTCGGCAGATGAATCCGTTCACCTGCGCGCAGGACCTCAAGCTCGCCTTCGAAGACATAAATGCCTTTTTCGTAGGCGTGGACGCAGGTTTCGAAATATCCGCCCGACTGCAGGCGGGACACACAGGCCTCGGTATGTACCGAACCGGTGGCACGACTGACCAGGCTGACGCGTTCATATCCGGCACAGTGGCCAGCGAAATTTTCAGGCGCCGCAAAGCGCGACGCATCGTATTTTCCGACGAAGTAATGCACGCTCACCCCCCATGACGGTAAGCTCCCATTATATCGGCGGCAGGGGAATTATTTCGGCGCCAGTGCGCCCAGATCGAATTCGCCGCTGCGATCAAACGGGATGCGCGTGCCGCCGGCGAGGCTGAGATTGCCGCGAATGCGGTAACGCAGTCCGCGCTTGTCGCCCTGCAGAAACCCGCCGATCTGCCTGACCATGCCGCCCAGCGAACTGTAGGCCTCCACCGGCAGAAATGCCGATCCGTAGCGCGCCACAGTTACTGACTGATTGCCGACGCCGGTTGCAAAGGGCGCATCGTTGACCTCCAGTGCAAATGACACACCGTCAATCTTCAGCTCGCTGCTGTTCGGGTTCTGCACACGCAGTTTGAGGTTGAATTGTTGCTCGAAAAATCCACCGCCGCCCGCGCCGAAATCGGCAATGGTCACGCCCGGCGCCTCCATCCCTGCAGGCAGCCCCGCACAACCCGACAGAAACAATGCGGCAATCCATACCAAACCTACGCATAGGCGCGTTGCAATGCTCATCGCGGCTCTCCTCAAGGCAATCCTGACGACAACCTTAACGCGCAAAAGCCCCGCCCGCCGACAGGGCCACGTTTTGAAATTCTCCGTCCCTGTGGCTAAATA
>CAZVDN010000187.1:4467-7186 GCA_964625665.1 uncultured Streptomyces sp. | reverse complement strand
GCGGTCTTGTTGATGATGGCGGTTGAGGACGCGCGCAGTATGCGCAGGCCCGAGGCGTTGCAGGTGATGATCTTCTCGCCTTCATCGAGCGTTAGCACGCCGCTCGACATCGATTCGAGAACAGACTCGTTGTAGTTCTTCATGTTCTGCACGTCGGCGAACAGCTTGGCGTTTTCGAGCGCGATCGAGATCTGAGCGGTGAAGGCCTTCAGGCGCGATTCGTCCTCGGCGGTAAACGGGCCGCCGCGCTTGTTCAGCACCTGGGTGACGCCGATGATGACGCCGCGCTGATTGACGATGGGCACGCAGAGAATCGAGCGCGTGAAGTAGCCGGTCTTTTTGTCGAACGCCGGGTTGAAGCGCAGATCGGCGTAGGCGTAGGGGATGTTGATGGTCTTGCCCGAGGTAAACACCGCGCCGGCGATGCCGACATGGTTGGGCAGCCGGATCTGCATCGCCGCCAGCCCCTGGCCGACTTCCGACCACAGTTCATTGGTCTTCTCGTCGTTGAGGAACAGCGTCGAGCGCTCGGCATTCAGCATGCGTGTGGCTTCGCCCATGACTTTCTGCAGCAATGAGCCGATCTTGATGTCCGAGGTGACCTCGGAGACGATATCGAGGAACTCGAGTTCCTGTTTGCGGATCGCTTTCATGCGCTCGATGAATTGCGCGCTTTGCAGGGCGAGCGTGCCCTGGGTGGTCATCGCAATCAGCAGGCTCATGTCGGCCTTGTTGAAGCGGCCGCCGGATTTGTTCAGCACTTGTGCGACGCCGATGGTCTCGCCCTTGGCGGTAATGATCGGCACGCAGAGGATGTTCTTGGTAATGAAGCCGGTCTGTTCGTCGATAGTGCGGTTGAAACGCTCGTCGGCGTAGGCGTCATCGATGATCACGCCTTCGCCGGCGGTGAAAACGTGGCCGGCGATTCCGCTGTTATTCAGCAGGCGGATCTCACGGTGGGAATTGCCCTGTGCCACGCGCGAATAGAGTTCGTTGGTTTCCGGGTCATTGAGAAACAGCGTGCCGCGTTCGGCTTTCAGCTCGGCAGTGGTGACCTCGACCAGACTGGTCAGCACTTCGTCGAGCGTGTCCATGCCGGACATTTTTTGCGAAATGCCGAGCAGCAGTTCGGCAAAGCGCAGGCGCCGGTCCTGGCTGGCGCGTGCGCCTGGCACGCTGACACGTTTGTCTTCACGCTTTTCCGTGCGTTTGCCGGCAGCCTTGTCGCCTGCCCTGGCGCGTGCGGCGGGGGGCGCAGGCTTTTTTGACTTAGCGGCCATGGCGTTTCTGCTCGACGGTATCGCGCAATGCGGCGACGGTGGATTTCAATTGCTGGATTTCATCGGCTGCATCGCGCAGCGCGGCCTGCACGCTGCGCGCCTTGTCGGCGCGTTCCAGTTCGAGGGTGTCGCGCAACGCGCCGGCGGTGGCGCGCAACTGCACGATTTCATGGTTGGCGGCGACCACGGCGTCCTGCACGCTTTTATCGCGGTCGATGCGCGCTTGTTCCAGCGCGTCGCGCAGCGCAGCTGTGGTGGCTTTCAATTGCGCGATTTCACTGCCGGCGGCAGCGTGGGCGGCCTGCACGGCTTTTTCCGCTTCGATCTGTTCGAGCTCAAGCTTGTTGCGCAGCGCCGCGACCGTGTTTTTCAGGTCGCGCACCTCGGTCATCAGTGCATGGTATTCCTCGGTGCTGACGGTGCCTGCGACGGCGGCGGATTGGGTGGCGGGCATCGTGGGTAGCGCGTTTATGTCGGCATCGTTACAGGCGAGGGCGTTAGGATACCGCTTTTGCGTTCAGTTTAGGACGGCTTCGTTACGGGTCTGCTAGTGCGGAAAAATGGCGCGCATGATCTCTGCCAGACGCTCCGCGGCGAGCGACATGCGCCGCGCGCCGACGGCCTGTGCGCGGGCGGCGTAGGCGTCGCTGAGGCGGGTGGCGTTGCGCCGCTCGGTCGCGCCGGCAAGTCGCCCGTCGAGATAGCCTTCGCTGACGGCCAGACGATGGCTTTCGTCGATGATCCAGCCGCGCACGCTGGCAGGACCCCGATAGGGGCGCTGCTGCATTTCATCGAACGTACTGTTCGGGTAAAGCGCCTGCAATTGCGTGGCGGTGCGCGCGACATCGGGCATGTTTTGTGAACGCTGGATGATGCTGTCCCAGTAATAGTGCAGGCTCACCGCGTCTTCACCGTGCGGCGGACGCACAAAAAAGCGCGTGCCGTGGCGGTCGCCGTCGGGGAAAAGCGGGCTGTAGAGGCTGGCCGCATGCAGCGGCTGATGCAGGTCGCCAACCAGATGAAATATCCAGCACAAGGCGACCGCGCGGTCGGCGGCCGGTGCCGAGGTGTCGGCGGCGATGCGCAGGTTTTCGTTCAACGCACTCAGCAGATTGATGTCGGCGATCTGCGGTTCGCGCGGCGGATTGTAATTCTGGGCAAAGAAAGGCAGGTCAATGGTGTGCCAGTCACCGCGGTGGTAGGCCTTGAGCGGCCCGCTGCGGACCTCGTCTGGCCACTGCGCCATTTCGGCAAACAGGCGTTCGCTGCGCGCCTGCGGTTGATCGCCGGCGTCACTCATGCGCGCTTCGAATGCGGCGGCGGCCGGATGGGACTGCATGATGGCGTGAATCGCGGCGATTGTCTGTGGCGCGGAGGCGGCAAGGCTAAGTGCAGCCAACACGCCGGTCACGCGGTGGCCGCCCATGCTCCAGCCCCAT
>CAZVDN010000187.1:0-4457 GCA_964625665.1 uncultured Streptomyces sp. | reverse complement strand
CGGAAATTCCGGCGGACAGAAGAATCGCAATGCATTGCAACCCAAGCTTGAACATGGCGTCTACGATTTTTGTTGGCGGGAGCCAATATAATAGGCGAAACGCTGACGAGGCCGTGCCGGCAAGGTTTTGGTGCTGTGCGTTGACTGACTTGCGGCGTATTGCCCGGTGACGGAACCCGTCTGACTGACAGGCGGAAAATATGCTGACGTGGTCACACTCGACGATGCGCTGTCGCACGTCCGCGGCCTGCAATCCGGCCTCTTCGAACTGCCGACCGGGTAGCGGCAGGTTTGCGGTTGGCGGAGGCTTCCCGGCTAGCGCCTGCCGTTGTTGTTGCGCGGCCAGTCGCGGTGCTCAGCGTGCGGGCGCCGCAGTTCGTGGTCCGGCGTGCCGCTTTCAACCTGCGCCAGCAACTCGTCGGCATTGAGGGGCACGCCGATCGGGTTTTCATCGAAGTCACCGCGGGCGAGCCATGCATTCATGGTTTCGACGTCGTCGAAGTTGGCGACAGTGAGTTCGATCTGATTGCCGTCGGGGTCACGGTAATACATTGATGTGGCAACGCCGTGGTTCATGCAGCGGTAGGGCAGGATGTTTTCCGCCTTGAGGCGGCGGTAGTTTTCGGTGAGATCAAGCAGCGATTCAAGGCTGAACGCAACGTGATCAAGTCCCGCACTGCCCGCCGTTCGCGGTGTCGCCTTTGGATCGTTCAGGATCGCCAAGCGGTCCTGCGAGTCGTCCCAGGTCAGGAAATTGATGACCGGATTGCGCATGACGACCTGCATGCCGAGCACCTTGCAGTACCAGTTGATCATGGCGTCGGTCTGCGCCGTGCGGAACACGACATGGGCGTATTCCTTAGGCGCAAAACCGATACGCCTGGGCGGCACCTTTGCGAAGGTGGCGCCCATGCCTGCCTATTTGTCGAGTCCGGCGAGTTTGCGGAAGTTCGGTTCGCCGTGCGGGATCGGCGGCAATTCCCAGGTGCCGGTGCCGACCGGACGGATTTCGCGGTCGACGGACACCTCGACGAGGTAGGGCTTGTTGGACTTGATCGCTGTTTCGAGCACGCCTTCGAGGTCGCTGGCGCGCTGCACGAGTTTGCCATCGACGCCCATCGATTTCGCCAGCATGACGAAATCCGTGCTGTGCAGTTTTTTCGTGCGCTCGATCTGGAAACTGGTGGCGTGTTCCTTGCCGAACATGCCCAGTTGCATGTCGCGGATCGAGCAGTAGCCGTAGTTGTTCCAGATCACCCAGACTGCCGGAATTTCGTATTCGACGGCGGTGGCGAGAATATGCGGCGTCATCATGAACGAGCCGTCTCCGCAGACTGCGATCGCCGGGCTTTCGGGTTGCGCCAGCTTGGCGCCGAGAATGCCGCAGGTGGCGAAGCCCATCGAAGCGAAGCCCCACGACTGCAGCAGATGGCGCGGGCGGCGCGATTTCCATAATTGCACGACCCAGTTGTGATGCACGCCAACGTCGGTGGCGAACAGCGCGTTTTCCGGGATAACTTTCGACAGGCCCTGCAGCAAACGCTCGGGGCGGATCGGCGTTGCGTCAGATTCGGTGAATGGCTTCTGGTAATCGTCCCAGACTTTTTTGCAATCGCGCAGGCGGGCCATCCAGTCGTCGTAGGTCTTCGGCGATTTGACCTTCTCTTTCGCGCGGCGCAGCAGAACTTCGAGGCTGGCGCGAATGTCGCCGAGGATGCCGAGGTGCACCGGATAGTTGCGGCCGATTTCAGAGGGGTCGTTGTCGATCTGGATGAGCTTGGTCGGCGGTATAGTCAGCGTGTAGCCGCTGATCCATGCGCTGGTGGCGCGATCGTCAAAGCTGCAGCCGAGGGCGAGCAGCACGTCGGCATTGCGCGCGGCTTCGTTCGCGGCGTAGGGGCCGTTACGGCCGATCGGGCCGAAAGACAGTTCGCTGGTTTCGTCGATGGTGCCCTTGCCGTTGGGGCTGGTGACGACCGGAATGCGCAGCAATTTCAGGAATTCGAGCAAAACGTCAGTGGCTTCACCAATGAGGCCGCCCTGGCCGACGAGGATGGTCGGGCGTTTTGCCGCGAGCAGCAAATCAAGTGCCTGATCTAGCGCGCCCAGATCGCCGGGCGAACGCTGCATGACCAACGGATCCGGATCCGGCACCTCGACTTCGGCGGACTCCTGAAACACGTTGAGTGGCACGTCGATGTTGACCGGACCCGGTCGCCCCGTGCGCAGCAGGCCGAAGGCCTGTTTCATTGCCAAGGGCAGCATTTCGACACGGGTCGGCTGGAAGGATTTTTTGACCAGCGGCCGGATTACCGAGGGGAAATCGCCTTGGAAGTAGCGGCCGGTTTCCTGAAAGGGCATGCGATTGAACTGCGTGGTCGGCACGTTGCCGGTAATGGCGAGAAAGGACGAGGAGTCCATCATCGCGCCGGCCAGCGCAACCGGCATGTTGCATGAACCGGGGCCGCAGGACGTGTAGGTCGCAACCGGCTGGTGTTTAACCTTGTAGTAAGCATCCGCCATGTAGCCGGCGGCCTGCTCGTGATGCACGGAAATCGTTTTGATGCGATCTGCAGCGCCGGCCGCTGCATCCAGAAAACCGATATTGCCGTGACCGCAGACGCCGAACAGGTAGGGCACCTTTTCCTTGATCAGATACTCGACCATGATTTCGGCGCCCTTCATGGTCTTGCGGTTCGCAGAAGGTGCCGAGGTTTTTGACGGAGGCGTTGTGGTGTCCATGTTTTTCCCGGTTGCTCTGGTTGGAAGGGTTAACTTGCTGGATTCTAGGTGGGAGTGTCGGCAAGCGGCAAGCGCTGTGCGCTCAATCCGGCCGCACCCCTGCATCGCTGACGACTTTTGCCCATTTGGCGATTTCGCTTTTGATCATGGGACCGAATTTTTCCGGCGGCAGGCCGACCGGCTCCGCGCCCAGTGCGGCGAGGCGGGATTTCATTTCGTTGCCGGAAAGGGCGGCGGCCAGAATGGCATGCAGGTGGCGAATGATTTGGGCCGGTGTTTTTGCTGCAGCGAAAATGCCATACCAGGTCGTCACTTCGTAGCCCGGGACGAATTCGCCGATCGACGGCACCTCGGGCAGAACGCCGATTCTTTTTTCGCCGGTAACGCCCAGCGCTTTGAGCTTACCGCCCTTGATGAACGGCAGCGTTGCCGAAACGCCGGTGAACATGACCTGCACCTGGCCCGACACGAGGTCGGTCAGGGCGGGCGCGGCGCCTTTGTAAGGAATGTGCACCAGATCGACTGCCGCCATGCCCTTGAAAAGTTCGGCGGCCAAGTGCGCGGATGAGCCGCTGCCTGCGGAGGCGAAATTGATTTTGGTTGGCCGTGATTTTGCCAACTGAATCAAATCCTTGATTGTCCCCGCCGGAACCGAGGGGTGGGTGACCAGGATGAGCGGGCTGGAGGCGAGGAGCGTGACCGGCGCGAGGTCGCGGACGGGATCGGCGCGCAACGAGCGGTAAAGGCTGGGGTTGATGGCAATCGAGCCGTTGGAGCCGACCAGAAGCGTGTAACCGTCCGGGGTGCTGGCGGCAACAATTTCGGTGGCGATATTGCCGTTGGCGCCGGCGCGATTGTCAGCGACCACTGACTGGTTCAGGGCTTCGGCCAGTTTCAGGCCCGCCAGGCGGCCAACGATGTCGACCGGACCGCCGGCCGAATACGAGATAACAAGTCGCACTGGGCGGGATGGGTAGGTGTCCGCCGCCAAGCTGAAAAAAGGCCAGACCAGCGACAGAACGATGGAAGCGGCGAGAGGTTGGATGGTCATGAGTGATAAAATAATTATTAAATACAATGATCTGCTAAGCTCGAAGCCACCTTCTTATGGGGTCATATTTAAAATTGGTGCGTCGCAACAATATCCCGTTGGGAAGCATTAACTTTACCCGCTTAAACCTGGATTGGGGAAAACAGGCAATTTCTTTGCCAACTGTTTGACAGCACTAGGAGAAATCGCGATAATGCTCGGTTTCGTTCGGAGGGGTTCCCGAGCGGTCAAAGGGATCAGACTGTAAATCTGACGGCTCTGCCTTCGAAGGTTCGAATCCTTCCCCCTCCACCAACATGTAAGCGACCGGTGCCGGGTATGAGGGATCTGTTGCGGGGAACTGTTGCAGTGAACTGCGGCGGGTGTAGCTCAATGGTAGAGCAGAAGCCTTCCAAGCTTACGACGAGGGTTCGATTCCCTTCACCCGCTCCAGCAGGAGGAAGGCCGGTTCAGGTGTGAAGGTGCAGGAAAGCGTGTGTTGAATTGCAAGCATGCGCCCATGTAGCTCAGTGGTAGAGCACTCCCTTGGTAAGGGAGAGGTCGCGTGTTCAATCCACGCCATGGGCACCAGATGGTGACAAACGTAAGTAACGAGAACGGGGAAATAAAATGGCCAAGGGCAAATTTGAGCGTACGAAGCCACACGTAAACGTTGGCACGATTG
>CAZVDN010000186.1:0-7239 GCA_964625665.1 uncultured Streptomyces sp. | reverse complement strand
TCTTTGGGCGACCAAAGAAAGTAACCGGCTGCCGGGCCGCACCCGGCGAACTTGAAGCACCGCGCAAAACTAAACCGATGTAGTTCCATTCTCGCGAACGACCTTGTGCGCATATTCTGTATCCCCACCCCTACACACGCCCCCCCTTATTGCGCTACCCTGCGCCTCGATGAATTCCACCCCCGAAGCCCAACCGCTGCACGAGGGCCTGCGCGAAATTTCGCGCGAGGCGCTGCTCGAACTGCCGGTGCGCCGCTATGAGGGCGAGGTCTGTCTCGTCGAAACGCCGCAACAGCTCGAACGCGCGCTCACTGATATTCATGACGATCGCGTGGTCGGCTTCGATACCGAAACGCGGCCGGCCTTCAGGAAGGGCGAGAGTTATCCGCCGGCACTGGTGCAGGCGGCGACGGCGAAGGTGGTCTATCTGTTCCAGCTGCGCCGCACCGAGGTGTTTCCGGTGGTGGCCGGCATGCTGGAGTCGCCGCGCATCGTCAAGACCGGTGTTTCGGTGTCGCGCGATTTGCGCGATCTGAAGGCGGTGATTCCGTTCAATCCGCAGAACGTGCTCGATCTCGAAGGCGTGGCGCGGCGCTGCGGCCTCAAGCAGACCGGCGTGCGCAATCTCGCAGGCATGCTGCTGGGCTTTCGCATTCCGAAGGGCAACACGACTTCGAACTGGGCGGCGCATACGCTGACTTCAGCGCAGATCGCCTATGCGGCGACCGATGCCTGGGCCTGCCGCGAGTTGTATCTGCGCTTTGAAAGCCTCGGCCTGCTGACGCTGCCGGACCGGGCATAAAATCGACATCGTTCACGTTTTTCACGCGTTCGCAGGAACGCCCTCTCATTGCCGCGCAGGTTCAACCAGACGAGTCACTTCATGAAATATCCTCTCGACGGCATTACCGTCATCGATCTTTCGCACGCCCTCGCGGGCCCGTTCTGCACGACCATGCTCGCCGATTACGGCGCGCAGGTGATCAAGGTCGAACCGCCGACCGGCGACATCGCGCGCGGCTGGGGCGCGCAGATCGCCGGCGGCGAGACCGCGTACTTTGTGAGCCTGCATCGCAACAAGCGCGGCGTCGTGCTCGACCTGAAAACCGCCGAGGGCAAGGAAGTCTTTTTCAAGCTGCTGGAAAAGGCCGATGTCGTCATCGAGAACTATCGCGTCGGCGCGTTGAAGCGCATGGGACTCGATTACGAAGCTGCCCGGAAACGCAATCCCGGCATCATCTATTGTTCGATCTCGGGCTTCGGGCAGGACGGCCCGTATCGCGATCGCGCGGCACTCGATCTGATTCTGCAGGCCGAGAGCGGATTGATCAGGGTCACCGGCGAGCCGGGCTCCAGCGGCACGCGCGCTGGCGTGTCGATTGCCGACCTCACCGCCGGCATGAACGCGGCCTACGCCATCATGCTGGCGCTGCGCGTGAAAGAAAAAACCGGTGTTGGCCAGCAGATCGATGTGTCGATGCTCGAAGGCCAGATGGCGCTGCTCGGCACGCTGATCGCGAACTACTACGCCGACGGTGTGGTGCCGAAGCCGCAGGGCACGGCCTATGCGGTGGTCGTGCCCTACCAGACGTTTCATACCAAGACGCAGGACATCGCGGTGGCGGTGGCCGGCGAAAAAATCTGGCAGGTGTTCTGTCCGACGATCGGCGCACCCGAACTGCGCGACGACCCGCGCTACAAAACCACCATCGACCGCATGAACAACCGCGCCACGCTGATTCCGCGCCTGCAGGAGATTTTTCTCACGCGCAGCTATCAGGAATGGGAAACGCTGCTGCTCGCCAATGAAATCCCCTGCGGTGCGATCAACAACATCGAGCAGCTGATGCAGCATCCGCAGGTGCAGGCGCGCGGTTCGATGCACGAAGTGCATCACCGCACGGCGGGCACCGTCCACGTCGTCGGTTCGCCGGTGCGCTTGTCGGCAACGCCGGCGCGTGTGCCCGCGCCGTCACCGACGCTCGGCGAACACACACGCGATGTCATGCGCGAGGTGCTGGGTCTGCCCGAGACCGAGATCGACAAGCTCGCCGCCTCGGGTGTATTCGGCAAGCCGGCGAAGGGGAAATCATCATGAGCGGCGGTTCGAAGATGGACATCAACGAAGTCTTCCGCGGCGGCGGCCGGTCGGTCGAATGGCTCGACGCCATCAACAAGGCCTCGATCGTCATGCTGGCCGAGACCGGGCTGGTGACCAAAGCACTGGCGCAGAAAATTGCCCAGGGCATTGCCCATATCATTGCCGAAGAACAAAAGACGCCGCCGACGCGCTCGGCGGATTATCTCGATTACGAACCGCGCCTGCTCAAGGTGGCCGGGCCCGATGCTTCGCGCCTGCACACCGGACGCAGCCGTCAGGACATCGCCTCGGCGATTTCACGCATGAACCTGCGCGACGGCCTCTTGCGTGAAATCGAAGCGCTGGTGAGCTGCCGAGAAAAACTGCTGGTGCTGGCCGACAAACACGTCGAGACCATCATTCCTGCCTACACGCACGGCGTGCAGGCGCAGCCGACGACGCTCGCGCATTACCTGCTGTCGTTTGCCAGCGCGCTGTCGCGCGAGACCGAGCGCCTGACGCAGGCCTATGCGCGCAT
Organism: uncultured Streptomyces sp.; assembly: GCA_964625665.1. Classification (GTDB taxonomy): domain Bacteria; phylum Pseudomonadota; class Gammaproteobacteria; order Burkholderiales; family SG8-41; genus PALSA-1004. Next base: position 4,621 of record CAZVDN010000186.1, on the reverse strand, counting down.
CAATCAGAACCCGCTCGGTGCCGCGGCACTGGCGACCTCGAGCTTCAAGCTCGACCGCGCGCGCACGGCGGCGCTGCTCGGCTTCGACGGCGTGATCGAAAACGCCTACGACGCGAACCACCTCGCGCCGATCGATTGTTTTCTCGAAGTCGCCGGCGCATTGGCGATCGCCGCGGTGCAGCTCGGCATGTTCGCGCAGGACCTGCATTCGCAGTACGCCGAGCCGCAGCCGTGGATGATGCTGGCGACGGGCGAACTCACCGGCGTGTCGAGCATCATGCCGCAGAAGCGCAATCCGGCCGCCATCGAACAGCTGCACGCGCAGGCCTCGATCATGCTCGGTGAAATGCAGGGCGTGTTTCTGCTCGCGCACAACTCGCGCACCGGCATGTTTGATTACCGTTTGTACGACCCGGTGCCGCCGGCGCGCGCGCTGACGGTGTTCAAGCTGTTCGGCCAGGTGGTCGATGGCCTCGTCGTCAACAAGGCGCGCGCGCTCGCCGAAGTGAACGCTGATTATTCGACCACTACCGAAATCGCCGACGCGCTGCTGCAACGCGCCGACGTGCCGTTTCGCATCGGCCATCACTTCGCCTCGAAGCTCACTGACTTCGGCCGCAGCAAAAGCCTTACGCTGCATGAGATTCCGTATGCCGAGGCGAACCGCATCTATGAAGCAGAGAACCAGCAGCCCTTGCCGCTCGATGAAGCCGCCTTCCGCGAAATCACCAGCGCCGAATACATGGTGTTCGGCCGCCAGGGTGTCGGCGGCCCGCAGCCGGCCGAAGTCAAACGCATGCTCGGCGATGAACGCGCGAAGACCGCTGCGCACCGGCAGTGGGTTGCGGATGCAACAGAACGTTTGAATGCCGCGACAGCGGCACTGGATTTATCGTTCGACAATCTCGCGGAGCGGTAGCGCTCGCAGCACACTAACGCTGTATCCACGCACGGCGTTTATTCCGGTGCGTTCCAGTCCGGGACCCACTCCGTGAACGCCAGCGCCGGCAGCGGCTTGGCGATGAAGTAGCCTTGGGCGATGGTGCAGCCGAGTTCCTTCAGCAGGTTCCAGTCGCCGCGCGTTTCAACGCCTTCGGCAACCGTCTTCAGGCCGAGCTTGCGCGCCATGTCGATGCTCGATTCGAGAATCACGCGCTGCTGCGGGTTCTTCGCGCAATCGGTGACGAAGGATTTGTCGATCTTCAATTCGGTGAACGGAATGCGGCCGAGCTGCTGCATCGACGAATAGCCGGTGCCGTAGTCGTCGATCGACAGGCCGAAGCCCTTCATGCGCAGGCGCGCCAGGCCTTCGAGACAGGTGGCGACGTTGGTCATCGCTGCGGACTCGGTGATTTCAAGCGTCATGAATTTGGGCGAGAGGCCGGCCTGTTCAACGGTGCGCGTGACGCGATCGGCGAGCGAGGTGTCTTCGAGCGAGGTCAGTGACAGGTTGACCGAAACATTCAGCGGCCAGCCGCGCTGGTGCCAGGCGAGACAGGCGATGGCGGACTTTTCCAGCATCATCCAGGTCAGGTCGTCCATCAGGCCCTGCTGTTCGCTGATGTGCAGAAAGGCGAACGGCGCGAGGATCCCTTTTTGCGGATGGCGCCAGCGCACCAGCGCTTCGGCGCCGATGACCTTGCCGCTTTCAAGATCGACCTTCGGCTGGAAAAACGGCACAAACTCTTTCTTTTCCATCGCCGCGATGACTTCGTTCGCGGGGATTTCCGTTGTCGCTTTCGGCGCGGCCGGTTTGTCGTTGCCGGTGTGCTGCTCGATCAGTTCGCGCAGTTTTTTCGGCGTGGCCGGTTTTTCGATGGCGCCGAGCAGTTTGACGCCGTAGGCGCGCGTCATGGTCTCCACCGACGAAATCAGGCCGCGGTCCATCGCGCTGGTGAGGATGATCGACACCGGCGAGCCGGACTGGCCGACGTGGCGGATGAATTCCATGCCGTCCATGTTCGGCATTTCAAGATCGCAGACGATGATGTCCACCGGCGTGCCCAGATCGCTGAAGTGCTCGAGGGCGACGCGGCCGTCAGCCGCCTCGATGATGTGCTGGGCGCCCAGCGACTTCAGGGCGACGACCAGGGTCTTGCGCTGGAAATCGTGGTCCTCGGCGACCAGAAAATGCAGATCGGAAATCTTCATGGCGGGTTCCAACATTGATGTTTTTATGCGGCCGGTATCATGCTTCGCCGGTCTCAGAGTGCAAGTATGCCGCAAGTCGTGCCTGTTCTCGCTCAAAATCGGCAATACAGCCTTTGGCGGCGGCGAGATCGCCTTCGCGTCCCGCCCGTTCGATGCGTTCGGCGACATTGGCATAAGGCTGGGCGCCGATCATGCGGCTTGCGCCTTTGACGCGGTGCGCCGTTTTGGCGATGGTCGCGCAATCGTCGCCGGCCAGCGCCTGTCGCAGTTCGGCGGCATCGGGCTCGTCGGAGGCCATGAATTGCAGCAGGATTTCGCGCCGCAGCGAGGCATCGCCACCGGTGAATTCATTGAGCGTCGTGCTGTCGAGCGGCGCGTCGGCGGGGGCGCTGGCGGGCGCCGCGGCCGGTGCCGTCGTTTCCGCCGGATCGTTTTCTACAGTGACATTGCCGCCGGTGGTCACCCAGTGTTCGATTTTCGCTTTCAGCGCGTCGAGTGTGGTGGGTTTGGACAGATAGTCGTTCATGCCGGCCTCGAGACAGACGTTGATATCGCTTTCCATGGCATTGGCGGTGCAGGCGATGATGGGGATTGGTTTCTTGCTGCCGCGCGCCGCTTCGATGCGCCGGATTTCGCGCGCCAGATCGTAGCCGTCCATGCGCGGCATGTGGCAGTCGGTGAGGATCAGCTTGAAGCGGCCGTTCTGCCATTTTTCGAGCGCCTCGACCCCGTCGTGCGCGAGCGTGGTGTCGAAGCCGAGCAGCGCCGCCTGGCGTTCGATCAGGCGCAGGTTGATCGGGTGGTCGTCGGCAATCAGGATGGAAACGCCGAGCAGCCCGGCGGCGGCGGTTTCGGTTTGTGTGCTTGCAAGGTTGCGCGCCTGTTCTTCGGCGGCAAGCTGCACCGGATCGGCCAGCGGCAGCCGCAGCCGCACCGTCATTTCGGTGCCGGCACCGGCTTCGCTCTGCATGCTGATTTCGCCGCCCATTTTTTCTGCCAGCCGGCGGCAGATCGACAGGCCGAGTCCGGTGCCGCCGTAGGTGCGCGTGGTCTTCGAGTCGGCCTGCATGAACGGCTGGAACAGACGGCGCTGCTGCTCGGGGGTGACGCCGATGCCGGTGTCGGTGACGCGCAGGCACAGCAGCTCGCCGCCGTCATCGCGCCCCAGCGATTCGATTTCAAGGGCGACCTTGCCGCGCGTGGTGAACTTGATCGCATTCGACAAGAGGTTGTTGATGATCTGCGTCACCCGCAGCCCGTCGGCGAGGTGCGCCGGCGACATCTCCGGATCAACGCGGTGTTCGAGCAAGAGCCCCTTGCGCGTGGCCAGTTCCGAATAGACGGCGGCAGCGCGGTTGACCAGCGCGCCGATCGACACCGGCTCGGGGCAGATTTCGAGCTGGCCGGCTTCGATCTTGGAAAAATCGAGGATGTCGTCGATCAGGCGCAGCAGCGCGGTGGCCGAGTCGCGCGCGAGGCCGAGCGATTCGCGCTGCTCCTTGTCGAGGTTGGAGAAACCCAGCAGTTCGAGCATGCCGAGCACGCCGTTCATCGGCGTGCGGATTTCGTGGCTCATGGTGGCCAGGAAGCTGCTCTTCGATTCGCTGGCGACGTCGGCCATTTCCTTGGCGCGCACCAGCGCGCGCAGCAGGTTCTGCTGTGCGGTGACATCGGTGTAGGTGAAGAGAATCTCCGGCGAGCCCGGTTCGAGCTGGCGCGCCGCCACCATTGCCCAGAAGCGGTCGCCGCCGGCGCGCGCGAATTCGAATTGTTCGCTGACGGTGTCGCCGCGTTCGATGGCATCGCGCGATTTTTCGATCGCCGCCACCCAGTCTTCCTTTTCCGGGAACAACACGCGCGTCGAACAGCCGACCAGCGCGCCGGGCGCGGCGCCGAACAGCCGCTCCATCGCCGGATTGCAGCGGCGGATGATGTGGTCGCGCACCAGCGCGATGGCGGTCGGCGTCGTCTGCAACAGGACTTCGCTGCGGCTCAATGCGGTGCGCAGCGTGTCTTCCATCTCCTTGCGTTCGGTGATGTCGAGGTTGGTGCCGCTCATGCGCAGCGCGCGGCCGGTCGCATCGCGCGCGCTGACGCGCCCGCGCGAGATGATCCAGCGCCAGCCGCCGTCGGCGGCGCGCACGCGGTGTTCGGTCATGTATTCGTCGCGGTCGCCGCGCAGGGTTTCCATCGAACGCTGCGTGGCATGGGCGAGGTCGTCGGGATGCACCAGCGCCATCAGTTCGGCGGTCGTCGTGCGCGTCTCGCCGGGCGGCAGGCCGAGCATGCGCGACCACGCTTCGGACAAATAGGCTTCGCCGGTGGCGAGATTGGTGTCCCACAGGGCGAGTCGCGAACCCTGCAGCGCGAGTTCGAGGCGTACCTGCGCGAGGCGCAGCTCGGCTTCGGCCACCTAGCGTGCGGTGATGTCGGAGCCGATGCCGCGATAGCCGGCGAATTTGCCGTTGTC
>CAZVDN010000185.1:6433-7275 GCA_964625665.1 uncultured Streptomyces sp. | reverse complement strand
CGGTGCGCACGGCGTAGAGCGACTGCAACGAGCCGCCGGCCCGGTAGAGATAGTCGCCGCGCCGCAGAGGGCGCTTTTTGTTGACGATCTGGTCCAGGCGCTCGAGTTCGTCGTGCGCCAGGCCTGCCGGAAGGCACAATTCCTGAAGACTGCACGAAGAGCAGGCTGCGCGCAGCGAGTGCGAAACAATCGGGATAACGGTGCTCATGGCCTTGCCTTATATTTTGCGCTGCATCAAGGGAATTTTAATTCCTCGGTCGCTGGCTTCGAAGGCAAATTTAACTAAACTTAATAAACGTTGATCTACATCAAAACTGCGGGGGTTCAAAAAAGGATACTAGCACCTCGCCAAAATCAATGCATGCTGCAAACGTGAATATGTCTTCGCCGGTCATCCCGGCGCTGGAAATCGATCTTGACCTGATCCGCCGGTTCGACGGTCGCGGCCCCCGCTACACGTCGTATCCGACTGCGGATCGTTTTGTCGAATCCTTTGATGCCGAGGCCTACCAGTCATGGTTGGCGCGCCGCAACATCGGTGGCATCGCGCGCCCGCTCGCCCTTTATTTGCACCTGCCGTTTTGCAGCACCCTGTGTTTTTACTGCGGTTGCAACAAAATCGTCACCCGCGACCGCAGCAAGGGCGAAACCTACCTCAAGTATCTCGACGAGGAAATGGCGCTCCAGGCTTCGCTGCTGGGCGGTGACAACAAGGTGCGGCAGATGCACTGGGGCGGCGGCACCCCCAATTTCTTCACCATCGAGCAGGTCAGCGCCCTGATGGGCCGGTTGCGCGACCGTTTTGAATTCGACCCGGCCGGCGAATACGCCATTGAAATGGA
>CAZVDN010000185.1:0-6423 GCA_964625665.1 uncultured Streptomyces sp. | reverse complement strand
GTGCGGCCAATGCGGAGTATGTGGCCGGTCTTGCAAAACTCGGTTTCAACCGAATGAGCGTCGGCGTGCAGGATTTCGACGCCGACGTGCAGCGTGCGGTGCACCGCATCCAGAGCGAAGCAGAAACGCTGGAAGTCATCGACGCGGCGCGCGCCAACGGCTTTACCGGCATCAATGTCGACCTGATTTACGGCCTGCCCAAGCAGACGCTGGTCAGCTTCGAGCGGACGCTGAAACGTGTCATCGAAGTGGGTCCGGACCGTATTGCGGTCTACAACTACGCGCACATCCCGTCATTGTTCAAGCCGCAGCAGCGCATTCACGAGGCGGACCTGCCGTCCCCCGACACGCGTTTGAAACTGCTGACCCTGGCAATCAGCCTGCTGACGGCTGCCGGATACCAATATATCGGCATGGACCACTTTTCGAAAAGCGACGATGGCCTGGCCGTCGCGCAGCGCAAAGGACTCCTGCTTCGCAATTTTGGGGGTTACGCGATGCCCGTGGACTGCGACTTGCTGGCCCTCGGGGTGTCGGCGATCGGCAACATCGGCCCGACCTACAGCCAGAACCACCGTTCGATCGACGACTATTACCATACGCTCGACCGCGGTGAACTGCCGGTAATGCGCGGCCTGGAGTTGTCCGCCGACGATCTGCTGCGCCGCGCGGTGATCGGCGGGCTGATGTGCAATTTCGCGCTCGACAAGGAGTCGTTTGCGATCGCCTATCTGATCGATTTCGACAAATACTTTGCGCCCGAGCTTGCCGAATTGCGCGAAATGGAAGAACTCGGCATGGTCGAATTGAAGCCGCATGAAATCCGCGTCACCGCCAAAGGGCGGCTGCTCGTGCGCAACATCTGCATGCTCTTCGACCGCTATCTGCGGCAGGACCAGGAAAGGCGCCGTTATTCGCGCGTCATTTGAACGGTCGCCGTTCATCGGCTGACGGTTTTCCGGGTTTGTCATTCCCGGCACGGCGTGAGCTTTGATGGCGCACGCGCCGTGCGCCCCGTAACGACTGGGGCGGCACAAAATGCTACACTTCGCACCCTCAAAAATTGCAAGCTCCGGGGTCGAAGATGAACGAGAAAAAACACGTCAAGTTCGGCGGACGGTTGGTGATCGTCGGCTTTGGGTCGGTCGGCCAGGGCAGCCTGCCGTTGCTGTTGCGGCACATCGACATGCCGGCGGAACGGGTGTCGATTCTGACCGGCGATACCCGCGGCATCGAGGAAGCCAAACACTTCGGCATCAAGTTCAACGTCAAGCCGCTGACGCGTGAGAACTATAAGTCCGTGCTGGACCCCTTGCTGGCAAAGGGCGATTTTCTGCTCAACCTGTCCGTCGAGGTTTCGAGCGTCGACCTGATCGAGTATTGCTGCAAACGCGGGGTCATGTACCTCGACACCTGTATCGAACCCTGGCTGGGCGGTTATTACGACACCAGTGTGTCGGCCTCGCGGCGCTCCAATTACGGCCTGCGCGAGGAAGTGCTGCGTTTGCGCAGTAAATATTCGAGCGGTGCGCCGACGGTGATTCCGACGCATGGCGCCAATCCGGGCCTGATCTCGCACTGGGTCAAGCAGGGGTTGATCAACCTGTCGCGCGATATCCGCAAGCGCGCGGCGAAGCCTGAAACCCGCGAGGATTGGGCGCGGCTGGCAATGCAACTCGGCGTCAAGACCATTCATTGTTCGGAGCGCGATACCCAGGTTGCCAATCCCGGTAAACGCCGCCTCGAGTTCGTCAATACCTGGTCGGTCGATGGTTTCGTCGGCGAAGGTTCGCAGCCCTGTGAACTGGGTTGGGGTTCACACGAAAAACATTTCCCGCGTGACGGCAAGCAGCACAAATACGGCTGCAAGGCGGCGATCTATCTGACTCGCCCCGGTGCTTCGGTGCGTGTGCGTTCATGGACGCCGCTTGAAGGCTGTTTTCACGGTTTCCTGATCACGCATGGCGAGGCGATTTCGATTTCTGATTACCTGACTGTGCGCAGCAACAAGAAGGTGGTCTACCGCCCGACCTGCCACTACGCCTACCATCCCTGTGACAACACCATTTTGTCGCTGCACGAATACGCCGGCAAAAACTGGGCGCTGCCGGAGAACAAGCGGATTCTGATGGACGAGATCTACGACGGTGCGGACGAACTCGGCGCCTTGCTGATGGGGCATGCGCGCGGGGCCTACTGGTACGGCTCGCGGCTGACCATCCACGAAGCACGCAAACTGGCCCCATTCAACAACGCGACCAGCCTGCAGGTGGCCGCGGGCGTTATGGCCGGCGTGGTGTGGGCCATGGAAAATCCGCGCCGCGGCGTGTGCGATCCGGATGATCTGGATTTTCAGCGAGTGCTTGAAATCGCCAATCCCTACCTGGGCAGCGTCGGCGGCACCTACACGGACTGGACGCCGCTCGATGACCGCGGGCAGCTGTTTCCCGAAGATGTTGATACCGCCGACCCTTGGCAGTTCAAGAACATCCGCGTGGTCTGATGGCCGGCCTTTCAGGCCGCTCCTGTTTTCCGGAGTCCGCGTTGACTGAACCCGCAGCGCTTGAGGCTCCTTCGGCCTGGGTCGTCCGCTTTGCGCCGCAAATCCCTGCCGGCGGCAGTGTCCTGGATATGGCCTGCGGTGCGGGGCGCCATGCGCGATTTCTCGCCGGGCATGGCTATCGCGTGCTGGCGGTCGATATTGACGCCGCGTCCCTGCAGCCGATGAACGGACGGGCCGGCATCGAAACCCTGGCCGCCGATCTGGAGGGCGGGCCCTGGCCGTTTGCCGGGCGCCTGTTCGATGGCATTGTGGTGACCCGCTATTTGCACCGGCCCTTGCTGGCGCCCCTGCTGGACGCACTCGCCCCGGGCGGCGTGCTGATCTACGAAACCTTTGCGGAGGGCAATGAGCGCTTCGGGCGACCACGCAATCCCGAATTTCTCCTGCAATCGGGCGAATTGCTTGAGCGGGTGCGCGGGTGCCTGCAGGTGCTGGCTTATGAGGACCTGTACGTCGATACCCCCAAGCCGGCGATGATGCAGCGAATCTGTGCCGTGCGGCCCCCTCGGGAAAATTCGTCGCCGCTGTAACCTTTTTCGCCGTTCGTGCGTTGCCTTCAGTAAGGGCGCCCGCGTGCCGTAATCAGGCATGCGCGAGGTGCGCAATCGGGGTGATGACATGGGTTCCGGCGAAAACGGCATATCGGCAAACGCGACTCTGCAATATGCGGAGGAGATCCTGTGCGCGAACTGGAACCCGCTGGCTCTGGCCGTGGCAGAGCCCCTGCAGCGTACGCGTGCGCCTGCGGTCGACGGCAGCGAGGTCGATGCCTTGCTGGCCCGCCTGTACTGTTGTCAGCAAGCCTGAATTTTTCCGGCGCATTGGGGGCGGGCGCGGTTTGCCGCGGGCCTTCGATGCAACCTCCGGGGCGCAAGTCTGTCAGAAGCATTGGTTGGGCCATTCCCGAATGCGGTAGAATCTGCGGTTAAGTCGCGGGTAACCGACCAATTATTCAGGAAAATCCGATAGATGGCTTCATTGACCGGCAGCATAGTGGCGATCGTCACGCCGATGCACGAGGATGGCAGTCTGGACCTGGACGCCTTCCGCAAACTGATCGACTGGCACATTGCCGAGGGCACCGACGGCATCGTCGTGGTCGGCACCACCGGCGAATCGCCGACCGTTGATTTTGACGAGCATCACCTGCTGATCAAGACCGCGGTCGAGCATGGCAACCGGCGCGTGCCGATTATTGCCGGCACGGGCGCCAATTCCACGCGCGAAGCCATCGAACTGTCGGCCTATGCCAAGCAGGTTGGCGCGGACATGAGCCTCTCTGTCGTGCCCTACTACAACAAGCCGACCCAGGAGGGCCTCTACCGCCATTTTCGCGCCATTGCCGAAGCGGTCGATATTCCGCAAATCGTCTACAACGTGCCGGGCCGTACTGTGGCCGATCTGGCCAATGAAACCATGCTGCGACTGGCGCAGATCCCGAACATCGTCGGCATCAAGGATGCGACCGGCAATCTCGAGCGTGGCAGCGATCTGCTGCGCCAGGCGCCGGCCGGCTTTTCGGTCTACAGCGGCGACGATGCGACCGCGCTGGCACTCATGCTGCTCGGTGGTCAGGGCGTGATATCGGTGACGGCCAACGTCGCGCCGCGCCTGATGCACGATATGTGTTTGGCGGCCCTGAAACCGGACCTCGCCCGCGCGCGCGAACTGAATAACCGGCTGCTCGGTCTGCACCGTCATCTGTTTGTCGAAGCCAACCCGATTCCGGTCAAGTGGGCCCTCACGCAAACCAAACAGATCGGCGACGGCATCCGCTTGCCGCTCACACCGCTTTCCGAAAACTGTTTCGAGCGTGTGCGATCCGCCATGCAGCAGGCCGGAATCAAAATTTGACCAAGGTGCAAAAATGAAGCGGACCCATATCATCACGGGACTATTGCTGCTGCCGCTGCTGCTGGCGGGGTGCAGCAGTCTGCCGACGCTTCAAAGCGACAAGGTTGATTACAAATCGCAGAGTGCCAAACTGCCGCCACTTGAAATTCCGCCCGATTTGACCAAGCCCGGCGCCGACGACCGCTTCGCGGTACCGGATATCAATACCCGCAGCGGCGCGAGCGCGTCCGATTACAACAAGGAGCGCGGCGGGCGTACCAGTCCTGCCGCGGCGATGGTTTTGCCGTCGCAAGACAACGCGCGCATCGAGCGCTCGGGGTCGCAGCGCTGGCTGGTGGTCAAGGGCGATGCTGACGCGGTCTGGAACGTGACCAAACAGTTCTGGCAGGAGGTCGGATTTATCGTCAACGTCGAACACGTGGACGCCGGCGTCATGGAAACCGACTGGGCGGAAAACCGCGCCAAGGTCGACGGCGGCGCGATCCGCAACTTGCTCGGCCGTCTGCTCGACAGCGTTTATTCGACCGCCGAACGCGACAAATTCCGCACGCGGCTTGAACGGGGCAGTGAGCCCGGGACGACCGAAATCTACATCAGTCACCGCGGCATGGAGGAGGTCTATACGACCACCACCAGCAGCCTTGGCAACAAGGACACGCGCTGGCAGCCGCGCCCGCCGGATCCCGAACTCGAAGCGGAAATGCTGCGTCGATTGATGACCCGCTTCGGCGTGCAGCAGGAACGTGCCAAAACCGAGGTGGCGTCCGGCGCCAAACCGGTGCTGCGCGCGACGCTGATCAAAAGCAAGGACGGCAGCGGACAACTGACCGTTGACGACCAGTTCGACCGCGCCTGGCGGCGCGTCGGTCTTGCGCTTGACCGTGTCGGTTTTACCGTCGAGGACCGCGATCGTTCGAAAGGCATCTATTTCGTGCGTTATGTCGATCCGGATGCCGACAACAAGACGGGCGACAAGCCGGGCTTTCTGGCCAAGCTCAATCCGTTTGCCAAGTCGGATAAAAAAGGTGCACCCAGCGACCAGTTCCGCATTCAGGTCAAAGACGCCGATGCCACCAGCCAGGTCAGTGTACTCGGCAAGGACGGCGTGGTTGAAAAATCCGATACGGCGGGCCGCATACTCTCGCTGCTCTACGATCAGCTGAAGTAGGGCGCGGCGCGTGAGCAGCAAGGCGTCGTCCGACCCCAGAGACCATACACCGTCAACATTCCCAAGGCCGCTGACCGGCGGGCGGGGCGGCGTGCGCGCATGATGCGGTTTGCATCGCTCGGCAGCGGCAGCGAAGGCAATGGTCTGCTTGTCGAGTCCGCCGGTACGCGGATCCTGGCCGATTGCGGCTTCGGACTGGCGGATACCGTGGCGCGTCTTGCGCGTCTGGGGATTGCCGCGGAATCGATCGATGCGATTCTGGTGACGCATGAACACGACGATCATGTCGGCGGCGTTGCGCGGTTCGCGCGCAAATTCAAAACGCCGGTCTGGCTGACCTACGGTACGCTGCAGGCTTCGATCTCAAGCCTTACCGGCATCGAGAATGTCCGGGTATTCGATTGTGCGCAGAAATTCGCGATCGATGCCATCGAGGTCGAGCCCTATACCGTTCCGCATGATGCGCGCGAGCCCTCGCAGTTTGTATTCGGCGACGGGGACCGCCGCCTTGGTCTGTTGACCGACGCCGGTTCGCAGACGCCGCACATGGTTTCCGTGCTCGACAATCTCGACGCCATTGTTCTCGAATGCAATCACGATCCGAAGCTGCTGCAAGACAGCAGTTACCCGGAAAGGCTCAAGCAGCGCATCGGCGGACGCTTCGGCCATCTGTCGAACGGCGCGGCGGCGGATCTGCTCGCCAGTCTCGGCCGTGACCGATTGCGCCATGTGATCGCCGCCCATCTTAGCCAGAAGAACAATACGCCCGAACTCGCGCGCGCCACATTGGCCGGCGCGCTGTCCTGTGAACTTGCATGGGTGGGTGTAGCCGACCAGG
>CAZVDN010000184.1:4442-7335 GCA_964625665.1 uncultured Streptomyces sp. | reverse complement strand
TGCGCAGGCGGCTGGCGCCTTCGATTTCTTTGGCGATGGCCATTTCCACCAGTTCGGTAACGGGCAGATTTTTCAGGTCGGATAAATGCATAAAGGGGAGGATTTATTGATGGAGTTGGGGTGTGGCTCGGACTTGCGGAGGTGTGACGGTGCTGCGGTCTTGCGGCTGCGGACTGTTACGAAATCGGGGAAGTTGGGGAGAGTCTGGAAGAACAACGGGCCGGGCTTGCGCCCGGCGCCGGCATCTTATGCGCTCAACTCAAGGGAGCGGATGCCGGAGAATTGGAGGGAAGGTTAACGAGTTCAGATATTGCTGTCAATAAAAGCCGCCAGTTGCGATTTCGACACCGCGCCCACCTTGGTCGCTTCGACATTGCCGTTCTTGAACAGCATCAGGGTCGGAATGCCGCGAATGCCGTATTTCGGCGGGGTCGCCTGGTTTTCATCGATGTTGAGTTTTGCGATTTTGAGCTTGCCCGTGTAGTCCTTGGCCACTTCGTCCAGAATCGGCGCGATCATCTTGCAGGGGCCGCACCATTCGGCCCAGTAATCGACCAGCACCGGGGTCGGCGACTGCAGGACTTCGGCGTCGAAATTGTCGTCGGTCACGTGGTGGATGTGTTCGCTCATGCTGGGGCTCCTGCTGTCTGGATTGATGGCATTGCCGCGGGGGAATTGGACGCCGGTTTAACGTTCATTGAACGCAACAGGCGGCGCTGCAACGGAATGAGCCTATGCTAGCAAAAAACAACGCCGCGTGGGAAGCGCGCCGGGCCGTGCTGCGGCACGCTGATCGATTCTGCTAAAATGCCGGCCTGAACGCTGCCCGCATTCCGACGGGGCGGCACAATAAGCCAAGGATTACCATGACTTACGTCGTCACCGAGAATTGCATCAAGTGCAAATACACCGACTGCGTGGATGTTTGCCCGGTCGATTGTTTTCGCGAAGGCCCCAATTTCCTCGTCATCGACCCGGATGAATGCATCGACTGCACGCTGTGCGTCGCAGAATGCCCGGTCGAGGCCATTTTTGCCGAAGACGACGTGCCGGATTCGCAAAAGGAATTCACCGCGCTGAATGCCGAGCTGTCGAAAGTCTGGAAACCCATCATCGAGAAGAAAGACGCACCGGCTGACGCCGATGAGTGGGCGAAGAAGAAAGAAAAGAAACACCTGCTCGAGAAGTAAGCCTCCTCCCTCCGGCGCGGGTCAGTGCCCGCGCCGCCGCCGTTGCATCGCAGTGCAGACCGGCTCATGTGGTGAGCCACTTTCGGCGCTATCATGCGCCGGATGTCAGATACTGCCGCAAATCCCGCCTTCCCCGTTCTCAGCAAGACCGAGGTCTTCGCGCGCCTGACCGCGGGCGCGCAGGCAACGGTGAGCGTTGTCACGCCCAATCGCCGTCTCGCGCAGGAGCTGGCGCGGGCGTTTGATGCGACGCGCATCGCTGCGGGGCTCATCGCGTGGGAAGCGGCCGACATTCTGCCGCTGAATGCCTTTTACGAACGTTTGTGGGAGGCCGCAACCTATTCGGACCGCGCGGCGGCGACACCGCAGTTGCTCGCCCCGGCGCAGGAGCAGGCGTTGTGGGAAGAAGTCATTGCGGCCAGCGCGTGGAGCAGTGAACTGCTGTCGCCGGCGCGCGCCGCGGTTCAATGCCAGGATGCCTGGCGATTGGCGCATGCCTGGCGCATCGATGGCGCGCTGGAACTGTTTCCCGGCAACGACGATGCGCGCGCATTCGCCGAGTGGGCGCGCGCCTATGCCAAACGCGCCGGCGGCGAACTCGACAGCGCACGTTTGCCTGATGTCGTGGCCAAACTGCTGGCCGGCGAAGTCGTGTCGAAGCCGCAGACGCTGATTGTGCACGGATTCGAAATCATGCCGCCGCAGACGCGCGATTTTCTGCGGGCCTGTGCAGGACAGGGCATCGAGGTTTGTATCAGCCGGCCGGCGCGCACGGCGGGCACGGTCAGGCGTGTGACACGCGCTTCCGCGCGCGACGAACTCGAAACCGCCGCGCGCTGGGCACGCACGCGCCTTGAAGAGGCGCATGCGCGCCTTGCCGATCAGGCAGGTCCCGTTGTTTATCCGCGCATCGGCATCGTCGTGCCCGATTTGCAGCAACGCCGTCGTGAAGTGAACCGCGTGTTTTCGCGTGTGCTGGCACCGGCCTGGGCGGTGCCCGGTGCGAATGCCGACGCGCTCGCACTGCCGTTTAATCTCTCGCTGGGGCTGCCGCTTACCGACTATCCGCTGGTGCATGCGGCCATCGGGGTGCTCGAACTCGCGCTCGGTGAAATCGATTTTGCGCTGGCGAGCCGTTTGGTCCGTTCGCCCTTTATCGGCGGCGCCGCGGCCGAATTCACGGTGCGCGCGCGTCTTGATGCGAATTGGCGCGGCCGCCTGCCGGCGCGCGTCACGCTGCTGCGCTTGACCGCTGCCGTCACGCATTGCCCCTTGCTGCGCGAGCGTCTGGCGGCGCTTTATACAATTACGGAAACGCAGCCTACCGGGGCGCGTTCGCCGCACGAATGGGGCCGCTACTTTTCGGCCTGTCTTGAGGCGACCGGATTCCCCGGCGAGCGCGCGCTCGATTCGAATGAATTCCAGACGCGCGCCAAATGGCATGAAATGCTCGGCGAACTGGCGCGGCTCGAACGCATTGCGCCACGCATGACCGCGGCGCAGGCGCTGGGCAAATTGCGCAAACTCTGCAGCGATGCGTTGTTCCAGCCCGAGGCCATCGACGCGCCGGTGCAGGTGCTCGGCATACTTGAATCCGACGGCATGGAGTTTGACCATTTGTGGGTCAGTGGTCTCACTGACGAGGCGTGGCCGCTGGCGGCGCGCCCGAACCCGTTCATTCCGGTGGCCCTGCAGAAGAAGGC
>CAZVDN010000184.1:0-4432 GCA_964625665.1 uncultured Streptomyces sp. | reverse complement strand
GAGACTGCGCTGGCGCTGGATCGACGCATCACCGAAGGCTGGCTTCAGTCGGCCGATGAAGTTGTGTTTTCGCATGCCCTGCGCGAGCAGGACCGCGTGCTGACGCCGAGTGCGTTGATCGCCGATGTTCCGGCAGGCGATGTAGAACTGGCAGCTTTAGCTGACTATCGCGCCGTGTTGCATGCGGCGCGCGCGCTTGAAGATATTCCGGACGGCGCCGCACCGGCTTACGCGAAAAAGACCGTCAGCGGCGGCACACGCGTGCTCGCTGATCAGGCCGCCTGTCCGTTCCGTGCCTTCGCGCATCACCGCCTGCGTGCCAACGGTTTGGAAACGCCTGCCGAAGGCCTCGACGCGCGTGATCGCGGCAATCTGCTGCATGCCTTGATGGCGGAACTGTGGGGCACGCTCAAAACCAAAGCGCGTCTCGATACGATCGCAACTGATGAATTGGACGAGGCGATCAAACTCGCCGCCGAAGCCGCCGTCAACAAGGTGCGCAACGACCGTCCCGGCGCGCTCGACGGGCGGCTCGCCGACCTCGAGCGCGTGCGCCTCGCCAAGCTCGCGCGCGAGTGGCTGGAGGTCGAACGCGCGCGCGGTGGCTTCGAGGTGGTGGCGCGCGAAGAACGCCGCACGCTGCATGCTGCGGGGCTGGAAATGCACGGCCGCATCGACCGCATGGACAAACTCGATGTCGGCGGCCATGTGCTGATCGATTACAAAACCGGCCGCGCGACGTCGAAAGACTGGCTCGAAGATCGACCCGACGATCCGCAGATGCCGCTTTACGCACTCGGTGCCGCTGAAAAAATTGCAGCGATCGCCTATGCGCGCGTCAAAACCGGCGACATGAAATTCATCGGCATCGCGGAAGAGGACAAGCTGCTGCCGAAGGTCAAGGCTTTCGATTCGTGGGCCGGCTGGCCGGAGATCTGGCAGAAAAATCTCGATGCGCTCGGCACGGAGTTTGCCACCGGTGTGGCGGAGGTCGATCCCAAACGCGGTCTGAAGACCTGCAAATACTGCGATCTGCGTCCGCTGTGCCGCGTGCACGAACGGCTTGCCGCCATCGAGGACGAAGACGGCGAGTTCGAAGAGGCGACTGCCGAATGAGCGCAGCGCCGGAAAAAACCGACATCGCCGACGCGCGCGAACGCGCCGACGCGCTCGACCCGCGTCGCTCCTTCATCGTGCAGGCGCCGGCCGGCTCGGGCAAAACCGAACTGCTGGTGCGGCGTTATCTGGAACTGCTGCGGACCGTCGAGCGGCCGGAGGAGATCCTCGCCATTACCTTCACGCGCAAGGCGGCGGCGGAAATGAAGCAGCGCATTTTGAAGTCGCTTGCCGAATCGCCGGTCGCCGGCATGGCGGCGGCAGACATCTCGTCGCGCATGCGTGTGCAGACCATCGACGCCTTGTGTGCATCGCTGACGCGGCAGATGCCGGTGCTGGCGAAATTCGGCGCGCAGCCCGAGACCGCGGAAAAGCCCGAAGCCCTTTACGAGGAAGCCGCGCGCCGCACCTTCGCGCTCGAACCGCGCAACGCGCCGGCCGAAACGCTGCTTGCCCACCTCGACAACGATGTCGCCGCGGCGGTTGATCTGGTGGCTGGCATGCTGGGGCGGCGCGATCAGTGGCTGCGCAAGACAGGTCAGGCGCCGGAACGCGCGGAACTCGAAGCGGCGTTTGCCGCCGAGCGCGAGCGCTTCACAGCGGTTGCGCGTGAATTACTGCCGGATGCCAGCGCCGAGCTGGCCGCAGAGCTGCTGACCAAAACGTTCACCTGGCGCAAACGCAACAAACGCGCGCAGGCGCTGGAAGCGGAAGACCGCGATGGCCGCATCCTGCAGGCACTGGCTTCATTGTTGAATTTGCCGCCCGCGCAGTACACCGAGGCGCAATGGACGGTGCTCAGTGCCATGCTGGCATTGCTGCCGCGCGCGGTGGCTGAATTGAAACTGGTGTTTGCTGAACGCGGACAGGCGGACTTCACCGAAATCGCGCAGGGCGCGGTGCGCGCGCTGGGCGAGCCCGATGCGCCGACCGATTTGCTGCTCTCGCTCGACGTCGGCATCAAACATATTCTCATCGACGAATTCCAGGACACTTCGATCAGTCAGCGCGAGCTGCTTGAGCGGCTGACGGCCGGCTGGCAGGCCGATGACGGGCGCACGCTGTTTGTGGTCGGTGATCCGATGCAGTCGATCTACCGCTTCCGCGAAGCCGAGGTCGGCTTGTTTCTGCAGGCGCGCCATGAAGGCATCGGCGGCATTCCGCTGGAATTCCTGCAGCTGAAAACCAACTTCCGCTCGCAGGCCGGCATCGTCGAGTGGGTCAATGCGACTTTCCCGGCGGTGCTGCCATCGCGCGAAGACGCGACGGCCGGCGCGGTGCCTTATGCGCCGTCGGTCGCGCACCATCCGCGCAGCGCCGGCGAGGCGGTCGGTTGGCATCTGTTTGACGAGCGCACCGATGAGGCCGCGCGCGTGGTCGAGGTCATCAAGGCCGCGCGTGCTGCCGATGCCAGGGGTTCGATCGCCATCCTCGTGCGCAATCGCGGTCACCTCGATCACATCGTGCCGGCGCTGCAGGCGGCGGGCATACGCTTTCGCGCCGTCGAGATCGAACATCTCGGCGAGAAGCAGGTCGTGCAGGACCTGTTCGCGCTGACGCGCGCCTTGACGCACCCCGCCGATCGCATTGCCTGGCTCGCGCTGCTGCGCGCGCCGTGGTGCGGTCTGACGCCGGTCGATCTGTCGCTGCTGGCCGAGGGCGCCGATGAGGCGGTGTGGGACCTGATGCGCGACGCATCGCGCGTGGCACACCTCGATGCCGGCGCGCAGGCGCGCGTGGCGCGTGTCGTGGCGATCCTCGAGCCGGCACTGGCGAACCGCCTGCGCGGCAATCTGCGCGACGCGGTTGAAGGTGTGTGGCTCGCGCGTGGCGGCCCGGCCTGTTGCCGTGACGCCACTGAAATCGAAGACGGCGCGATGTTCCTCGACGAACTCGAACGCATCGAAGAAGCCGGCGATATCGCCGACCCTGATGCCTTTGCGGAAAGCCTCGAGAAACTGTTTGCCCTGCCCGATCTCGAGGCCGGTGACGACGCGGTGCAGATCATGACCGTGCACAAGTCGAAGGGGCTCGAGTTCGACACCGTGATCGTGCCGGGTCTGGACCGCGCGCCGCGCAACAACCTTCCGCCGCTGATTCTGTGGAAGCAGTTGCCGGATGCCGGCCTGCTGCTGGCGCCGATCCACGAATCCGGCGGTGACAAGGATCCCTGTTACGAATATGTGCGCCGCATGGAACGCGCCGCCGAAGACCTCGAATCGGGCCGCCTGTTGTACGTCGCTGCCACGCGCGCCAAAACGCGCCTGCATCTGCTTGGCTGCATCAAGCGCGCTGACGATGGCGATGCAAAAGCACCGGGCAAGCGGTCCTTGCTGCATCCGCTGTGGTCGTTTGCCGCCGATCATGTCGGTGTACCAGCCGCACAAGTGGCGCCACCCGCACCGGCGACGCCGCAGCCCGACAGGTTGTCGCGTTTCCCTGACGGATTCACCTTGCCTGTGCCGCCTCCTGCCGCCAACTGGCGCGCGCCGGCCGTTGCCCAGCAGCAGAACGAGGTCATTGAATTTTCCTGGGTCGGCGAGACGGCCCGCCACATCGGTTCAGTGGTGCACCGCTGGATGCAGCGCATCGCCGACGATGGACTCGTCGGCTGGACGCGCGAACGCGTTGAGGCATTGAAGCCGCGTCTGACCAGCGAACTCGAACGCCGCGGTGTGCCGCACGATGCCTGCAATGAGGCCGCCGTGCGCGCCGTGCGCGCGCTGGCGCAGACGCTGGCCGATGAGCGCGGCCGCTGGCTGCTTGGCGCGCATGCCGATGCGAAAAGCGAATACCGCATGCGGGTCGCCGCCAACGGCATCACTTTCAGCTGCATCATGGACCGCATATTCCGTGATGATGACGGCACACGCTGGATCGTCGATTACAAGACCAGCGGTCACGAGGGCGGGGATGTAGAGGCCTTTCTGGATCAGGAACGCACGCGTTACGAGAAGCAGTTGATGCGGTATGCGATGGCGCTCGGGGAAAGCCCGACCATGCTTGGACTGTATTTTCCGTTGCTCTCGGGGTGGCGGGAGTGGAAAGACGCCAAGAAGTAATTCTGCGTGCTCAGGTTTTTCTCCTTCCCCTTTTGAGGGGGAAGCAATCGCGACACGGCAATCGCGAAGCGATCCGGGGCGGGAGCGATTGCAAGGCGCGCTACCCGCGAACGGCCGGCTTCGCCGGTAACGAGTCCGCGCGCCGGGATGGGAGGATTGCGGCGCATATTTTTTGCTGCGCGGTGCTTCAAGTTCGCCGGGGGCAGCCCGGCGGCTGGTTACTTTCTTTGAACGGCCAAAGAAAGTAACCAAAG
>CAZVDN010000183.1:0-7345 GCA_964625665.1 uncultured Streptomyces sp. | reverse complement strand
CGCTGCGCACCATGTCCGCCATTTGCAGAGCGGCCGGTTCGTAGTGGTATTCGTGGCCGACGATGGTGCGCACATTCTTCGCGCGCGCCAGTTCGTACATCTCGCGTGCCTGCTGCGTGTTGATGCCCAGCGGATGTTCGCAATAAACGTGTTTGCCTGCCTTCAATGCCGCCATCACGACTTCATGATGCACCGAGGGGCGCACGCTGACGCAGACGATGTCGATCTCGGGACGCTCGGCGAGCATGCGCTCGACGCTGTCATAGGCATGCGGCACACCGAATTTCTGCGCGGCGGCGTTGGCGGTTTCCATCCGCGTCGTGCACACCGCCACCGTCTCGAACAATTCTGGCAGCGCTTTCAGGGCCGGCAGGTGGGCGCGCACCGCCCAGCGTTCGCGGCCGTCCGGGCTGTTGCTGATGCCGGCGCCGACAACGGCAACCTTGTAGCGTTTGCTCATTTCACACCGCCATCGCAGCGCAGGATGTCCATGACGCCGTTGATGTCCTTCAGTGTTTCCAGTTTCTCGACGGCTTCGAGCACGCGGTTTGCCGTGGCATCGTCCAGCACGCGCCGTGAGCAGGAGTAAAACTTCTTCAGGCGCTGTTCGCGCGTCAGCGGCGAGCCGACCCAGCCAGACAGCTTGTCGACGCGTTTAAGGAGGTTTTTGCCTCCCTTCGTCGTGACTTCGACGATCACATGCATGTGGTCGAAGTCGGCGGGGATGCTGTCGTCGATGCGCAGTTCGATTTTCGGCAGCAGGGCGACGATGTCCGGTGCAAAGCGCCGTTCGTTGGTAAAGGAATCAACGCTGATTTCGCCGTCGAGCAGGGCGAGGGCGGTGGTGTACTGCACGCTGAACTTGCCGTCGAGGCCGGTCTCCGGTTGCGGCCGGTTGACGTAATCGAAGCGCGGAAAGGTCACCGTGACTTTGTCGATGTCGGCGGGTTTGAGCCGGTGTTCCTCGCGCAGGGCGAGGGCTGCATCGATCGGGCGGTGCGTAAAGTAGTTGCTCGGATGTTTTTTGAAGCCGACACCGGGATCGACCATGCGCAGCGGTTTGGCGAAGTTTTCGACCAGCAGTTCCGGTTTGGCGTCGCCGTGAAAGAAGGTGTCGAAGAACCCTTTCGGACCGAAGACGTCGGCGCTCGCCGTCCAGCCCATTTTGGCGAGCACGCCGCATTCGAGGCCCATGCGTGCAGCGTGACCGGAGTGGGACGATTTGGTCATCGAGCCGGTATTGATCGACAGGCTGCCGGCGCGCGAGCCGGCGAGCCCGAAGGCCATCAGCATTTGTTGTTTGTTCAGGCCGAGCAGTTTGCCGGCGGCTGCCGTGGCGCCGAAAGTGCCGGTGGTTCCCGGTTTGTGAAAACCCTGGCCGGTCTTGAGGCCGGTGGAGGCGAGGCGCACGCGGCCCTGTACTTCAAAAGCCGCGGCGATGGCCTCGATGATCTGCTTGCCGGAAAACTTGTGATGTTCGGCGAGCGCCAGAATGGTGGGCAGCGTCGGCGAAGTGGGGTGATTAAGCGGATACCAGGTGTTGTCGAAGTCCAGCGCATGCGCCATGGTGCCGTTGGCGTAGGCGGCATTGGCCATCGACGTCTTGAAGCCGCCGGTGATGACGCTGGCCTGCGGATTGCCGCCGGTCTCGCGCGCATAGGCGATCGAAATGCGGCCCACACCGAGCGGCTCGGTCGAACCGGCCAGAATGACGGCGATGCCGTCGAGTGTGACCTGGCGTGCCATGTCGATGGCGGCGGGCGGCAGACTGTCGTAACGGACGGCATCGAGGCAGTCGATGAATTGTTCTGTGATGGTGGTCATGGGTCTCTGTCGGGTTTGCGGCGCGCCCGTTCGTGCGGCCGGCCGGATTGCGGCGTCTGTGCGCCGTTGGCAGGCCGATGATAGCGCAATTGCTTGCCGTCCCGGAGCGTCCGCCGCACAATCAATGACTGCTTCTTGATGGAGTTTGGAAATGCTGATCTTCCGGCAGTTGTTCGACGCCTCGTCCTCGACCTACACCTACTTGCTCGCGGACAGCGCCAGCCGCGAAGCGCTGCTGATCGATCCGGTGTTCGAACAGGTGCACCGCGATGCCGCTTTGCTGAACGAACTGGGGCTCACGCTTAAATGGGCGCTGGATACGCATGTGCATGCCGACCATGTGACCGGCGCCTGGCTGCTCAAGCAGAAAACGGGTTGCGCAATTGCGCTGGCGGCGGTGAGCGGTGCCGCCGGGGCCGACCGCCTGTTGCAGCACGGCGAGCATGTGCTGTTTGGCAAGCGGTTTGTCGAGGCGCGTGCAACGCCGGGTCACACCAATGGCTGCATGACCTATGTGCTGGACGATCAGTCGATGGCGTTCACCGGCGATTGCATGCTGATTCGCGGCAGCGGCCGCACGGATTTCCAGCAGGGCGACGCACGGGCGATGTTCCGTTCGGTGCGCGAGCAGATATTTTCGCTGCCCGCGGCCTGTTTGCTGTATCCGGCGCACGATTATCGCGGCCTGACGGTGACCAGCGTGGCCGAAGAACGCGCGCACAATCCGCGCCTTGGCGGCGACGTCAGTGTCGATGACTTTGCCGGCTATATGAACAACCTCGGTCTGCCGCACCCGAAAAAGATGGATGTTGCAGTGCCGGCCAATCTGCAATGCGGGCGACCCGACACCGGGTTGCCGGACATGAACGAGCCGCAGTGGGCGCCGCTGACATTTACCTTCGGCGGATTCTGGGAAATCCAGCCGCATACGCTGGAGGAACTCGGCGAGCGCGTGGAAGTCGTCGATGTGCGCGAGGCCGCGGAATTCAGCGGCGCGCTCGGACACATCGCGGGTGCCAAACTGATTCCGCTCGGCGAACTCGCCCGCCGTGCCGGTGAAATCAGCCGCGACAAACCGGTGGTGACGGTCTGCCGTTCAGGCGCGCGTTCAGCCCAGGCGGTGACGGTGTTGCAGAAGGCGGGCTTCGGCGAGGTGGCAAACCTCGCCGGCGGCATGCTGCGCTGGCGCGCCGACGGTTGTGCGGTGGAAGGCGGCGGCCACTAAATGCAGCGCGCCGTTCAGGCGGCGATTTGCGCGTGTTGCAGGCGTTCCAGCCTCAGCAACTGCTCGAGCGCAGCACCGAAGACATGCACGGCTTCGTGCAGGATGTCGCGGGTGTAATCGTCGAGATTGCGTGACGCCGCGTCGAGTTCGCGCAGCAGATATTCGAAATGCGCGCGCACCGCATGGCTGTCGCTCATTGGCAGCGTTGGTTGCAGCGCAGGGAACAGCCGGCCGCGGCCGCGCGCCCGCGAGAGGTCGACATATTCGTTCAACAGCAAAAGCACTTCTTCCTGATTCTGTGCGCCGTGGATTGCGTTGATGGTCATGGCCGCGCTCCTCGAAATCATGCTGATCGATTGTTCGATTGATTGCCGGTTTTCGCCCTGCAGGAAACGATAGGCCGCGCTCGGCAGCGGGATGTTGATGCAGAGCAAAGCAAAGCGCTGTGCAGTGCAGCATGACCTGCAGGGAATTTTGTTCTGACGCAAAACAGGGTAGTCCCACTTTGCGCAGGCTGCGCCTCGGCGGGAAACCGCTATTGTTTTTTGTTGTGGCGTGTGGACTCGATGAAATTGCGCCAGCCGCCGTGCGCTGAAATATCCTGCGCGCCGCCGATGGCGGTCGGATCGCAGACGAAGCCCTGCACCGCGCCGCCGCAAAATAGCTGCAGCGTGCCGATGCCCAGCGGCGGCGGTATCGCCGCGACAAAGCTCCCGTAATGTTCGACGGGCATGCGCCAGATTTCAACTTCAATGCAGTGTCCGGCGCCGTCGCCGCAGCGCACCAGACCGGGTTTGGCCGGTTTGCTGTCGGGCAACAGATAAAGCTGATAATTCGGCGCGGTCCGTACCGTGCTCTCCAGCACCGCGCCGCGTTCGATCAGCTGATAATTGAGCGGCATTCCGGACAGGTGGGCGCCGACCACAGCAATGTGCACCATGGCATCGCCTGCCGGGTCGCGCCAGTGCAGCGGGGGCTTCGGCAGCGGGAATTGCGTTGCGCCGACCGGCAGGCCGGCGGCCTGGTGCAGGCGGTCGCCGAGTTCGCACAACAGCGGTTCGCTGCGCGCCGGTGCTATCAGCGTCAACCCGTTGGGCAATCCATCGGCGCGCATGCCTGCGGGGACGGCAATGGCGGCCAGATCGAGCAGATTGACGAAATTGGTGTAATAGCCGAGGTTGGAATTGAGTTTCAGCGGGTCGGCTTCGACCGCCGCGATCGTGTAAATCGTCGGCGCCGTCGGCACGGCCAGCACGTCGATTTTGGCGAACTCCGCCGCGGCGGCGCGTCGCAGCGTCTCAAGCTGATATTGGGCCGCATAGCCGTCGGCCGCGGAAAATCTGGTGGCGGTGCCGATGATGTCGCGCGTTACCGGCAGCATGTCGGCGGCGTGATCGCGGAAGAACCCGCCGATGGCCGCCAGCCGCTCGGCGATCCACGGGCCCTGATAAAGCAGCGCGGCGGTCTCGCGCAAGGGCGCGTAATCGATTTCAACGAGCGTGCCGCCGCTGGCCGCAATGCGTGCCAATGCGGCGCGATAGAGCCGTTCGCTTTCCGTATCGCCGGAGAACTCCAGTTGGTCATCGCGGGGCACGCCGCAGCGAAAACCGTCGGCAGGCAGATGAAGCGATGCCTGCGGTTTCCGCGAATAAGGGTCGGCGGCATCAAATGCGCGCGCAGTTTCAAAAACATGCCAGGCGTCTGCGGTCGTCCCGGCGAAAATCGACACGCAATCAAGTGATCGGCAGGCGGGCACCACGCCGTGCGCGCTGAGCAGGCCGCGCGTCGGTTTGAGGCCGACAATGTTATTGAAGCCGGCCGGCACGCGGCCGGAACCGGCGGTATCGGTGCCGAGCGCAAAGCTCACCAGATTGAGTGCGACCACAATCGCCGAACCCGAGCTTGAGCCGCCGGAAATGTAATCCGGATTGAAGGCATTGCGTCCGGCGCCATAGGGTGAACGCGTGCCGACGAGCCCGGTGGCGAATTGATCGAGATTGGTTTTGCCGATCAGGATCGCGCCGGCATCGAGCAGGCGCTGCACGACACCCGCGTGGGCTTGGGCAACGTAGGCAAAGGCTGGACAGGCGGCCGTCGTCGGCAGGCCTGCGACATCGATATTGTCTTTTACGGCGAACGGTATGCCATAGAGCGGCAGTGCAGGTGCCGCGGGGTCCGCTTCGAGTTGCCGCGCGCGTTCCAGTATCGCGTTATCGGGCACGCGATGGATCCAGGCATGATGGCGGTCACCCTCATTGAGGGCGGCGATGACGTCGCGCGCAATGGTGACGGGCGTCAGCGTATTGGCTTGCAGTTTTGCGCGCAGTGCGGCGACGGCGAGGCTGTAGGTTAAGGGCATGTTGGGTTTATCGCACGAATCGCCCGACCTAAGCAACGCGTGTGCCACGCGTTGCTTTCCCGGCAACGCGGCCGCCGGACGCTGGCGTTTGCGCCAATGCAGTGCGTGCGCCGCGGTTGTGCACCGTTGGCGGGCGCAGCCGTCGTTCAGCGTTTTACCAGCTTGGTGACGCGCCAGTTCAGTGTGTCGGCGACGAGAATATCGTTGTTGGCCGTCAGTGCGAGAAAATGCGCTTCGCCGTACTGGCCTTCGCCCTTGCCCTGGCCGCCGGTGATGCCGAGCACCTTGCCGTTCATGTCGAGTTGCACGATCTGGCCGGCGTGACCGTTGGCCAGCCAGACGCTGCCGTTGCGGATCACCAGACCGCAGGGCGTGCCGAACAGCGGCCATTCCTTCACGAAGTTGCCGTCGGCATCGAAAATCTGGATGCGCTTGTTGCCGCGGTCGGCGATGTAGACGAGGCCTTTGTCATCAACGGCGACGCCATGCGGCGCATCGAATTCGCCGGGGCCGCTGCCGCGTTTGCCCCAGCTTTTCAGATGCGCGCCGTTTTTATCGAAGCGCAGAACACGGTTTTCGCCTTTGCCGCCGTGGCCCTGGGTAACGTAGATGTCGCCGTTGGCGGCGATGGCGACATCGTTCGGTTCGGTGAAAAGACGCAGCGGGGTGACCGGGTGCCATTCCCCCGGCGTGCCGCGCACACCGAGGACCATCTGAATGCGGCCCTGCGGATTGAATTTATAGACCACGTGTTCACCGCCGTCCGTGGCCCAGATGTTGTCGTCGGCATCGATGCGCAGGCCGTGCGGCCGCGTAAACAGACCTTCGCCGAAGGCGCGGATGAATTTGCCGCTGGCATCGAATTCCATCAGCGGCTGCGGGCCGCGATTGAGCACGATGATGTTGCCTTTGGAATTGACCGCCACACTGGAGGTCGCGCCGAAGTTGGCGTTGGCCGGCAGATTGAAAACGTCGGGCACCGCGCGGAGATTCAACTCGGGAACACCGGCCGGCCGCGGAATCGGCGCCGGTTGGGCGATGGCGTATGAAGCTGCAATCAGCAACAGGGCGCTGCGGAACAGGATGTTCATGGTTCCTCCGTTGGCAGGTGTGTCAATACGTGTCGAAGAGTTGCTGCACGGCATCGGAATCATCCGTTTTCAGCAAGGCGAGCGAGAGCAGCAGGGCCGCCTTGTGCGGCGGCAGATTGTCGG
This sequence comes from uncultured Streptomyces sp., assembly GCA_964625665.1. Classification (GTDB taxonomy): domain Bacteria; phylum Pseudomonadota; class Gammaproteobacteria; order Burkholderiales; family SG8-41; genus PALSA-1004. The sequence continues at coordinate 723 of CAZVDN010000183.1, read as the reverse complement.
CACCCACCATGCCGGGCTCGCTCCAGTTATTTTCGCGCAGCACGCGGCCCTCACCGACGCGCGAACTGAGCACGATGACCGCGCGTTTGGCCGCGACGATGGCGTTGATCTCCGTCGCGAGGTTGCCGGTCGAGCCGGCACCGGAGCCGGCGATGACGATGCCGCGCGCACCCGCCGCCAGTGCCGCTTCGGCAAGCCCGCTGCGACAGCCGGCATGCACGTAGAGCACCTCGACAATAGGCATGCGGTCGACTCCGGCGAGGCTGAATTCCGACGCCGCAGTATGCCGGCGCAGCGGCGCACGGTAATAAACGACACGATCGGGGTCGGCATATCCGAGCAGGCCGATGTCACGGCTGCGAAAGGTCTGCACGCGATAGGTGCTGGTTTTGGTGACTTCGCGCGCTGCGTTGATTTCATCGTTGATCACGACCACCACGCCCTGACCGCGCGTTTCCGGCGCGACCGCAACACGCACGGCGTTGTAGAGATTCAGGGGGCCGTCCGCAGACAAGGCGGTATAGGGACGTTGCGCGCCGGTGACGACAATCGGTTTGTCGCTGTGCACCGTGAGGTTGAGAAAGTAGGCGGTTTCCTCGAGGCTGTTGGTGCCCTGCACGAAGATGATGCCGTCGGCCTCGTCGCCCTGCAGGATCTTTTCGATCTTGACGGCGAGGCGGCGCAGGTCGTCGTGCGTGGCGACCTCGTGCGGATTGCCGGCGT
>CAZVDN010000182.1:2783-7480 GCA_964625665.1 uncultured Streptomyces sp. | reverse complement strand
TGCCGCACCATGTGCGCACGGCGGCGAACGACACGCCGGCGGCGCGGCAGCGGCACTGGTGGTGGCTGGGTGTCGCGATGCTGTTGGTGTCAGCCGGCAGTGCCGGCTGGATGTTGATGAAATAGAAGCGGGTTGTCGCCGATGAGCTTGATCAATCAGATGTTGCAGGACCTCGAAAAGCGGCGCGCCTCGGCGCAGGAACGCGGCCCGCTGCCGAGCCAGGTGCGCGTATTGCCGCAGAGCGAAAAATCTTCCCGGTGGCCGTGGGTTACCGCTTGCGGTGCGCTGGTCGTGGCGGTCGCGGTCTGGCAATGGATGGCAGCGCGCGGCCCGGCAGTGAAAACCGAAACGCCGCCACCGGTCAGCGGCGAGGGCGCGAAATATCTCGGTGACGCACCGGTTTCACGGCTGGCACTGGACCTCGCCAATGTGCCGGCAAACAAGGCGGCACCGGTCGCACGCGCGCCTGTAATCAGCCCGCCTGCCGTTGCGACGCCGCCGGCGCCCGCATTGCCACCCGCGGTAGCGCCGCCTGCCAAGCCTGCGGTCACTGCAGCGGCAGTGATTGCGCCGGAAGCGGTGCCGGCACCGGCAGGCAAAAGCGCGACATCGGCACCGGAAATCAAACTACCCGCGCCTGTTGCCCCCGCGGCGCCGGCTGCGATGGTGCCGCCGGCCGCCAAGCCGCGCGTGATCGAAGTGAACGCAGGCACGGCGGCGCCGGTCGCGGCGGGCGGTGCGCAGATCGACAAACGCATGCAGCAGCTGACGCCGGCGCAAATCGCCGAGAACGAATATCGCGAAGCGGCCACCTTCCTGTCGCAGGGACGGCTCGCCGAGGCGCAGGAATCCTTCCGTCAATCATTGACGCACAACCCGGCGCACATCGGCGCGCGTCAGGGGTTGTTCGGATTATTGGTCGATGCCAAACGCAATGCCGAAGCCGAACAACTGTTGCGTGACGGGTTGAAACTGAATGCGAACCAGGCGGGCTTTGCGATGGCCTTGTCGCGGCTGCAGCTCGATCGCGGCGACGCCAATGGCGCGATTGAAACCCTGCAGGGGTCGGCGGCGGGCGCGCAGAACAGTCCGGACTATCTCGCGTTTTACGCTGCGTTGCTGCAACGGCAATCGCGCCATCGTGAAGCCGCCGAGCAATATCAGGCCGCGCTGCGGCTTGCTCCGCAGTCAGGCGTCTGGCTGATGGGCATGGGTATTTCTTTGCAGGCGCTCGGGCGCAACGGTGAGGCGCAGGATGCGTTCCGGCGCGCCAGGGCGAGCAATTCGCTGAGCGCTGAATTGCAGGCGTTTGTCGATCAGCGGCTGCGGCAGTTGCAGTAAGCAGGGTCACGCATTCGGGATTGAGTGAACCTTCGATTGGCAATAACGAATTGCCTGATTGCTGACTTCTCAGTCCTTCTTCAGCGTTCTCGCCACCACCCAACCGTGCACTTCAAGCGCGCCAGCCTTGCGCAGTGTGCGCGCGATTTCGTGCAGTGTTGCGCCGGTTGTCATGACGTCATCGACCACGGCAATTCTTTTGCCGGACAGATCGGTGTTGTAAACAAACGCGCCGCGAATGTTTTTCGCGCGCTCGCGCCACGGCAGCGAAGCCTGCGGCGGACGGTCGTCGACGCGGCGACAGACATCGATGCCAACCGGGGTGCGCGTATGCGCGCCGACAATCCGCGAGAGTTCGAGTGCCTGGTTGAAGCCGCGTTCGCGCAGGCGCGCGGGCCCGAGCGGCATCGGCACGATCAGATCAACGGGGGCGGAAATGCTGGCGCAGATGCTTTCGGCCAATACGCGCGCCAGTGCGAGGTTGCCTGAATACTTGAATTGTTGAACCAGCGTGGCCAGGGGCCAGGCGTATTGAAACGCTGCCGAAACCGACTGGAACGCCGGCGGGTCGGCGAGGCAGGCGCCGCAGACTTCACCGAGGGGCGTCGGCGTTGCGCACTGCGGGCAGCGCACCGGGGTCAAGACTGGCAGATGCGCGAGACAGGCATCGCATACGGGCCGCATGGCGGATGCCGCGGTGCACAGCAGGCACTGCTGCGGCAACAGTGCGTGCACAAAATGTACGCAGTGGTCGATTAATTTCGGCCGACGGTTTGACAACCAATTCGGCATGAATGATGATGCGAAGCGCATGATCTAAAGTAGTTTTTCCCGCCCAAGCCGCATTTTTCCGGACGTTTTCATGGATACATTGAGTCAAAACGCAGACGCGACTGTTGTCGCCGACAGGACGGGCGCCGTCCGCTGGACAGTCGATCAGGTTGAAGCCCTGTTTAATCTGCCATTCAACGACCTGCTTTATCGCGCGCAGGTCACGCACCGTCAGCATTTCGATCCCAATGCGGTGCAGATGTCGACCCTGCTGTCGATCAAAACCGGCGGTTGTCCCGAGGATTGCGGCTACTGTCCGCAGGCTGCGCGTTATCACACCAGTGTTGAAAACGAAGACATGCTCTCGGTTGACGATGTGGTGGCGGCGGCGCGCGCTGCGCGCGACAACGGCGCCACGCGTTTTTGCATGGGCGCGGCGTGGCGCGGGCCCAAGCAACGCGAACTCGATCGCGTGCTGGGCATGGTCAAGGCGGTGCGCGAACTCGGCATGGAAACGTGCGCGACGCTCGGCATGTTGAAGGAGGGGCAGGCCGAACAACTTAAGGAAGCCGGGCTCGATTATTACAACCACAATCTCGATACCGCCCCCGAGTTCTACGGCAACATCATTTCGACGCGCACGCAGAATGATCGTCACGACACGCTCGACAAGGTGCGTGCCGCCGGCATCAACGTGTGCTGCGGCGGCATCGTCGGCATGGGTGAAACACGGCGCACGCGCGCGGCGCTGCTGGTTGAAATCGCCAATCTCGACCCGTATCCGGAAAGCGTGCCGATCAACAATCTGGTGCAGGTCGAAGGCACGCCATTGCACGGCACGGCGGCGCTCGATCCGCTGGAGTTCGTGCGCACCATCGCCTGCGCACGCATCACCATGCCCAAAGCCATGGTGCGCCTGTCGGCCGGGCGTCAGGAAATGTCCGAAGGCATTCAGGCGCTGTGTTTTCTTGCCGGCGCAAATTCCATTTTTTACGGCGACAAACTGCTGACCACCGGCAACCCCGAAGCCGAGCGTGATCGCGCGCTGATGCAAAAGCTCGGCTTGCACGCGATGCGGGCCGCATGTTGAATCATGCCGCTTGAAGATGCCGGCGCGGTTGCCGGGTCTTCCGCGCAACTGCCTGCCGCGGCGCTGACGCCGCAACTCGAGACGCTGGACTCGGGCGGCCTGCTGCGCACGCGCCGGCTGCTGCAATCGCCGCAACAGGCGGCGGCGCGGGTGGATGGCCGCGAGGTGGTGGCGTTCTGCAGCAATGATTACCTCGGGCTCGCCGCCGATCCAAGGTTGGGTGTGGCCGCCTGCGAGGGCGTGGCGCGATATGGTGTCGGCGGCGGTGCGTCGCATTTGATTCTCGGGCACAGCGAAGCGCACCACGCGCTCGAACTGGCGCTGGCGCAGTTTGTTTCGTTACCGCGCGCCTTGTTGTTTTCGACCGGTTACATGGCCAACCTCGGCGTGGTGACGGCGCTGGTCGGGCGCGGCGATGCCGTTTTTGCCGACAAACTCAATCATGCTTCGTTGAACGATGCGGCGCAGTTGTCGCGCGCCGAATTCAAGCGTTATCAGCATGGCGATCTGGCCATGCTCGAACGCGCACTGGCGGCGCATCCGGCGCGGCGCAAGCTGGTGGTCACCGACGCTGTTTTCAGCATGGACGGCGACATCGCGCCGGTGCCCGCCTTGCTCGAATTGTGCGAGCGCCACGACGCCTGGTTGCTGCTCGACGACGCGCATGGATTCGGCGTGCTCGGCGCCACCGGTGCGGGGGTGTTGCAGCATTTTGGCGTGGTCTCGGAGCGAGTGATTTACATGGCCACGCTGGGTAAAGCCGCCGGTGTATTCGGTGCATTTGTGGCCGGCGCGCCGGCGTTGATCGAATGGCTGCTGCAGCGCGCGCGGCCCTATGTGTATACGACAGCAACACCGCCGATGTTGGCGCATACTCTGCTGAAGAGCCTTGAGATCATTGCGGCGGAAGGTGAGCGCCGCGAATTGCTGGCGCGGCTGGTGGCGCGCTTGAAGCAGGGCTGTGCCGGCCTGCCGTGGCGTTTGCTGCCATCCGACACCGCGATTCAGCCGTTGCTCATCGGCGCCACAGACGCGGCGATGCACGTGGCGGATGCCTTGCTGGAACGGGGACTGATGGTGCCGGCGATCCGCCCGCCGACCGTGCCTGAAGGCACGGCCCGGCTGCGGATTTCACTCAGCGCCGGCCACACGTTGGCGCAGGTCGATCGTCTTGTTGACGCACTGCAGGCGATCGGCGCGCGCGCATGACGTTGCGGATTCATGTTGAAGGTCAGGGCCCCGATCTCGCGCTGCTGCACGGCTGGGGCATGAATGCGGCGGTGTGGCGCACGTTGACTGCTGCATTGGCTGCAGACTACCGCGTGCACGCGGTGGAAATGCCCGGATATGGCGTTGACGGCGCTACGGTAAATGCGGATTCGTTGGACGCCGTGATCGACGCATTGGCGGCGGCCCTGCCGGCGCGCGTGCGCGTATGCGGCTGGTCGCTCGGCGGGCAGATTGCCATGGCATGGGCGCGGCGCTATCCGTCGCA
>CAZVDN010000182.1:0-2773 GCA_964625665.1 uncultured Streptomyces sp. | reverse complement strand
TCGTGTTGCTCGCCACCACGCTGCGCTTTGTCTGCGGCGGCGACTGGACGCGCGGCATGGAACAGGGTGAGTTCGACAGTTTTGTCGCCGATGTCGATGCCAGTCTGCCGCGCGCGCGGTTGCGTTTTCTGACGCTGCAGGCGAACGGCGATGCCGCGGCGCGCGCGGTGCTGCGCGCGTTGCGCGAGTCGGTTGAGCAGGGTGGCGAGCCGGCCGGTAATGCGCCGGCGTTCGGTTTGGCCTTGCTGCGCGACATCGATTTGCGCGCGGATCTGGCGCAAATAGTTCAACCGGCGTTGATCGTGCATGGCGTTAATGACGCGCTGGTGCCGCACGCGGCCGGCGAATATCTCGCGGTGGCGCTGCCGCGCGCTGAATTCGAAAGCATGGGCGCCACCGGACACGCGCTGTTCGCAACGCGCGAAGCGGCGGTGGCAAAACGCATCAGGGAATTCGATGGAAGACACTGAAACCAGAGTCGACAAACGCCTGCTGCGTTTGTCATTCGAACGCGCGGCGGCCACTTACGACGGTGCCGCCGTGCTGCAGCGGGAAATCGGTTCGCGCATGTTGTCGCGCCTCGACTATGTTCGCCAGCAGCCGGCGCGGTTGCTCGACGCGGGCTGCGGCACCGGTCATGCAACGGCTGATTTGCAGAAGCGTTATCCGTCAGCCGACGTGTTTGCGCTGGACCTGGCATTCTCCATGGTTGAACGTGCCTGCGCTCGCAGCGGTCTGCTGCGCCGCTGGTCCGGTCGCGCGTTGCGCGGCATTTGTGCCGATATCGAGCGGCTGCCGTTAGGTTCGGGCGCGATTGACCTGCTGTGGTCGAATCTGGCCTTGCAATGGGTCAACGATCCACTGCACGCTTTTGCGGAATTCCGCCGCGTGCTGGCGCCAGGCGGCCTCCTGATGTTCAGCACCTTCGGCCCCGACACCCTGAAGGAATTGCGCGAGGCCTACCGCGGCACCGACGCGCATACGCACGTCAATCGTTTTGTCGATTTGCATGATCTGGGCGACATGCTGGTGCAATCCGGATTTGCCGATCCGGTGATGGACATGGAGCATTTGACGCTGACCTACAAGGATGTGCGCGCACTGATGCGCGATTTGAAGGCGATCGGCGCACACAATGTGACGGCCGGCCGGCCGCAGGGCATCAGCGCGCGCGCCACGCTTGCAGCCGTCGAGCGCAATTACGAACAATGGCGACGTGATGACCGGCTGCCGGCAACCTTCGAGGTGATCTACGGGCATGCCTGGGCGCCGCAGCCGCGCACTACGGCTGACGGCCGGCCGATCATTCCGATCAAGGTTCGCGGAGCCTGAGGGTGTTGCGGAACAAGGCAATCGCGCCGCGCGGATTTTTTGTCACCGGCACCGATACCGGGGTCGGCAAGACGCGCGTCGCCTGCGCGTTGTTGCGCGCGCTGGCGAAAACCGGTGTGCGCGCCGTCGGCATGAAACCGGTTGCTGCGGGCGCGGTGCGTGACGCTGAGGGCCTGTTGAACGAAGATGTTGCGGCCCTGATGGCTGCCGCTGCGGTTGCGGCGCCGCGCGCGCTGGTCAATCCTTATTGTTTCGAGCCGGCGATCGCACCGCACATCGCCGCCGAACGCGCCGGCGTGGTGATCAGCACGGAAAAAATCAGTGCGGCGTTTGATCAACTCGCATCGACTGCCGACATGGTGGTCGTCGAGGGGGCTGGCGGATTTTGCATCCCGCTCGGACACGAATTCGACAGTGCCCGGCTGGCTGCCCACCTTGGACTGCCGGTCATCATGGTGGTTGGGCTGCGCCTGGGCTGCCTGAACCACGCGCTATTGACGGCCCAGGCCATCAATGCCCGCGGACTGGTGCTTGCCGGGTGGGTCGCCAACACGATTGATCCCTGCATGGACGCAGTTGACGAGAATGTCGCGTCGCTCTCAAGGCGGCTCGGGGCGGCTTTGCTGGCCCGGTGGCCGTATGCGCCCTCGACACTGTGCGAGCTGCCGTTGGACGGAATTGATTTTGCCCAGTTCGGCACGAAAACCGAAGACCGATTCAAGGAATCCTGAAATACCCGATCAAGATTTCGTTACCGGGCTTTAAAATGTGCAAAACCAAGCCTAATCCCGAGGGAATTAGGCGGATATTCGGTTGCCGCACAAAGTGTCTCTATGGTAGATTCCAACAAGTTTTTCGGGTGTTAGCTCTGATTTATATCAACTTATATCAGAGTAACAATAATTCGAGGATGGATTTCGCACCAGCCGGTTGAAGTCTGCGACATTCGGCGCGGCGTGCAGCGAATTTCAGTCGGGGATTTGGCAATTCCGTTCCGGCACTGTTCCCTGAACTTGAGGGAAGCGCGGTCTGGCGTACAGATGGTAGAGCGGAGCTTCCTTTAGGAATTTAACGCACCGTTGGAGTTAAGCATGATCAGTAAGTGGTCAAAGTATTTTCTGGCAGCATTGATTCCGGCGCTGGTGCCGGCCGTGGCGGAGGCTGATCGCTACAACCTGCAGACCCCGCAGTCGGCCATTGCGCATCAAATTTACGATCTGCATACCCTGATCTTCGTGATCTGCTGCGTGATCTTCGTGCTGGTTTTCGGCGTAATGACCTACTCGATCATTCACCACCGCAAATCGGTGGGCCACAAGGCCGAACAGTTTCACGAAAACACGATGGTCGAAATCGCGTGGACCGTGGTACCGTTCATCATTCTGATCGGCATGGCGATTCCGGCGACCAAGACCGTGCTGGCGATGAAAGACACCTCCAA
>CAZVDN010000181.1:2906-7489 GCA_964625665.1 uncultured Streptomyces sp. | reverse complement strand
GGCGACGATGTTCTGGCCGCGCTGGTCAAGGGCATCGAACTGCAGGGCTGGCTGCGCGAAGCCTCGGGCCAGTACACCCCCGATGTGCTGCAGTTCCATCCGCCCGGCCTGGTCGGGCCCATGGGCGCGGCGGTTTCAAAATTCTTGTGGCCGAACCATTCGATGTTCCAGCGCGGCCAGTCCGGGCGGCGCGACAGGTCGCGCGCCGACAGATCGTTCATGATGGTGTAACCGGCGACGTATTTCATCGCATCGGCAACGCTGATGTTGCGGCCCTTTTTGCCAATGACGACCGCACACTCGGCCTCCCAGTCCACTTTCTTCGACACGCCCGGCAAACGGATCTCATCGTTCGGGCTGATCATGCAATGGCGCGCCGATTTCAGAAAGAGATAGGGCTGGGTCACCGCCTTGTCCACGCCGCTGCCCTCAGCCGACATCTCCTTGGCGTGCGCCATGTAATTCGCGCCCGTGCAATAAATCGCCGGCGGGTAATAAATCGGCGCCATCAGTTTCACGCTGGCGAGCGGCTTGCCCTTCGGCTTGGTGTCAGCGAGTTTGTGCAGCGCCGGGCAGGACTCTTCCCACGCACCCAGCACATCGAGCGTCGAGCGCGCCCATGCCGTTGCCGGCAGCGCATCCTGCAAATCCACCACGGTGTCGCCACCAACCAGAATACCGGCACGCGGTTCGTGCTGGTCGCCGGCGTAATTCAACAATCTGAAACTGCCCATCACCTTCTCCCCTCAACCTTGAAGTTCAATCCTTGTATTCCGGAAACAGCTTGTCGGCCAGCACCATGCTCGCATACCAGTCGCGGCTGGTTTCGTTGTATTGCCCGATGCGGCCGAATTTCTTCGCGCGCTCTTCGCAGACTTCCGGCGTCGGCATCACCAGTTCGGTGCCGCCGCCCAGCGCGCCGACCTGCGCGCGGCAGGCCAGTTCGAAAAAGTGGTGATAGATATAGGCTTCGGGCAGCGTCGAACCGCAGACCAGCGCGCCGTGGTTCTCCAGCAGCATGTGCCATTTATCGCCCAGCGCGGCCGCCATATGGCGCGTGCCTTCGGGCGTGGTGTCGTCGTATTCGTGCTTGTAATAGGCAATGCGGTTATAGAACCGCATGGCCTGCTGGGTGATCGGCAGGAGGCCGCATTTCTGTGCCGACACCGCCAGGTTCGCCGGCGAATGCGTGTGCACCGCTGCCATGATGTCGGGCCGCGCCTTGTAGACCGAGGCGTGCACGTTATAAGCCGCCGGGCTCGCCTTGTATTCGGAGGCCATCACCTGATTGCCATCGACATCGTATTTGACGACATTCGAGGCCGTGACCTGCTCCATGAATACGTTCTCGGCCTTGACCAGAAAATGGTTGGGCTCGCCCGGGATGCGCACCGAGATGTGGTTATAGGTCATGTCGACGAAAACGAAATGCGCGACCAGCCGGTGCGCCGCCGCCAGTTGGCAACGCAGCTTCCATTCTTCGTCACTGACGCGCTCGCGCACGTGCTGCGCCTTTTTGCCGCCTTCTTTTGCATTCACGATCATGGTTTCCGCTCCACGCTTTTATGGGGCCAACTTTACCACGCCGCTCCGGGCCTCATCGCCCGGACAATCACCGCTATAATGCCGCGCCACTGACGGAAAGCCGCATGAACCTGCGCCTGAAACTGATTACCCTCGCCTGCTTCGCCTGCGCCGCCGCGCAGGCGCAGAGCTATCCGTCCAAACCGATCCGCATGATCGTGCCCAATGCGCCGGCCGGCCTCGCCGACATCAGCGCGCGCATGATCGCCGGCAAACTGTCCGAAACGCTCGGCCAGCAGGTCGTCGTCGACAACCGCGCCGGCGCCGGCAGCACCATCGGCACGGCGATGGCGGTCAAAGCCTATCCCGACGGCTACACGCTGCTCACTGTCTTCGACAGCCACGCCACCAACCCGCACCTGTTCAAGAACCTCGAATACGACACCTTCAAGGACCTCGCGCCGATTTCATTGCTGGTGCGCGGCCCGCTGCTGCTCGCCATTCATCCGAAGGTCGGCGCGAAATCCGTGCAGGAACTGGTGCAACTGGCGAAAGCGAAACCCGGCGAACTCAAATTCGCCACCGTCGGCCCCGGCTCGCCGGCGCGCCTGCTGATGGAAATGCTCAAGTCCGAAGCGCACGTCGATGTCATCAACGTGCCCTATCGCGGCGCCGGCCCCGCGGTCACCGACCTGATCGGTGGGCATACCGATGCGATCTTCGCCACCATCCCGACGCTCAATCCGCACATCAAGGCCGGCCGCCTCAATGCGCTGGCCATCACCTCGCCGAAGCGCAGCAGCGTCATGGCCGGCTTGCCGACCATGAACGAAAACATCCCGGGCTTCGTCGCCGAATCCTGGGTCGGCATGCTGGCGCCGGCGAACACACCTGCCGCCATCATTGCCCGCCTCAATGGTGATGCCGTGAAAATCCTCGCCCTGCCGGAAATCCGCGCGCGCTTCGCCGAACTCGGATACGAAACCGTCGGCAGCACGCCGGCGCAATTCGACAAATGGATCCGCGGAGAGACCGAGCGCTGGGGCAAGCTGATCCGCGCGCAGAAGATTACGCTGGAATAAATGACTTGAAGTAATTGTAGGATGGGTAGTGCGCAGCGAAACCCATCCTACGAAGCCCGTGGCCCGGAAGGAGCGCAGCGTATTCCGGGACGCTTCTGCCGAAAGTAACTACTCCGGCTTCAACCCGATCTTCTTCACAATATCGCTGTACAGCTTGATCTCCGCCGCCAGAAACGCGCGCGCCTCTTCCGGCGTATTGCCCAGCGGATCGTAACCGCCCTTCACAAATGCCTCGCGCACATGCGGCAGCTGCAGCGCCTTGTTCGCCTCTTTCTGCAAACGCGCGACGATGGCCGGCGGTGTTTTCGCCGGCGCCGCCCACAGGTTCCAGCCGGCATCCTTGCTGAAGCCCGGCAGGCCCGACTCCGCCACCGTCGGCACGTCGGGCAGCACCGACCAGCGCGCCTTGCCCGTATAGGCCAGCGCGCGCGCACGGCCGCTCTGAATATGCTGCACCGCCGAGGTCGGCGGAATGAACATGAGCTGCACTTCGCCGGCGAGCACGGCGTTCAGCGCCGGCGCCACGCCCTTATACGGCACATGCGTCATTGTTATGCCGGCCGCGCCATTGAACATTTCAGTGACCAGATGCGTCGAGTTGCCGATCCCGGCCCTGCTGTAGGCCACCGGCTTGGCGATCACGTCCTTCATCGAACGCGCAGCAAAGCCCGGATGCGCCACCACGACATAGCCTGCGCTCAAAGCGACAAAGGTGATCGGCACCAGATCCTTCAACGCGTCGTACGGCATTTTCCTATAGACCGACGGATTGATCGCGATCGAGGTCGAGGTATGCAGAAACGTATAGCCGTCAGGCGGCGCATTGACGACGATCTGCGTGCCGACGATGCCGTTGGCGCCATCGCGGTTATCGATGACGATGTTGCCGCCAAGTTGCTTGGCCACTTCGGCCGCCAGCACGCGTGCATTGATATCGACCGTGCCGCCCGGCGCAAACGGGTTGAGCAGCCGGATCGGCCGGTTCGGATAGGGTGCATTGTCCGCCGCATTCGCCGCCGTCACCGACAGCGGCAGCGCCACCGCCAACGTCATCGCCATAATTTTTTGCATGAGGGTTTCCCGCCAACGACATTTATAATGGCCGCAAGTCTACAACAGTCCCGCGAGAGGAGAATCCGTAACATGACCAATCCACTGAAACCGATCCGCCGCGTCGTCACCGGCAACGATGCCGAGGGCAAATCCGGCGTGTTGTGGGACAGCGCTGCCCCCAACGCCAACCCCGGCCCGATCCGCCCCGGCACCGGCATGACCGACGTCTGGGTCTATCAGGAATGCCCGAGCGTGATCACCGGCGACAAGGATTACGGCAATCTCCCCTTCAGCTTCGAGCCGCCCGAAGACGGCGGCCATCTGCGCATCGTGCAGTCGCCGGGCAAGGTGCCCGGCTACGATCCGGCCAAGGACCCCACCGCCGTGCCGCTGCACGAGCCGCGCCAGCGTCCGGGCGGCACCTGGGACAAGGGCGGCGCCAACGGCTTCTCCTCGCCCGTGCACAAATCCGAAACCCTCGACTACGGCATCGTGCTCGAAGGCGAACGCGTGCTGCTGCTCGACGACGGCGAATACATCATGAACCCCGGCGACGTCGTCGTGCAGATCGGCAACTGGCACGGCTGGTGCAACCCGCGTATCGGCAGTCTCATGGCCTTCGTCATGATGGGCGCCAAATACGACGAATAACGACGAATAACAACGCAAAATAATCAGAGAATGATCATGACCGAACCGATCAAACCCGTCCGCCGCATCGTCTGCATCGATGACAACGAAAAATCCAAATGCATCTCCGACGCGCCCTCGCCCGACGTGCGCCTCGACCCCGCGCGCCCCGGCTACGCCTCGACCCGCATCTGGGTCACCGACCGCACGCCGGCCCGCCTGAAAAACGTCCGCGAATCGCTCAACGCCCCGCACACCATCGAACCGCCGCCCGGCGGTTCGGTCTGCCGCGTT
>CAZVDN010000181.1:0-2896 GCA_964625665.1 uncultured Streptomyces sp. | reverse complement strand
GCTACAAAGGCAAAGTCGGCGCGAAAGAAGTGCAGGCCTTCTTCGCCGCCATGGGTTCACCCGCCGCCTCGACTTATTCCGCCAAAGCGCCCCACCCTTACATGCAGAAAACGCGCACGCTCGACTTCTGCCTGATCCTCGAAGGCGAAATCACGCTGGTGCTCGACAAGGAAGAAGTACATCTGAAAGCCGGCGACACGGTCGTGCAGCGCGGCACCAATCATGCATGGAGCAACCGGTCGGACAGGCCTTGCCGGATTGCGTTTTCGTCGCATGATGGAAAATACTAGATTCTTAGACCACCAAACAATTTTGAGCCCCACTAAATCTTTATACAAAGCTTGTTTTTATCAGACGTTTGCAGCCAATCAACAAATAACAGATTACAAAACCACTAATTCAAACAAACTTTTCTCTGCCTCGGAGTAATAATTGCGAATCAAAAATAACATAACTGCTTTAATAATTTTTATTGCCTTATCGGCCACTAATGATTGCTTTGCTGAATGCGCAAGAGACTATATAGGAAACGTTTACTGTGCAGAGCAGCCAACAGGCGGCGCGATCGCAGTTAATGGTGGTTTGGTTCTATGCGGCAAAGGTGAATGCCGAAAGGATAACGCCGGCACCGTCTATTGCTCAAAAATACCCGGCGGAGGAGCGGAAAAGGACAGTATTGGCACTGTGAATTGCCTTGGGGGATGCGAAAAAGGATCAACGAGTATGTGTGTTCGCGGAGAACGTTAACGTTGCTGACGAAAAAAGCACTTGGGAGTGCGAAATTTGCTGCCCACGCGTTGATAAGATGAGATTTGCAGTGAGGAATAAAGCTCATCCAATCACATCACTCTGGCTTTGCCCCCGCCAGTTTCACCAGCTTCGCGTATTTCTCCACTTCCCGCTTGAAGAACGGCGGGAAATCGTCCGGCCCCAGATTGCGCGCATCGGCGCCGTCGCGTGCCATCGCCGCCTGCACCGTTGCATCCTTTTGCGCTTTCTGAATTTCTTCGTAGAGTTTGGCGATCACCGGCGCCGGCGTGCCATGCGGCACGAAGAAGCCGTACCAGGCATCGGTTTCAAAACCCGTATCAGGGAAGGCGCCCGAGCGCTGCGCCGTCGTCACCGCCAGCGCGCGCAGCTTGCCGGCCTTGAGGTGAGGCGTCGCGCCGACAGCGCCGACAAAACCCATATCGACTTCGCCACCCAGCAACGCAATCATCACCGCCCCGGCACCCTTGTACGGAATATGCGTGATTGAAATCTTCGCCAGATCACCCAACAGCACGCCCGACAGATGGCTGGTGGTGCCGCTGCCGTTGGAACCGAAGTTGAGACCGTTCGGCTTTTTCTTCGCCAGCGCGATGAGTTCTTTCACATTGCGCACCGGCACGCTCGGGTGCACGACCAGTATCAGCGGCACCGCGGCGACCAGTGCCACCGGTGTCAAATCGGTGAGCGCGTTGTAATTGAGCTTCGGATAGAGGCTGACGTTGACCGCCATCGAATTGGTGGTGAAGAGCACGGTATAACCGTCGGCCGGTGACTTGGCCGTGATCTCCGCGCCGAGATTACCGCCCGCCCCCGCGCGCGTGTCGGCGACCACCGTCTGCCCCGTCTGCTGATAGAGCTTCTGCGCAAACAAGCGGCCGAGGATGTCGGCGCCGCCGCCGACCGCGAACGGAATCACCAAGCGAATCGGTTTCGAAGGATAGCTTTGCGCCTGCGCCTGCGTTCCACCGCTCAATACGAAGGCCGCCATTGCGGCAGCAACTTTTCCGGTTGTCATGATCATCCTTTCAAAAAAACGTTAACTCGCCGCCAGACAGACCAGCGCAGCGATCGCCGCCAGCAATCCGCCAATCTTCCGCGCGCTGGTCGCCTCGCCAAGCAGAAAAATCCCCGCCGCCGCCGTAATCACGAAGCCCATCTGCGCCACCGGCACCAGCACGCTGGCCTGCCCGGTCACCAGACTGCTCGCCATCAGCATGAAGGCGAAGGCCAGCAAAAGCGCCGCCGGTGCCGCATAATTCCAGGTCACCCGCGGCGGATTGAAGCGCCCTTCGGCCAGATAACCGAAGACCGTCGCCAGCGGAAAAAACACCGCCGCCTGCGACACCACCATGGTGGCCGGTGTGGCGCCGTGCATGACGCCGAGCTTGTAACAGAAGTTGGCGATGCCGAACGAAAATGTCGCCAGCAAGACGCGCAGCAGCGATGCGCGCGTCACACCAGCCGCTTTGCCGCCTCCCAGCAACAGCCAGGTGGCGAGCAGCGCCAGCACCAGCCCCGCGATCTTAAATGCGCCCAGGGGTTCATCGAGCACGATGACCGCCAGCGCCGCGGTGATGGTAAAACTCAGGCGAAAGATCGGTGCGTTGACGCTGACTGCACCGTCACGCAGGCTGCGTGTGAAGTGGTAGAGGCCGACGAACACGCAGGCACCGGCCGCCGCGCCCCACGCCGCCGCCGGCACGATGTGCAGACTGCCGGTCGCCAGCGCAAACGCCACCATCGCCGGCGCAAACATCCACGCCTGCACCATGAGGAAATGATGCGGCTTCACGCCCGCCATCGCCGCGCGCTTGTAAACGAGGTCGGCCAGCCCGTAACAGAGCATGGCGCCGAGCTCATATGCGAAATCCGCTTCCATCCGCATAGTTTAGCCAGCCTGCCGGCTGCATGCGCGCGCAGTTGCGTCCCGAATGGGCCTTCGCTTGCTGACTGATACCCGTCGGCCGAATGCTGCATGCCCTGCGAGAACCAACGTGAATTGACTACCTCGGCTTGCGGCAACCAACCACGATAGTACGGCCGAGCAGAATATCGATGCAGTTGATCATGCGCACATCACCCTCGTTGCGTGCATCGACCGTTTTGTATCGACGCTTCTCCCGCC
>CAZVDN010000180.1:0-7501 GCA_964625665.1 uncultured Streptomyces sp. | reverse complement strand
ATCAGCTTCGCTGACCGGTGGTCGCCCCCCTCAAGGCGATTTGGCCGCTTCCTGAATACCGAGAAAGCTGTGATCGCAGAAACCGGGTTCGGCACTGGCCTTGATTTTTTCGTAGACACCGTCGGGATCGCGAATGACGGCAGGATCGAAGACGCGCGCATGCGTTGCCCCGTAAGTCACGCAGAGGCCGCGCCGGTCATCGTGCTCGAGACAGTTGTGCACGGTCGTCAGCAGATACATGCCGCCGACATTGTCTATGAAGTGGATTGCCTTGGCGGTATGCCGCATCTGCACGTCGCGCCGTCCTGCCATACGCGTGTAAATGGCGAACGCCTGGCCCTGCGCCGGGTCCATGCCCTGAAAATGCATCAATGCATTGCCGCGGCCTTCGACCATGATCGGATCGCCACTGACCGGATCGACATCGTATTTTTTGTAGAACGCGCAATGCACGAAACGCGAGCGCACGAGTTTGCTGAAATCCGCAGTTTCGCTTGCCCCCGCCGGCCCGACCAACAGCGCAATAACAACCGAAGCGACCAGCAAACGCCGGGGCTGCATAGCGAAAAATGCGTTACGTTTGTTCATCGGCGACCGGTCTGACGGCAACGGCTGAAAGTGTGCCTCTTTGCCGGCGCCCTGTCCAATCGGCACCGCCCCGCCCGCGGATTCAACCGGTTAAAATGCGCGCATGGGAATGACCGCCGTTGAAAAAGTAGTGGCC
Source organism: uncultured Streptomyces sp. (assembly GCA_964625665.1). Classification (GTDB taxonomy): domain Bacteria; phylum Pseudomonadota; class Gammaproteobacteria; order Burkholderiales; family SG8-41; genus PALSA-1004. The sequence continues at coordinate 6,777 of CAZVDN010000180.1, read as the reverse complement.
CGTGCGGCCGGCCGGCCATCGGTTCAGGCCGGCGACGTCGTCTATCCGGCCCCCGACTTCATCATGATTCACGACGGCCTGGTGCGCGGCGTGCGGCGCGAGCTCGATGCCCTGGGCATTGACCGCCTGGCCTCGCCCGACAAGGTCATCATGGTCACCGATCATGAAGTCATCTACGGCAGTGCGCGCGCCGCCGAGTTTGGTGTGATCAACCGTGCGGCCGCCAAAGCCTGGGGCATCAAAAACTTCTACGACGTCGGACGCGGCGGCCACGGACACATCTTCCCGATGGAATCCGGCCTGCTGTTGCCAGGCATGTTTTATTTCGACAACGACCGTCATGCCACCAATGCCGGAGCGATCGGCGCATTCGGCTTTCGTGTCGGCGCCGAAATCAGCCGTGTGCTCGCCACCGGCACGAACTGGGTGATGGTACCGAAAACCGTCAAGCTCACGGTACACGGCCAACTCAAACCTGGCGTGCACGCGCGCGACATCGGCTTTCGAATCGCGCGCCTGCTGAACGAAGGTGCGCTCGATTTTGAACTCGATTACCGGGTACTGGAATTCGCCGGCGACCTTGACCAGTTCGACCTTGCGGCGCGCGCCGCGCTGTGCAATTCGCCGACCGAGATGCGCGCCTACGGTGTGTTTTTTCCGCCGTCACCGGCCATCCTCGAACGCGCGCGGACCCACGCCAAACGCGAATTTACGCCGGTCTACGCCGACGCCGACGCCGTTTATGAAAGCAGCGCTACGCTCGACATCGGCACCCTCGAACCGCAGATCGCACCGCCGGGCGGCATACACAAGTCGTGCGACATCAGCGAGGCCGTCGGCCAGCGAATCGACCACGCCTTCATCGGCGCCTGCGGCTCGGGCATGTATGAGGATTTTCTGCTTGCCGCAAACATCCTGCGCGGCCGCCGCCTTGCGCCGGGCGTGCGCATGTTCATCGCGCCAGGTTCGGAGCAATCGACCAAACGGCTGCTTGCCGACGGCCTGATGCAAGTCTTCATGGAGGCCGGCGTCATTCCGCTGCCGGCGGGATGCGGCCCCTGCAATGATGCCGTCGTCGGACCGCTGCATGGCGGCGAAGTTTCAATTTCCACGGCATCAAACAGCAATGCCGGTCGTTTCGGCGCGAAAGACGCGCAGCTTTTTCTCGGCAGCCCGGCGACCGTGGCCGCGTCTGCCATTGCGGGTCAAATCACCGACCCGCGCAAGCTCGCGCCGGCAAACTGAGACGTTTACTGCTTGGCGTAACCGAGTTCGCCGAGCATTGCCTTGTATTCGGCGTATTCCTCATCCAGCCGCTTTTTCGTGCCGCGGCTGTCGGCGTAAACGTTTTCCCAGAAATTTTCTTCGAGCTCTTTTTTCCAGTCATCGGTCTTCACCAGCGCGGCAAACGCACGGTCCCAGAAAGCGATCTGTGCCGGTGTCATGCCCTTGGCACCCAGCATGCCGCGCCAGCTGCCCGAATCGGCAGGCACGCCCTGCTCTCGCCAGGTCGGCACCGCGGCAAACAAGCCGCCGAGCCGCTTCGGCGATGAAATGGCGATCGTGCGCAGGCGCCCGGCCTTGAAATGTTCGACGACATTGCCCGGTGCCGTATTGATGGCGTTGACATGACCGCCAAGCAAGGCGGTGGTCGATGCCGCCCCGCCGGGAAAGACCACGGTCTTCAGGCGCTTGATATTGATGCCGGCCGCGCGCAGACAGATCATCAGCGTCGTGTGATTGGCGCCGCCGACGCTGGTTGAAATACCGATGCTCAGCGCCTCCGCATCCTTGCGCAGAATGTCGGCGAACTCGCGGCCGCTTTTCAGCGGCGAATCCACCTTGACGTTGATGCCGAGATATTCGTCGAACAGCATCGCCACCGGCGTGAAATTGTTATGGTCGTAGGGAATCAGCCCCATGATGTGGTTGCTGATCGAACCGGTGGTGGCAACAATCAGCGTATGCGCATCGCCCGGATGCTGATTCACGTAATTCAGGCCGATGGTACCGCTGCCGCCGGGCTTGTTGACCACGTTGACCGGCACCTCGACGATTTTCCGTTCCATCAGAATGCGCGCCACCACGCGCGCCGTGCGGTCGGTGCTGCCGCCGGGCCCCGAGGGGGCGACAATCTCGACACCGCGCTCGGGCTTCCAGTCCGCCGCAGCAGCACGGGCGACGGTCGCGAACCCGAACTGCGAAATGAGGAATCCCGCCGCAAGAACCCAGATACCACTTGTGCGCCATTGCATAATGCCCCCTGTTTGCATCGCGTCTGGCGCAATATAGCACCCGGCACCGGCGTGCCGCAGCCTTGACACTGCGCGCCGGCGTTGGTGATACTCGGCCGTCAATCAACCGGGGAAATCTCACGTGGGCATGACCGCAGTCGAAAAGATTCTTGCGCGCGCCTGCGGTCGCCAGCGCGTCGTCCCCGGCGATGTGGTCGAACCGGTGCCGGATTTCATCATGATCCACGACGGCGTTGTGCTCGCTGCAAAACAGGAACTCGATGCGCTCGGCATCACCAAACTCGCCGATCCCCGCAAGGTGGTGATGGTCACCGACCATGACGTTCTCTACAACTCCGAACTCGCGGTGCGTCGCGGCGCCTTTAATCGTCGCGCCGCGCGCGACTGGGGCGTCGAGCGCTTTTTCGACATCGGGCGCGGCGGCCACGGCCACGTTTTTCCGATGGAAACCGGCATTGTTTCGCCCGGCACGCTTTACTTTGACAACGACCGGCATTGCACCAATGTCGGCGGCATCGGCGCGGCGGCCTTTCGCATGGGCACCGAGATCAGCCGTGTGCTCGCCACCGGCACCAACTGGTTGATGGTACCGAACACCGTCAAACTGGTGATCAAGGGCCAGGCCAAACCGGGCGTGCATGCACGCGACATCGGATTTGTCATCGGTGCCAAACTCGCTGCACCGGCCGAAGAAGGCGGCTTCGGGGTGGATATCGATTACCGCATTCTGGAATTCGCCGGTGAGCTTGACCAGTTCAGTCTCGCTGCACGCGTCTCGCTGTGCAGCACGCCGACCGAGATGCGCGCCATCGGCGTGTTTTTCCCGCCGTCTGCGGCCGTGCTCGAATACGCCCGCGCACGCGCGCAGAATCCCTTCGACGCGGTCTACAGTGATGCTGATGCCCATTACGAAGCCACCATCGAACTCGACGTCGGCGCGCTCGAGCCGCAGGTTGCGTTGCCTGGGGGGCCGCACCGCGCCGCGGCCCTCGCCACGGTCGCCGGAGAAAAAATCGACCACGCTTTTATCGGCTCCTGCGGATCGAGCATGTGGGAAGACCTCGAAGTCGCGGCCGGCTATCTGCGTGGCCGGCGCGTCGCGCCCGGCGTGCGGCTGATCATTGCACCGGGCTCCGAGCAATCGACGCTGCGTCTGGCACGCGAAGGACTCGCCCAGGTGTTTCTTGAAGCCGGCGCAACGCTGCTGCCCGCCGGCTGCGGCCCCTGCGCCAGCGGTCGTAACGGCTTGATACACGCCGGCGAGGTTTCGATATCGACGGCGGTCGGCAACGGCACCGGCCGCTTCGGCTCGCGCGAAGCAAAACTCTATCTGGGCAGCCCCGCCACCGTCGCCGCATCGGCGATCCAGGGCTGCATTACCGACCCGCGCGCATTGGTAACAAACGCGCCCAACTGAACCGAGGACCGCATGACCAAGGAAACCGACGCCTACAACTGGCTGCTCAAGGGCCGCTGCTACAAGCTCGGCCACGATGTGCCGCATCCGGGCGGCGTCATTCCCAATGCACTGATTACCGCGCGCGAATTCGACCCGCCGAAACTGATCCCGCACCTTTTTTCGGAAACCGATCCCGGCTTCCACACGCGCGTCAAACCCGGTGACATCATTGTCACCGGTCGCAATTTCGGCATGGGGCCGAAGATGAACGGCTATATCGCCATGCAGGCGCTGGGCCTCGGGCTGGTCTGCGAATCGATGCCCTTTCTTGCCTACCGCGCGGCCGTCGGCTGCGGACTCCCGGTCATGAGCGACTGTTTCAATGTCACCGAGTTGTGCGACAGCGGCGACGAACTCGAAATCGATTTCCGTTCCGGCATGTTCTTCAACCACACGCGCGATATCCGCAAAGAGTATCCGCCGCTGCCCGAAGCCCTGCAGGAAATCGTCGCCCTGGGCGGCAACACCGGCTGGCTGAAGCGCTGGTGGCAAGAGCAGCAAGCACAGCAGTAAACAGCACCGGCACCACTGCCGTTGCGTAAAATAATATCCATGCTGCGCATTCCCGTAGGAGGAGCCGTCATGCCCGCTGCCCGTTTCCTGCCAGTTCTGTTCGCCGTTTTCGCCGCCCTGCCTGTCGCTGCACAGAACTATCCGGCCAAGGCAATCCGCCTGGTGTCGCCGTTTCCGCCGGGCGGCAGCGTCGACGTCGTCGGCCGGCTCGTCGCCGCAAAGCTTTCCGAATCGCTGGGCCAGCAGGTCGTCGTCGATAACCGCTCCGGTGCCTCCGGCAATATCGGCACGGAACTGGTCGCCAATGCGCCGGCCGACGGCTATACACTGATCATCCAGACCATCCCGCTGGTGGCAAACCAGTTTCTGCTCAATCGTGTGCCCTACGATCCCATGCGCGATTTCGCGCCGGTCTCGCTGATGACCTCTTCGCCGTCGCTGATCACCGTGCACCCATCGGTGCCCGCGCGTTCGGTCAAGGAACTGATCGCGCTGGCGAAGGCCAAACCCGGCGCACTCAACTACTCAACGGCCGGCGTCGGCACCAATCCGCACATTGCCGGCGAACTCTTCAATCTGCTCGCCGGGCTCAACATCGTTGCCGTGCACTTCAAGGGCGGCGGCCCCGCCGATCTCGCCACCGTCGGCGGCGAAGTGCACATGACCTTCGGCAACGTTTCGCAGGAGATCGGTTATGTCAATGCGGGCCGCCTGCGCGCGCTTGCTGTCACCAGCCTGAAACGGTCGCCGGCATTGCCCAATCTGCCGACAGCGGTCGAAGCCGGCCTGCCCGGCTATGAATTCGTCACCTGGCACGGCATTCTGGCGCCGAAGGCCACGCCGCGGCCCGTCGTGCTGCTGCTGAACGAGCAGATCAAAAAAGTGCTGACTGCGCCGGGCCAGGCTTCGCTGTGGCAGGAACGCGGCCTTGATGTCATTGCCAGCACGCCGGAAGAATTCGCCGCCCACCTCGAAGCCGAACAGAAAAAATGGGGCCGCGTGATCAAGGAGCGCGGCATCCGCTCCGAGTAAATGGCCCAATTGCCCAGGCCGACCATGAGACACAGACGATCGCAACGCATTCAACTGGTGATGCTCGGCACGGTCGTGCTGGGCGGATGTTCGGACGCCGATCTACCGAAGGACCGCTATGCCTACAAGGCGCGTCCGGAGTGCGTACAGGACTGGGGCGAAACCAATTGCGAGCGTGCGCCTTCCGGCGGCAGCAGCGGTTATTTCTACGGCCCGCGCTTCAACTCGATTGTCGGCATGCCCGACGGCCGCCATATCTGGAGCGGCAATGCCGACATGCCGGCGATCCACCCGCGCACCGGCCAGCCGATGCAGGGGGCAGCCAATGTCGCGCGCGGCGGATTCGGTCGCAGCGGCGGGTCATTCGCCTCGAGCGGCAGCTGAACGTGCAACGCCTGCCCTCCACGCCACGCGCCGACTGGCGCGCCAAATTCGAGGCCCTGGGATTTTCATTCCACTCGGCGGACGGTGGTTACTGGGACGAATCAGTGTGCTATCAGTTCAGCGCCGACGAAATTGATGAACTCGAAGCCGCTGCGGAAGAACTGCATCGCATGGCGCTGAGCGCGGTCAAACATGTCATCGAAGAAAAACGCACTGCACAGCTGCAGGTTGGCGACGCGCAGGCCGCCCTGATCGAGCAGTCGTGGCGTGCCAATGCGCCCACGCTCTACGGCCGCTTCGATTTCGCCTACGACGGGCGTACTCCGCCGAAGCTGCTCGAATACAACGCAGACACGCCGACTTCACTGCTGGAGGCCGCGGTGGCACAGTGGCATTGGCTCGAAGAAACCGGCCATCCCGACCAATTCAATTCGCTGCACGAACGCCTGATCGCGCGCTGGGAACAGATCTTCAACACGCTGCCGCCCGGCACGCCGGTGCACTTCTCCTGCATGAAAGACAACGAGGAAGACCGTGTCACCGTCGAATACCTGCGCGACACGGCAGCACAGGCCGGTGTCGCCACGCGCTTCGTGCATGTCGAAGACCTCGGCTGGAACGGCAGCGCATTCGTCGATCTCGAGGGTGAAACGGTGCGCGCGTGGTTCAAGCTTTATCCCTGGGAGTGGCTGGTGCGCGACGACTTTGCCGCGCACCTCGGCGCAGCCTCGCTGCACATCATCGAGCCCGCATGGAAAGCTCTGTTGTCGAACAAGGGCATGCTGGCGATTCTCTGGGACCTCTTTCCCGAACATCCTAATCTGCTGCCGGCCTATTTCACGCCGGATTATCTCGGCGCGAGTTTCGTCGTCAAACCGTTTTTCTCGCGCGAAGGTGCCAACATCTCGATCTTCGATCGCCGGCAGCCGCTGGCGACACCCGGCCCTTATGCCGCCGAACCGAAGGTCTATCAGGCGCGTGCCAATCTGCCTGCATTCGACGGCCGTTATCCGGTGATCGGCGCCTGGATCGTCGGTGACGAGGCCGCCGGCATGGGCATCCGCGAAGACAGCACGCCCGTCACCACCAACGCAAGCCGCTTCATCCCCCATTACTTCGAATAAACGGAGCACT
>CAZVDN010000179.1:0-7518 GCA_964625665.1 uncultured Streptomyces sp. | reverse complement strand
CCTCGACCGGCGGATGTTCCCAGATAAACGGCCCGCGCTTCTCGGTATGGCAGGATGTGCACAAGCCGTTGGTGGACTCGCTCTTGACCATGGCTTTGCTGAGCGCGCCGTGCGGATTATGGCAATCGGTACATTTGATGCGGCCCTCGATGATCGGATGATGCGAAGGCTTGCTTAACTGCGAGCGGATCTGCTTGTGGCAGGATGTGCAGGTTTCATATTCGAGCGTCCGCTGCGTGGTCTGAAAAGGCGTCACTGACGGATTCGGCGTCTTCAGCGCGATGGTCGCGCCCGCGCCGGGGGTCCCGTGCAGCAAATGGCAACTGCTGCAGGCGACATCATTTTTCCGGTGCTTGCCGGAATCCCAGAAGGCCAGATGGCGATTGCTTTCGTGGCAGGTCAGGCAAACCGCGGATTTCTTGTCCGTAGCGACCTTTTTGTCGTTGAACCCGAAGATCCCGCCGACCCCTTTGCCGCCACCGGACTTGATGTGTTCGCTGGCATTGCCGTGGCAGGACTGACAATCAGGACCGCGGGAATTGCCGGACTGACCGTGCTTGGTCTTGAGGTAGGTTTCGACATATTTTTCGTGGCACCCCTTGCAAACCTCAGCCTCGGGCGCCACCACACGCGCCGCTGACGCCGATTCCGCCGCCATCGCGGCAGGCAATGTAACCCCGCCCCCCCAGAACGACAGCAATGCCACCGCACCCAGCCAGCTTTTCCATGTCATTTTTTTCACCCTTTGACCCTCCAATACCAAGTGCCTCAATGCTATCAACCCCCGGATGTGCCGGTTTGATCCACATCAAACTATGGCGCACCGCAATGTAAAAATTACTTGATTTGCATCAATCCATCGCATTGCACAAGAGAGATCATAGTGGCGAAGCGTGCGCCAGAGAATGTGACAAAATGCCGCACGCATAAAAACCGATGAACGCCCGCGAAAAAGGTGCTGCCCCATCCCTCAACCTCCTGCTGGTTGACGGCAGCGAAAGAACGCGCGGCAGCATTGCTGTTGCAATGAAAAAACGGGGCTACGCCGTGACGGCTTGCTGCAGCGTGCAGGAGGCCTTGCGAGCTGTCGAATGCAACGCGCCCGATCTTGTCGTGACCGAATTGAAGTTGCCGGACGACTGCGGACTGTCGTTCGTCTCGAAGATGAAGTGCCTCATCCCCGACGTACCGGTTATCGTACTGACCAGTTACGCCAGCGTGGCTACTGCCGTAGACGCGATCAAACGGGGTGCAGCGGATTATCTGATCAAACCGTCGACCACCGAACAGATCATTCATGCGCTCTCACGGCATGGGGCGGCACCAGCACTTGTTACCGATGCCCCGAAGGCACTGTCAATCGCGCGCCTGGAATGGGAATACATCAACTGGGTCATGCACGAACACGCCGGCAATCTCTCGGCAGCGGCCCGCGCACTTTCCATGCATCGGCGCACCCTGCAACGCAAGCTGAGCAAACGCCCCCGCAGCCTCTGAACCGCGGGCGTCAACGCCCGACCATCACCATTCGGACCGCTTCATTCGTCGCCGTCGGGCGCAAAGTCGGCGACCCCGCACGTTGAACGGGACGTCGCCGCAACGCACATTTATCGTCGCAGCGCAACATTGTCACTCTGTCGAACTGCAGAGAACGCCGGCGCATAACATTTTTGTGCGCCAGAATTTATTGCATGTCTTTGTTTCTTCTATAATAATTTTCAAGCCGACCTGCAGAGCGCATAAGAAAAATATACGAACTCGCGCGCCCAAACTCCGGTCAGCAACGCGCCAATCACCACAAATCACGCGCAACTGATTGTTTTTGACAATGAACTCCTATTCGCCCAGCCCCATGGCACGCCTGTTGCGTAAGGAGGGTCAAGCGAAACAAAAACGAAGACAGGAGAAGCCGAAATGAAAGCGCAAACGAAAATTCTGGTTGTCGATGACAACGAGGTGGTGCGCCTCAGTCTCCTGCGCTCGCTGCGTGACAACAACCGCTGCGTACAACTCGCGGAAAACGCCGATGCAGCTATCCGCCTTCTCGAGCAGGAAAAATTCGACGTCGTGCTGCTTGATCTCCGCATGCCGGGCATGGACGGCCTGTCGTTTCTCAAAATCCTCAAACAACGCTGGCCGGAATGCGAGGCGATCGTCATCACCGGTTACCCGACCATCGAAACAGCCGTCGAAGCATTGCGGCTTGGCGCGTTCAACTACCTCGCAAAACCGGTCGGGCCCGACGAAATCGTCACCGCGGCAAACGACGCCACATTGCAGAAACACTGGACATTGAGACGTGATCCGGCCCTTCAGTCAGCCGGTGCGTCGGTCACCGACACGAAAACCGCAGTTCAAATCTACGCAAGTTAATTCAAGGAGAGCCATCATGGAAGCGATGAAAAAAATACTGGTAGTGGACGACGACCCGGTGGTCGGCAAAAGCTTTGATCGGGTACTGACCCGCAAAGGTTATGCAGTCATTACCGCGACCAGCGGCCGCGACGCCCTTGAAAAACTGCGTAGCGAACGCTACGACATGGTTTTCACCGACATCAAAATGCCCGGCATGAGCGGGTTGGAAGTGGCCGAACGCGTCAAAGCAAGCCAACCGTGGTTGCCGGTGGTGATCGTCACCGGTTACGGCAGCCAGGAAAGCCAGGATCGTGCAGCAGCAGCCGGCGTTGCAGGCTTTCTGCACAAACCGCTTTCACCGGAAATGATCGAAGCCAGCGCCGAACAGGCCATGCGCGCACAACCGGTCGCGCCCGTCACAGCAGCCGTGCAGCAAGCCCCCCAGGCACCCCGGCGCGGCGCACTGAAATCCGCTGCCCTGTTGATCGGTGCACCGTTTGCCGGCCTCGCCTTCGTCCTCGCTGCACCGATCATCGGGTTGGCGACCTTGCTGTGGATGGCGGCACGGGCTTTGGCCGCGCACGACGCACCGAGAAAAGCAGCGCGGTTCGCCAAAAACGTGGCGCTCTTCCTCGGTGCACCGATCATCGGACTCGCCTACCTGGTTGCCTTTCCGGTCATCGGATTCGGCATGATCGCCTGGATGGGGATCAAAGCCCTCGACCAACATGAAAAAACCAGACAAGTGGTTTTGTTCGTGACCGCCCCCGTGATCGGGCTCTGCTTCGTGTTGTTCGCCCCGATCGTCGGTCTGGTGATGCTCGCAAAAACCGGTGCCCGGGCATTGCGCAAATAAGCCGGACGAATCAAAGCCGGAAAGCGTCGCACCGGCGTTAAAACCGGAGGGCTGATGCCCTCCGGTTGCGTTTCAGGATTCGACATTCCGCAAACCCGTGCACCGTGCCATTCAGGCGCGCATTTGATGCTGGTCAACTGTCGAACACACCCGCGCGGGTAGCATGGTGTCAGATCGCAGAGGGAGTCCATCGTGAACGGAGCCGGCAACCCAGTAACACGTACGCTGCAACTCATGCGTAGTCGCAATTTCATGATACTGCCTTGGCTCCTGTTCATGTCGTTCGCTGCAGTCACGGCAACGGCCGCCACGCTCAGCGATCAGGACAAGGCCTGCCTCGCCTGCCATTCTGCCAACGGCATGCAGAAAAAGCTGGCAGACGGCGACCAGCTCTCGCTGAAGATCGATGGCGGCCCCTTTGCCGAATCCGTCCACGGCGGCATGGGATGTATCGCATGTCATGCCACTGTCGATCTCAAAAGCCATCCGGGCACCGGGCGCAAAATCGAGAGCGCCCGCAGTTTCACGCTGGCGCAGACCAATGCCTGCAAAGCATGCCACGAAGACAAATTCAAACAATACGAAGGCAGCGTACATGCCGCCCTGTTGCGCGACGGCAATCCGATTGCGCCCGTTTGTGCTGACTGCCACGCACCGCACGCCGTGATGCCGAAATCGGCACGCCTTGCGCTGAAAGCTATCCCCTGCCAGAAATGTCACAACTCGGTATTCGAGGCCTACGCCGGCAGCGTCCATGGACTGGCGCGGAACAAACCGGAAAAATCAAATGCACCGATCTGTTCCGACTGCCACCGCGCCCATGATGTTTCCGCGGCGTCTACCAGCGAACAGGCCAAAAACGCCTGTCAGGGCTGCCACGCCAATGTGCTCCGGTCGCACCGCGATTGGTTGCCCAATGCCGATACCCATCTGCAGGTCATCTCCTGCCCGGCCTGCCATTCACCGACCGCCAAACGGCGTGTCGATCTGCGCTTGTTCGACAGCGTTTCACAGCAACGGGTCAGGGAAAAAGAAGGGGTGCCGCAATTCGAACTGCGCGCCCGCACCGCGGATGAGAAGGGCCAGGGACTCAATTCGCTGGCGGTACAAAGCCTGCTGAAACAATTCAACAGCGACGGCAACGAAAACAAGACAACCCTGCGCGGTCGCCTCGAAGTCAGCGACAGCGCCGAAATTCATCAGTTGGCGCCGAAGGAAAAGGCCATCAGCGACTGCACCGTCTGTCACAGCGCGGGAGGCAAGGCCTTCCAAAGCGTCACGGTATCGATCGTCGGTGCCGACGGCAGGCCATTGCGTTACGACGCGCAAAAGGATGTGCTGAACACCGCCCTCTCGGTCGATTCAGCGGCTTCTACGCCATCGGTAGCACCCGAATCAAACTGCTGGACTGGCTGTTATTGCTCACGGTTCTGGTGGGAGTTTCCGTTCCCATCGGACACCAGACCCTGCGCTGGCTGTTCAGGCGCTATGCCCGGACACTGCAGGAAGAAGAAGCCGCGAAACGTGCCGCAGATAACGACGCAACGGACAGGAAATAAGACCATGCCCATGCAGAAAATCTACGTTCATCCCCTGCCGGTGCGCATCTGGCACTGGACCAATGCCTTCGGTTTCATTGTCATGATCGTCACCGGCCTGCAGATCCGCTACGTCGGACTGCTTGATCTGATGGCGTTCAAAACGGCCGTCGTGACGCACAACATCGCGGCTTTCGTGCTGCTAGCCAATTTTTTCATCTGGTTCCTGTTCTACCTTTTCAGCGACAAGATCAAGGTTTACCACCCGGAACTCAGCCCCCTGAAACATTTTCAGGCAAGCTTCAGGCAGCTGAAATATTACGGCTACGGAATTTTCCGCGGCGACCCCAACCCGCACCATGTCAGCGCTTATCAGAAGTTCAACGCAATGCAGAGCATGACCTACCAGGTCATCATGCTGCTGCTGGTGCCGGTCCAGTTTTTTACCGGCTTGTTGTTGTGGGATGTGCAGAGATTTACCGCGATGATCGACCTGATCGGCGGCGTGCGCGTGGTCGACACCATTCACGTTCTGGCATTCATCTTTTTCGCCGGATTCATACTGATCCACCCCTACCTTGCCAGCCTCGGCCACACCCGCACCGCGCATTTCAAGGCCATGATTACGGGCTACGAAGAAGTGGAAGACCAGGACAAGCACTGACCTTGCTGGCGCTACCGCGAAACAGGCCCCGCTAAACAGAGCGAAATATCCGCAAGTGACGCCTTATTCCGGCTCGTCGGTCTCCGGATTGTGCGCGCTGCCGCGCACCTTGATGTCGTATTTTTTCATGAGCGACTGAAAGTTCGCCCTTTGCATGCCCGTGTCATCCGCGCTGCGGGTGACATTCCAGTCATTGCGCTTGAGGGCCTCAAGCACAAACAGTTTTTCGACGTCTTCGACCGATTTTTCGCGGGTCGCCTTTTTGACCCGTTTAAGTTCATCGGAGGTGCGCGGCACCTCCAGGGTAGCGTGCGACTGTGCGATATCCCCAAGGTGGGCACGCCGGATCACACTGTCGGAACAGAGAATCATCGCGCGATGCAGGGTATTTTCCATTTCGCGGACGTTGCCGGGCCAGTCGTAATTGGTCAACGCTGCCATGGCGTCCTCTGATATCTCGCTGATGTCCTTGCCGGTGTCCTCCTTGAGCACCTTGAGAAAATGGAAGGCGAGCACCGGAATGTCCTCGCGCCGGTCACGTAATGACGGCATGTGGATCGGAAAGATATTGATCCGGTAATAAAGGTCTTCACGGAAGCTGCCGGCCGACACCATGGCCTGCAGGTCCTTGTTGGTTGCGGTAATCAGCCGGATGTTCGTGGTCTGCGTCCGCGTGTCGCCAACCGCGCGGAATTCGCGCTCCTGCACAACCCGCAACAGCTTGGCCTGGATGGACAGGGAAATGTTGCCGATCTCGTCCAGAAACAGGGTGCCGCCGTTGGCGACATCGAACATGCCCTTCTTGTTCGCCACCGCCCCGGTAAATGAACCCTTGACGTGCCCGAACAGTTCGCTTTCGAGCAGGGTTTCGCTCAGGGCATTGCAATCGACCGCCACGAAGGGATTGTCCTTGCGCAGGCTGTTATAGTGTATGGCGCGCGCAATCAGTTCCTTCCCTGTCCCGCTCTCGCCCGTAATCAGCACGCTGCTGTTGGTCGGTGCGCATTGCGCAATCAACCGGTAGATGTTCTGCATCGGCGCGCTGGCGCCGATGATATTGTCAAAGCGGTATTTGGAGTCCGTCGGTGCGCCAGCTTCAAGTGCCTCGCGCAGGCGCGCACGCCTTTCCAGCGCCCGATCGACCACCGCGGTCAACTGGTCCGGATCGAAAGGCTTGGGCAGATAATCGAATGCCCCCAGTTTCATGGCGCGTACCGCAGTTTCAATTTGCGAGAGCCCGGTAATCATGACGACGTCGATGTCGGGATGCGATTCCTTGACCCTCTGCAGCACCTCCAGACCGTCGATTTTCGGCATCATGATGTCGAGGATGACCAGATCGACCGGGGCCTCTTCGATTTTTCTCAACGCATCCCCCCCGCTGGCCACCGCATCCACCTGGTGACCGGATTGGCCGAGGATACGCAAACAACTGCGGATGACAACTTCCTCATCGTCCACTACAAGAATGCGCGCGCTCATATTGCCGCCCCTGCGTCTGCCGCGTCTTTGGGCTCGCCCGGACCGATCGGCAGAATAATGCGGAACGTTGACCCCTCCCCGAGCATGCTTTCGACCTCGATCGTGCCGCCGTGGGAACGGACGATGCCATGGCTGACCGACAGGCCCAGACCAGTCCCCTTGCCAACGGCCTTGGATGTGAAAAACGGATCAAAAATCCGCTGCAGATTCTGTGCTGGAATGCCGCTGCCGGTATCGATGATGGATATCTCCACAGCAGGCGCCGTCTGCCCGCCGCCATTGGCGGCAGCCGCCGGCGAATGGAGACGGGTTCGCACAGTAATGGTTCCGGAATTTTCGATGGCGTGCTGCGCATTGACGACCATATTCATGATGACCTGTTTAATGAGATCAGCGTCGATCCAGATTTGCGGAAGCCTACGGTCAAGATCCAGTGCAATTTCGACATCCTGAAACGAAGCCGGCCGCTCGACAATTTTCACGGTCTCCTCAATCACCTGGTTGATGTCCGCGTATTTGGTTTCGGGTTTCTTTTCCCGCGCAAAATCAAGAAGGCGCCGGATAATGGCCGCGCAGCGCTTGGTTTCTCGTATCACGAGGTCCAGATCCTCGGCGTCCTCACT
>CAZVDN010000178.1:0-7536 GCA_964625665.1 uncultured Streptomyces sp. | reverse complement strand
GCGTTCGCCGTGTCAGGTGCCGTTTGTGCCGCCGGTGCGGCCGTCGGCGCGGCGACGTTGCGCGACGATCCCGGCGGCGAATATTTGTAATCGGAGAGCACGCCGGCAGGTGTGAAATTGAACGTCACGGTTTCGCTGCCTGACGACAACGGATTGCCGTTGTCGCTGCGGATGTAGACGGCGAGCTGCGAGCCGTCCATGTTCTTCGACAGGAAATTCGGCTGTCCGAATTCCCTGAAAATTTCCTTGGCGGTTGTTTCGCCCTTGCGCAATTCGGTCAGGCGGGAAGCCTCGATTTTAGGCCCGTTGGTGGCGCACGCCGTCAGTGCGAGGAGCAGGCCGGACAGTATCAGTGTTTGCATGTTAAGCATTCAATCGGTGAAAGAATCGGATGGCGGAACGCGTTCAGGGGAAACGCGGTCGCGCATAGTGCCAGCCGCCGCCGTCGCAGGACGGACAGCGCTGAGTCGACGTATTGCCGCTGCCGTGACAGGTGCTGCAGAGCAGCCAGTCCGCTGGCGATTGTGTTGCGCGAAAGCTGCCGTCACAGGGGCCTTCGGGCGTCAGATTGGCGCAGCGCTGGCCCGCCTTTGTGCCGGGCTCCGCGGCCCGTCCGCATTTGCCGCAACCGGCAGCTGGCAGCGGTAAGGGTTCGGTGGTCATGCGTTCTGCTTTCAGGTCATGCAATGGTGAGCGGACTGACGTGCGCAGCAACGACCCGCCAGCCTTCGGGCGTGCGCATCCAGGTCTGGCTTTGGCGGCCGGCTTTGCCACCGCGCGAAAATTCGCAGTTGGCGGTGGCGAATTCGCGACCATAGGTTGTTATGACGACGCGAGTCAATTCACGCTCGAGCCCCTGTGAAGTGCGGGCCGCGCGAAATCCGGCAATGGCGTCATAACCGTAGAGGTTTTCCGTCGCGCCATAACGCAGTGTGTGTTCGGATTTCCAGAACAATTCGTCGAGCACGGCGACGTCGTTGCTGACCAGCGCTTTTTCGTAACGCGCGAAGGCTGCTTCAACTTCGGCAACAATCTCCGGCAGATTGATCGGGGCGCTATTCATGATGCCATGCCCGCGACCGGCACCTTTGCCACCACCTGCACGCCTGGTCCCTGGCATATGCTGCGCATGCTGGAAGCGGCCGAAGCCTTTCCGATGAACCTCGGTTTTCTCGGCAAGGGCAATGCAAGTCTGCACGAGCCGTTGCGCGAGCAGGTGCGTCACGGCGCCATCGGCCTCAAGCTGCATGAAGACTGGGGCACGACGCCGGCGGCGATCGATGCCTGCCTGACGGTGGCCGACGAGATGGATGTGCAGGTGGCGATCCATACCGACACGCTGAATGAATCGGGATTTGTCGAAGCCACCATCAAGGCCTTCAAGGGCCGCACCATCCATACCTTCCATACCGAAGGTGCGGGCGGCGGCCACGCGCCGGACATTCTCAAGGTCTGCGGCGAGGCCAATGTTCTGCCGTCGTCGACCAATCCGACGCGGCCCTACACCATCAACACGCTCGACGAACATCTCGACATGCTGATGGTCTGCCACCATCTCGATGCAAAAATCGCCGAGGACATTGCCTTTGCCGAATCGCGCATTCGCCGTGAAACGATCGCTGCGGAAGATATCCTGCATGATCTCGGCGCGCTGTCGATGTTCTCCAGTGATTCGCAGGCCATGGGCCGGGTCGGCGAAGTCATCATCCGCACCTGGCAGACCGCGCACAAAATGAAAATGCAGCGCGGCTCGCTGACCGGCGATCCTGCGCGCCACGACAATGCGCGCGTCAAACGCTATATCGCCAAATACGCGATCAATCCGGCGATCGCACACGGCATCGCGCACGAAGTCGGGTCGATTGAAAAGGGCAAACTCGCCGATTTGGTGATCTGGAAGCCGGCGTTTTTCGGCGTGAAACCGTCCCTGATTCTGAAAGGCGGCATGATCGCTGCCGCGGCAATGGGTCACCCCAACGCCTCGATCCCGACGCCCCAGCCGGTGCATTACCGGCCGATGTTCGGTGCTTTCGGCAAGGCGCTGAGCCGATCGGTGACTTTCGTGTCGAAGGCGGCCCTGAAGAACCCGGCAGTGCGCAAACTCGACTTGCAGAAGCCGCTGGTGGCCGTGAAGAACACGCGCAAAATCGGCAAGGCGGACATGAAGCTCAACGATTACGCGCCGAAAATCAATGTCGATGCCGAAACCTACAAAGTGGTGGCCGACGGCCAGTTGCTCGAATGCGAACCGGCGGCCGAACTGCCGATGACGCAACGCTATTTTCTGTTTTAGGATTTTTTATGTTGTTGATTGAGGCACGCACTGAAAAGAAAGACGTTTGTGATGCGGAGTTGAAGCTGCCGTTCGACTTGCGGCAAAAGAGCCGTCTGCGCACGCGTCTGGTCGATGGCGAAGAAGTCGGCTTGTTTCTCGAACATGGTTCGATTCTGCGCGGCGGCGACTGTCTGCTGGCGAAGGACGGGCGCGTGGTCAAGGTCGTGTCGGCCGACGAAGAACTGATGAATGCCGCCTGCGCCAATCCGACTGCCCTGGCGCGTGCTGCCTATCATCTTGGCAACCGTCATGTGCCGGTGCAGATCGGCGAGGGCTGGCTGCGCTTTCAGGCCGATGAGGTGCTGGCGAAAATGCTGCGCGGCATGAGCGTGGAAGTCACCACGCTGTCGGCGCCGTTCGAGCCGGAAGCGGGCGCCTATGCCGGCGGCCACAGTCATCACTCGATGGATGCCAAACACAGCGGCATCATTCACGATTTCAAGAATTTCAAGAAGCCGTGATGTCACTTGATGCGCTTGGATTGACGCGCCTGCTGCAGTTGGCGAGCCCGGCTTTGCCGGTAGGGGCCTACAGTTATTCCGGCGGGCTTGAATCGGCAATTGAAGATGGGCAGGTAGTGGATGCCGCGAGCGCCGAGCGCTGGATCGGCGATGTGCTCGAATACAGTCTGGCCACCTATGAGGCGCCGATCCTCTGGCGTTTGTCGCAGGCCCTGAGCAACAAAGACGATGAGGCTTTCCTGCGCTGGAACGCGATTTTCAGGGCAGGGCGCGAGACCGCCGAGCTGCGTACCGAAACGCTGCAAATGGGGCGCGCGCTGAAAATGCTGCTGGCCGAGTTGCCCTATTGCGATACCGCATCGCTGGAGCTGCTGGAACGTGCCGGCGCGCTGACCTTTCCGGCCGCCTACGCATTCGCCGCCCAACACATGCAGGTGGAGGCGCAGGCTGCCGTGCTCGGTTACTTGTGGGGCTGGCTGGAGAACCAGGTAATGGCAGCGCTGAAAGCGTCGCCGGTCGGTCAGACCGCCGGTCAGAAAATGCTGACGAGCCTCGGTGCGCGGCTGCCGGCGATTGCAGCCTCGGCGACTCAACTGGCCGATGAAGAGTTGTGCAACTTTGCGCCCGGCCTGGCCATCGCCAGCAGCCGGCATGAAACCCAATACAGCCGTTTGTTCAGGTCATGAAAGGCATGAGTGTATGAGTGCAGGAAAATCCGCATCGAACAATCCTTTGCGTGTCGGCATCGGCGGCCCGGTGGGGTCGGGCAAAACCGCGCTGACGCTGGCGTTGTGCTGCGCGTTGCGCGAGCGCTATCAGCTGGCCGTCGTCACCAATGACATCTATACCGAAGAAGACGCGCGTTTTCTCGTCACGCATAACGCACTGACGCCGGACCGCATCATCGGCGTCGAGACCGGCGGTTGCCCGCATACGGCGATCCGCGAGGATGCCTCGATCAATCTCGAGGCGATTTCGCGCCTGACGACCGCGTTTACCGACCTCGACATCGTTTTCGTCGAAAGCGGTGGCGACAATCTCGCCGCGACCTTCAGCCCGGAGTTGTCAGACCTGACCATTTACGTGATTGACGTTGCGGCCGGCGAAAAGATTCCGCGCAAGGGTGGGCCTGGCATCACGAAGTCCGATTTGCTGGTTATCAACAAAATCGATCTGGCACCGATGGTCGGCGCTTCGCTCGAAGTGATGGACCGCGACGCGAAAAAAATGCGCGGTGAGCTGCCCTTCGTGTTCAGTAATCTGAAAACCGGCAAGGGGCTCGATGAAATCATCGCCTTCATCGAACATCAGGGGCTGGTCACCGCATGAGCGAGTTACCCTCAGATTGGTTCGGCCTGCTGGCAGTGGTTTATCTGCTGGGCATGCGCCACGGCATGGATGCAGATCATCTGGCGACGATTGACGGATTTACGCGCGCCAATCAGATTGCGCGACCGGGCGTGGCCGGCTGGTCGGGCGTTTTGTTTTCCCTGGGCCACGGCGTCGTGCTAATTGCGGTCAGCATGCTGGTGGGCATGGCTGCTGCCCAATGGGCGACCCCGGACTGGCTCGATACGACTGGCACCTGGATTTCCGTGCTGTTTCTCATCGGGCTTGGCACATTCAACATCATCAATGTGCTGGCTGCCGCGCCGTCGTCGGTCGTGCACCCGGTCGGCCTGCGGTCGCGCTGGACCGGCATCGCAAGACGCGTCAACCATCCATTGATGATCGCCGGCACCGGCGCCCTGTTCGCGTTGTCGTTCGACACAGTAAGCCAGGTTGCACTGTTTTCGCTCAGCGCGAAATCGATGGCAGGTCTCTCATTCTGCATGGGGCTCGGCGTTACCTTCATGCTGGGCATGATGACCACCGATGGCATCAACGGTCTCTGGATATCGCGGTTGCTGAAAAAAGCTGACCGGCGCGCGCGCATCTGCTCGCGCGTCATGGGCCTGACCATCGGCGCTACCAGTTTGCTGGTCGGGCTATGGGGCGCGGCGCGCGAAACCCTGCCCGATGTTGCCGCCTTCGCAGAAGGCCGCGAAACGGCCGCCGGCCTGTTCGTCATTGCGGTGGTCCTTGGCAGCTTTTTGCTGGCCCTGCGCATGGCCGCACCGGATCCCGCCAAAGCCTTTGACTAATACACGTATCCTGTTCGTTTGCATGGGCAACATTTGCCGCTCGCCGACGGCGGAGGCGGTGTTTCGCCATGCCGCAGCCGAAGCGGGGCTCAGCAGTCTTGTCTACTGCGATTCGGCCGGCACGCACGACTACCACATCGGTGGTCCGCCAGACGCCCGCAGTATTGCTGCCGCCCGGCGTCGCGGTTATGACCTGACGCCATTGCGTGCGCGCCAGGTCAGCACAGCGGATTTTTCAAGTTTCGATTATGTGCTGGCGATGGACCGGCAGAACCTCGGGTTGCTGCAACGCCTGCAGCCCCGCGGCGCGCCGGCCTTGCTCATGCTCTACGGCGATCTGCATGCGGATTTTGCCGGCCAGGATGTGCCGGATCCGTATTACGGCGGTGCGGCGGGTTTCGAGCGTGTTCTGGATATGACGGAGGCCGTGAGTGCCAGTCTGTTGGCGCGCATTCGCAGCGGAGATGGCGCTGGAATAAACCGGAAATGAAACGGGCCGCTCATGCGGCCCGTTACATTTGACTGGCGGTGCACCAGGTTATTTGCGCGTTTCGACCTGGATCAGCGGCTCATTGCTGATCGGCGGCAG
Source organism: uncultured Streptomyces sp. (assembly GCA_964625665.1). GTDB lineage: Bacteria > Pseudomonadota > Gammaproteobacteria > Burkholderiales > SG8-41 > PALSA-1004. The sequence continues at coordinate 2,007 of CAZVDN010000178.1, read as the reverse complement.
GGGCGGACGCACACGCGGAGGACGCGGCGGGGGCGGCGGTGCCACTTTGCTGGCCGCGATGCGCAGCTTTTCCGGATCGGTTTCGATTTGCGTCAGATCATGCGGCAGGACGATCGGGTCGCGGGCCACCGGTGCGGCCGGAATGACCGGCTTGGCGGCGTATTCGACAACGCGTTCCTCGCTGGCGACCGATGTGTATGGCGCGGGTTCAGCCACGAGTGCGGCAACGGGCGCCGGTTCCGGCGCAGTCACCGGCGCGGCTTCGACGGCAGCCATGACCGGCATCGCCGGCGTGCTTTCGTGAGATTCGACCGGAGCGCTTTGCGTTTCGACGGCAGCTGTATCGATCACGGCCGGGGTATAGCCCGAATCCTGTGACGGCACTGCGGTCTCGACTGATTCGACATTGTTATTGGAAACTTCTGCCGATTCACCGTTCGCATTTTGTGCCGCGCGTTCAGCGCGATCACGGCCGCCACGACCGCGTCTGCGGCGTCCGCGGCCGCCTTCGCGACCCTCACGGGCTTCGCCATTGCCACGCGGTTGCTGATCGCGCGGCGCCTGTTCGCCGGTGGCTGCGGCTGTCTCTACAAGGCCCTCGGCATTGGCCGGCAGCTGCTCATTGCGCGGCGGGCGCTCGCGACGTTGCCCGTCGCGGCCGCCTTCACGCGGCGGACGCGGTTCGCGCGGCTCGCGTTGGTCGCGCGGTTCACCATTGCGCGGACGATCGCCGCGTTCCTGACGCGGACGCTCACCGTTCTGGCCTTCGCCGCGCGGTTGATTGCGATCGCGGTTCTCGTCGCGACGGCCATCGCGGCGCGAAAAGTCAGAACGCCCGCCGCGACGTCCGCCGCGTTCGCCACGACCACCGCGTTCGCTGCGTTGGCCGCCTTCGCGTGAGGACGACGGCGCGGCAGCCGGCGCGGCGGCAGGGGCCGGCGCGCGTTTGAACCAGCCGAAAATCTTGCTGATGATGCCGGGTTGCTCGGCCGGCGCTGCAGCGGCTTCCGCCGGCTTTTGTTTGGGCTCGATTACCGGCGCCGGTTGCGATGGCATGGAAGCGGCTTTCACCACGGCGTTCGGGCGCGGTGCGGCGGTCTCGTTCTGCGGGCTCGCCAGGACTTCTTCTGCCTTGGCCGGCGCGGTCATCATCTGATAACTCGGCGGCGGTGTATCGGCGTGATTGAGTTCTTCATGCTTGAGGCGCGTCACCGTGTAGTTCGGCGTTTCAAGATGGATGTTCGGGATCAGCACCACGTTGACCTTGAGGCGCGATTCAATGGCGTGGAACTCGGCGCGCTTCTCGTTCAACAGATAGGTCGCAACATCAACCGGCACCTGTGCATGTACTGCGCCGGTATTTTCCTTCATCGCTTCTTCCTGCAGGATGCGCAGGATATGCAATGCGGTCGATTCGATACCGCGGATATGTCCGATGCCGTGGCAACGCGGGCAGGGTATGTGGCTGCCTTCGGCAAGCGCAGGGCGCAGCCGCTGCCTCGAAAGTTCCATCAGGCCGAAACGCGAAATCTTGCCGATCTGCACGCGGGCACGGTCGGGACGCAGCGCATCGCGCAAACGCGTTTCGACTTCGCGCTGGTTGCGCGCGCTTTCCATGTCGATGAAGTCGATGACGATCAGGCCGCCGAGGTCGCGCAGGCGCAGCTGGCGCGCGGTTTCTTCGGCCGCTTCCAGGTTTGTGCGGAAAGCGGTTTCTTCAATGTCGGCACCGCGCGTTGCGCGCGCCGAGTTGACGTCAACCGCCACCAGCGCTTCGGTGTGGTCGATGACGATCGCGCCGCCCGAGGGCAGGTTCCCCTGGCGCGAATAGGCCGATTCGATCTGATGCTCGATCTGGAAACGCGAGAACAGCGGCACGTCGTCGCTGTAGAGCTTCACCCTGCCGACGTACTGCGGCATGATGTTTTCCATATAGATACGAGCCTGCTCGTAGACCTCGTCGGTATCGACGAGAATTTCTCCAATATCCTGATGGAAGTGGTCGCG
>CAZVDN010000177.1:4230-7551 GCA_964625665.1 uncultured Streptomyces sp. | reverse complement strand
GCGCCGATGAATAACTGCTTCAGGTCGTATCCGGTGTTGTCCTTGCGCAGCGCGCGCAGACCGTCCCAGACACGACCGTCGGGCAGCACGACTTCGAGGCCGAGCACCAGATCACGCGTGTTGCCGTAGCGCAGCACGTTGACGCCGCCGGCATTGGTCGAAAGATTGCCGCCGATCAGGCAACTGCCCTGGGCGCCGAGCGACAGCGGAAAGAGACGGCCGACGTCGGCGGCCGCCTGCTGGATGTTGGCGAGAATGCAACCGGCCTCGACGGTGACAGTGTTGTTCAGTGCATCGACATTGAGTATGCGGTTCATGCGCGACAGGCAGATGACAATGCCGTCGCTGTCGGCCGCCGGCGTGGCGGCGCCGCACATGCCGGTGTTACCGCCCTGCGGCACGATGCTGATTTTGTTCTCCGCGCAGAGTTTGACGACGGCGGCCAGTTCATCACGGTTGGCTGGACGCACGACGGCGCGTGCCGTGCCGACATAGAGGCCGCGCCAGTCGGTGAGATAGGGCGCCACATCGTTCGGCGCCGTCAGCAGTCCGGGCGCGCCGACAATGGCGGAGAGGCGGGCCAGAAAGTCCGCATTTTTTTCAGGCGTATCCATGGTTTTTCAATTGATGTTGAAGGCTGCGTGGGTATTGCGGCGATACCTGCATGTTATCATCGCGACGTGTTGTTTTCGCACTGACAGCGCCGGCATTTCGATCGTGATTCGGGCCGGCCGCATCCCAGGAAAGAGTCCAGGCCGTGCCCAAGACCGCTGAGATCATCGCCCACGCCTTGTACGAGGAAGGCGTGCGCCACGCCTTCGGCATTCCAGGCGGCGAAGTGCTCGAATTGCTCGAAGCCTTCCGCAAAACCGGCATCAAATTCATCCTGACCAAACACGAGATGGGCGCCGGCATCATGGCCGAAGCGTCTTATCAACTGACCGGGCGGCCCGGCGTGCTGGTGTCGACATTGGGGCCGGGCATCGCCAATACGGCGACGGCGGTGGCGCAGGCGTCGCTCGACCGCTCGGCGATGATTGTGCTGACCGGTGAAGTCTCTGCCAATCTCAAACCGATCTATACGCACCAGATTTTCGATCAGGAGTCCTTGCTGCGGCCGCTGGTCAAATGGACGACGACGATTGCACCGAACAAAGCCTTCGAGCAGGTGCGCAAAGGGTTGGCCATCGCGCGCGCGCCGATGCCGGGCCCGGTGCATTTCAATCTGCCGACCGATGTGGCGGCGATGGAGCAGACCGATGCGCGCCGGTTTTCGCCGGTGGCCGTGCGCACTCTGCCGCGCCGCGACGATCGTGCCGGAATCGAGGCCTTGCTGAAGAAGGCGAAGCATCCGCTGGCGCTGGTCGGCCTGGGTGTGCAGCTCGACAATGCCGAGCGCGAATTGAAGCGGTTTCTCGAAGCCTGGCGCATTCCGTTAATCACCACCTACAAGGCCAAAGGGGTGGTGCCCGAAGACCACATGCTCTGCGTCGGCGCCACCGGACTCAGCCCGGTTGTCGACAAAATCCACATGGCGCATGTGCGCGAAGCCGACCTCGTGCTGACCATCGGCTTCGACCCGGTGGAACTGCGCGCCGACTGGATTGCGCCGTGGGACGAAAAGAAGGCCACGGTCAACATCGACCTCGTGCCGAACACGCATCACGTCTATCGCAGCGGTTATGAATACGCCGGCAGCATCGCCGGCTGCCTGCAGACGCTGACGCGCGGCGCGCCCAAGCGCCCGGCCTCGCGCTGGCAGGATGTCGATCTCGACCGCTACCGCCGCACCATCATGCATGCGATCGAAAGCAATCCGGTGAAGGGCATGGGGCCGTATCAGGTGGCGACTGCCTTGCGCGAGGTGTTCCCGCGCGACACCATCGCCACCATCGACACCGGTTCGCACCGCATCCTGATCAACCACGTCTGGCAGTCGTTTGAACCCCGGCGGCTTTTGCAGTCGAACGGACTGGGCACCATGGGTTATGCGCTGCCGTCGGCGATTGCCGCCAGCCTGCTGTTTCCGAAGCGCCCGGTGCTGGCAATGATGGGCGAGGCGGGGCTCGACATGGTGATCGGCGAGATGGCGCTGCTCGCGCACCACAAACTGGCGCTGACCATCGTGGTGTTCCGTGATGACACGCTGTCGCTGATCAGGTTGAAGCAGCAGCGAATGAAACTGCCGGAAACCGGCGTGTCCACCGGCAGTCCCGACTACGTCATGCTGGCCGAGGCCTACGGCGGCAACGGTTTTGTCGTCAACAATGCGGCGGAACTGAAAAAAGTCGCCCGCGTGGCGCTCAACAGCAAGCGTTTTACGCTGATCGAGGCGCGCATCAATCCGCTGGAATACCAGACGCAGATGTAACGTGGTGCGGGTGCTGCCGCCGTGCCGTCGCCGCCGTCTTCGGTGGTAAGATTCGGGCTCCCCGGAATTTGCCGGTCATGATCACTCCAACCGGAGGAGGTTGAAGTTGCTTACTGATAAAGTCATCTTTGTCGCGACCCTGATACTCGCGGCCGTCTATTTTTATGCGACGTCGCTGATTCCCTCGCTGGAAATCGGCGATCCCCTCGGCCCCAAGGCCTTTCCGCGGCTGCTCGGCATTGGTCTGCTGATTACTGCCGGCATTCTGCTGATGGAAATCCTGCGCGCGCGCAAGGCGCCGCCGGCCGCCGATCCGGCTGCGGAAAAAGAAGAACCGCCGCACTGGCCGCTGCTCGCCGGCGTGGTGGCGTGGACCGCAGCCTATTTCGCCGTGTTCACCACGCTGGGTTTCATGATTTCGACCTCGATCTTCCTGCTCGGCATGACCGCCTGGTTCAATCGCGGCCGCTGGAAGATGAATGTGCTGACCTCGGTGCTGTTTTCGGTCATCAGCTATTTCATGTTCACCAAACTGCTCGGCGTGACGCTCGCGCAGGGCTTTTTGCCGTTTTAAGAGGGACTCATGGAAACCTTAAACCATATCCTCAACGGCTTTTCGGTCTGCATGCAGCCGATCAACCTCTGGTACACCTTCGTCGGCGTATTCATCGGCACCATCATCGGCGTGTTGCCGGGCATCGGGCCTTCGGCGGGCATCGCGCTGCTGATCCCGGTTACGTACGGGATGAACCCGACGTCGGCGCTGATCATGATGTGCGGCATTTATTACGGCACCAAGTACGGCGGGTCGACGACCGCCATCCTGATCCGCACGCCGGGCGAGGCGGCGTCGGTAATGACTTCTCTCGACGGTTATGCCATGGCGCAGAAGGGGCGGGCGGGGGCGGCCCTCGCGGGGATCGCCAACGCCACCCAGTCCGCGCCGCTGC
>CAZVDN010000177.1:0-4220 GCA_964625665.1 uncultured Streptomyces sp. | reverse complement strand
GGCAACACATCGCTCAGCGTCGTCGCACTGTCCGGTGTCGTTGCGCTGACGCTGTTTGCACTGCCGCTCGCGTCGATGGCATTGAAGTTCGGTCCCGCCGAATATTTCTGTCTGATGCTGTTTGCGATGACGGCGGTGTCCTCCTTGACCGGCAAATCACCGGCGAAAGGCATGCTGGCGACCATTCTCGGCCTGATGATTGCGACCATCGGCATCGATCTGCAGAGCGGTCAGCCGCGTTACACCATGGGTGTGGCGGAATTTCAGGACGGTGTCGGTTTCATCGTCGTCGTCGTCGGACTGTTCGCCATGGCCGAGGTGTTCCGCGGGCTCGAAGAGGTCCACAAGGGCACGGCACCGGACATGATCAAGATTTCCGGCAAGCTCTGGCTGACCAAGGAGGAGTGGCAGCGTTCGATCGGCCCGATCTGGCGCGGCGGGATCATCGGCTTTGTCATCGGCGTGCTGCCGGGAGCGGGCGGCACGATTGCATCCATCATGTCCTACACGACGGAAAAGCGGCTGTCGAAACACCCGGAAGAATTCGGCAAGGGCGCAATCGAAGGTGTTGCGGGGCCGGAGGCGGCAAACAATTCGGATACCGCCGGCGCACTCGTGCCGCTGTTGACGCTTGGTGTGCCGGGTGGCGGCGCGACGGCCGTGCTGATGGGCGCCTTCATCATGTACGGCATTCAGCCGGGCCCCTTGCTGTTTGAAAAGCGCCCGGACCTCGTCTGGGGCCTGGTCGACAGCATGTACATCGGCAATATCATGCTGCTGATACTGAACCTGCCCTTGATCGGCCTGTTCGTGCGTCTGCTGTATATCCCGGTGGCGATACTCTATCCGCTGATTGTAGCCATCTCGGTGATCGGCACTTATGCGATCAACGGCAGCATGCTCGATCTCTACATGATCCTGTTCTTCGGCATCGTCGGCTATGTGTTCGACAAGGTCGATATTCCGGTGGCGCCGCTCGTGCTGTCGCTGGTGCTGGGCGGCATCATGGAGCAGTCCTTCCGCCAGGCGATGACCATCTCGGGCGCCGATCCGTCGATCTTTGTAAAGAGCGGCATTTCGGTCACGCTGATCGCGCTTTCCGTCATTTCAATCGCCCTGCCTTTCATCATGCCGAAGCTCAAGGCGATGAAGGCGGCCGACGACGAAGACTGAACGGGGTTCACCGATCGTGCATCGTGTAACCCTCATTCCGGGCGACGGCATCGGCCCGGAAGTCACGCAGTCCGCGCGTGACATTGTCGCCGCCACCGGCATCGCGCTTGAATGGGAGGTCGTCGAGGCCGGCATGCGCGCCGGCCACGAAGGCGGCCATCCGCTGCCGCCGGCGGTGTTCGAATCGATCGCGCGCAACAGGATCGCCGTCAAAGGCCCGACGCAAACGCCGTTCGGCGACGCCTATCCGGTGCAGGTCGGTGACCGCATTTACCCGAGCGTGGCGATTGCGTTGCGCAAGGAACTGAAGCTCTTCGTCAACGTGCGGCCGGCGCGCAATTATCCCGGCATCAAATCGCGCTTCGACAATGTCGATATCCTGATCTTCCGCGAAAACAGCGAAGACCTCTACATCGGCAAGGAACGCATGATCGATGCCGATACTGCAGAGGCGATCAAGATCATCACGCGTGGCGCCAGCGAGCGCGTGACGCGTTTTGCGTTTGACTACATGCAGCGCACGGGCCGCAAAAAGCTGACGGCGGTGCACAAATCCAATGTGCTGAAGCTGACCGACGGGCTGTTTCTGAAGTCCGCAGAGAAAGTGGCGAAAGAGTATCCGTCCTTCGCGTTTGACTCTCGCGTGATCGACGCGCTGAGCATGGAACTGGTGATCAAGCCGGAAGCCTTCGATTGCCTGGTGCTGCCGAACCTGTACGGCGACATCATTTCGGATCTGGCGGCGGGACTGGTTGGCGGGCTCGGCGTGGCACCGGGGGCCAATATCGGCGCCGACTGCGCAATGTTCGAAGCGGTCCATGGCAGCGCGCCCGATATCGCCGGCAAGGACATGGCCAATCCGATGGCGCTGATCCTGTCAGTGGTCATGATGTTGCGTTACATCGGCGAGGGCAAAGCGGCCGATCGCATCGACGCCGCACTGACGGCGGTATTGAAGGACGGCAAACAGGTCACGCGTGACCTTGGCGGCAGCACCGGCACGCGCGGCATGACGCGCGCCATTATCGAGCAGCTCAAAACGCATTAAGCGGGAGATGAAACAATGAAACTCTTACGTTACAGCCGCAAGGGCCAGAAGGCCGCGCAGGCGCGTCTCGGCGTGCTGGTCGGCGACAACATGGTGGCCGATCTGCGCGCCGGTTATACACGCTATCTGATCGAGGAAATCGGCAATCCGAAGGGGCGCGAACTGGCGGGAATTTTTCTGCCGCCTTATGTCGCCCAATTTCTGCATGTCGGTGCGCCGGCCTGGGAGGCGCTGTCCGAGGCCTACGGCTGGCTGAGCGATCTGGTCAAGGCAGAACCCGATGCCACCGGGCTCGGCAATGAAGACCTGTTTATTCCGTTGGCGGATTGCCGCCTGTATGCGCCGGTGCGCGGCAGCAAGATCATTTCCGTCGGCCGCAATTATCCGGGCTATACCAAGACGCCGGGCCGACACGGCGGTCATGTGCCCTCGGGCTTCATCAAGGTGCCGTCGTGCATCGTCGGTCCCGGGCGCGATATTCTGAAACCGGTGATCACCAAACGCCTCGATTGCGAAACCGAACTGGCGGTCGTCATCGGCAAGAAGTGCAAACATGTGCCGGAAGAACGTGCCTATGACGTCATCGCGGGTTACACCATCCTCAACGACGTGACCGCACGCGACATTGCTGATATCGAACGTGAAGCCGGCAATCCGTTTCTCGGCAAGACTTTCGACACCTTTGCACCGATGGGGCCTTATCTGGTGACCAAGGTGGAAATCGCCGACCCGATGAATTTGCGCATTCAGACCCGCGTCAACGGCGAACTCCGTCAGGACGGCAGCACGCGCGACATGATCCATTCGATTCCCAAGCTGGTGTCCTACATGTCGCAGATGACGCTGATGCCGGGCGACATCATCTCCACCGGCTCGCCGGGCGGCGGCGGTCTGGAGAATCCGGACTGGTATCTCAATGCCGGCGATGTGATCGAATGTGAAATCGAAAAAATCGGTACGCTGGTCAATGCCGTGGTCAACGAACCGCGCACCGGCGGACACAAATAATGCAAGAGCAGTCGTGATGGCGAAGACCCTGTTTGAAAAGATCTGGGAACGCCACGTCATTGCGACCGAAGAAGGGGAATCGCTGCTCTACATCGACCGCGCGCTGATTCACGAAGGTTCATCACACGCCTTCGACACCATTCGCGAACAAAAGCGCGCGCTGTTCCGTCCGCAGCAGGTCTTTGCGTTCAACGATCACTATGTACCGACCACCGGGCGCAGCAAGGGCGTCAACGGCATTGCCGTGCCGGAAATCCGCAACATGGTGTTGCAGCTCGAAGCCAACGCCAAAGAACACCGCATCACCCATTTCGGCATCGATCATCCGCAGCAGGGCATTCTGCACATCGTGCCGCCGGAGCAGGGCATCACGCAGCCCGGGCTGGTCATGGTGGGCGCTGATTCGCATACGTCGACGCACGGTGCTTTCGGTACGATTTCCTTCGGTGTCGGCGCGTCCGAAATCATGCACGTCATGGCGACGCAAACGCTTTGGCAGCGTAAACCGAAGACGCAGCGCATCCAGATCGAAGGCGAGCTGGGGTTCGGTGTGACGGCCAAAGACCTGATCCTTGCCATCATCGCCAAAATCGGCGTTGGCGGCGGTGTCGGTTATGTGATCGAGTACGCGGGATCAACCGTGCGCGCGATGAGCATGGAAGCACGCATGACGGTCTGCAACATGACCATCGAGGCCGGTGGCCGCGCCGGCATGATGGCGCCCGATGAAACGACCTTCGCTTATATGGCGGACCGTCCCTATGCGCCGAAGGGGGCTGCGCTCGACGCGGCATTAGCTTTCTGGAAAACCTTGCCTTCTGATGACGGCGCGGTATTCGACAAGACGGTTGAGCTCGATGCGGCGGCCGTTGCGCCGATGGTGACCTGGGGCACGAACCCCGAGCAGGCATTGCTGATTACCCGCGTGGTGCCGGATCCGAAGCAGGCGAAGGACGAATTGCAGCGCGCCGAAATAGTTTCGGCCATCGAT
>CAZVDN010000176.1:0-7575 GCA_964625665.1 uncultured Streptomyces sp. | reverse complement strand
GACCGGCAGGTTGGCGCGGTCAAATCCGCAGGGCAACGACATGCCGGGCAGGCCCGCGAGGTTGACCGCAATCGTGTAAATGTCGGACAGATACATCTGCACCGGATCGCCGGATTTTTCACCGATTTTGAATGCGGTGCCCGGGCTGGTCGGCCCGAGAATCACGTCACACCGCTTGAACGCTTCGACAAAATCCTGCGCGATCAGGCGGCGCAGCTTCTGCGCTTTGATGTAATAGGCGTCGTAATAACCGTGCGACAACACATAGGTGCCGATCAGGATGCGGCGCTTGACCTCGGCGCCGAAGCCCTGTGCCCTCGACTTCTTGTACATGTCGATGAGGTCGGTGTATTCCGGCGCGCGGTAACCGTAGCGCACGCCGTCGAAACGCGACAGGTTGCTCGAGGCCTCCGCCGGCGCCAGCACGTAATACACGGGCACCGAGAGTTTCATGTTCGGCAGCGAGACCTCGACCATTTCGCAGCCGAGTTTCTTGTACTGGGCAATCGCTTCTTCGACCGCCTTGGCCACATCGGGCAACATGCCCTCGGCGAAAAATTCGCGCGGCAAACCGATGCGCAGACCGGCCAGCGGTTTTTCCAGGTCGCGGGTGTAGTCTTCGCGCGGACGGTCCAGACTGGTCGAATCGCGCTTATCAAAGCCGGCCATCGCATTGAGCATCAGGCCGAGGTCTTCGGCCGTGCGTGCAAACGGTCCGGCCTGGTCAAGGCTCGACGCAAAAGCAATCATGCCGTAACGCGACACCACGCCATAGGTCGGCTTCAGACCGCAGATGCCGGTCAGTGCGGCCGGCTGACGGATCGAACCGCCGGTATCCGTGCCGGTGGCGACCGGCGCCAGCCGTGCTGCAACGGCGGCAGCCGAACCGCCGGAACTGCCGCCGGGCACGGTTTCGGTGTTCCAGGGATTGCGCACCGGGCCGAAGAACGACGTTTCGTTCGACGAACCCATGGCGAACTCGTCCATATTGGTTTTGCCGACCATCACCGCACCGGCCGTATTGAACTGTTCGATCACATGGGCGTCATAGGGCGCGCGAAAGTTGGCCAGCATTTTCGAGCCGCAGGTGGTCAGCCAGCCATTGGCGCAGAAAATATCCTTGTGCGCGACCGGCACGCCGGTCAGCGGCCCTGCTTTGCCCGCCGCAATCAGCCCGTCGGCGGCCTTTGCCGCGGCCAGAGTCTTGTCGGCATCGACGCTGACAAAGGCATTGAGCGTTTTCCCCAGCGCGTTGATTCGCTTCAGGAAAAACTCTGCGACTTCGACGCTGGAGACGCGCCTGGCGGCCAGTTCTGCGGTCAGTTGCTTGACGGTGAAATTGAGCATGGGTTTGTGTCTGTCGCAAAGCAGCATGCCTTGCGCGCGAAGGCCTACTCGATGACTTTGGGCACCAGATAAAGATCGGCCTCGACCTGCGGCGCGATGGCCTGAAACGCGCTGTGGCGGTCGGTCTCGGTCACCGCATCTTCACGCAGGCGCAGCATGAGGTCCTGTGCGTGCGACATCGGCTCGACGCCGTCGGTATCGACTGCCTGCATTTCAGCGATCATCGCAAAGATGCCCGAGAGCTGGCCGAGCACCTGCCCGGCCTCTTTTTCATCGGCCTCAATGCGGGCCAGATGCGCGATGCGTTTGACGTCGTCGAGGGTCAGGGACATGAACGGTTTATTGCTTAAAAAATCGTACGTAATGAGGTATTATACAACGCCAATTCGGGGCCATTTTTCCCTTTCGTCGGAAACAGTTATGTTCGGTTTTTTGAGCGGCTACTTCAACAACGATCTTGCCATCGATCTGGGCACGGCCAACACGCTGATTTACTTCCGTGGCAGAGGCATCGTGCTGGATGAGCCTTCAGTCGTCGCGATCCGCCAGGACGGCGGACCGAACGGCAAAAAAGTGATTCAGGAAGTCGGCCTCGCCGCCAAACAAATGCTCGGCCGCACGCCGGGCAATATCACGGCGATTCGCCCGATGAAAGACGGCGTGATCGCCGACTTCATCATTACCGAGCAGATGATCAAGCAGTTCATCAAGCGCGTGCATGACAACAAGCTTTTTTCACCGAGCCCGCGCATCATCATCTGCGTGCCCTGCGGTTCGACCCAGGTCGAGCGCCGCGCGATTCGCGACGCCGCCATCGGCGCCGGCGCCTCGCGCGTCTATCTGATCGAAGAACCGATGGCCGCGGCGATCGGTGCCGATCTGCCGGTCGGCGAAGCCACCGGCTCGATGGTCGTCGACATCGGCGGCGGCACCACCGAGGTGGGCGTGATTTCGCTCGGCGGCATGGTGTACGCCGGCAGCGTGCGCGTGGGCGGCGACAAGTTCGACGAAGCGATCATCAACTACATCCGCCGCAACTACGGCATGCTGATCGGTGAAACAACCGCCGAGCAGATCAAGAAGGAAATCGGCTCGGCGTTCCCGGGCTCCGAAGTGCGCGAAAAGGAAGTCAAAGGCCGCAACCTCGCCGAAGGCATTCCGCGCAGCTTCACGATTTCCTCGAATGAAATTCTCGAAGCGCTGACCGAACCGCTGAACAGCATCGTCGGCGCAGTGAAATCGGCGCTCGAACAGACACCGCCGGAACTCGCTGCCGACATCGCCGAAAAAGGCATGGTCATCACCGGCGGCGGCGCGCTGCTGCGCGACATCGACCGCCTGCTGATGGAAGAAACCGGCCTGCCGGTGATCATCGCCGACGATCCGCTGACCTGCGTGGTGCGCGGCTCGGGCAAGGCCCTCGAGAAGATGGACAAACTCGGCAGCATCTTTACCGACGAATGAGTCCGTTGCGCGCCGCCATCAACGGGCGCATCACCACGGCCGGCGGCGCTGCTTCTCCCGCGCTGCGCGCCTGATCCCGCGCTGAATGGAATACACCCCGCCACCACTCTTCAACCGCGGGCCGACGCCTCTCGTTCGATTACTGATCTGTTCGCTGCTGTCGATCGGCCTGCTGGTCGCCGACGCGCGTTACCAGTATCTCGACGGCGTTCGCCAGGTGGTTGCCGTGGTCGTCTATCCGCTGCAGCGGCTCGCCGGCACGCCGGCGGCGATCTTCGACCGCATCGGCGATTTCTTCGTTACGCAGGCGCGGCTGCGCAGTGACAACAACCGGCTCGCCGAGCAGAACCTGCAGAACGCCGCCAAGCTGCGGCAGTACGACGCGCTTGCCGCCGAAAATGCGCATCTGCGCGATCTGCTCGCCGCGCGCCAGAAATTTCCTGCCGGCACCACCATGGCGGAAGTGCTTTACGCCGGCCGCGACCCCTTCACGCGCCGCGTCATCATCGACAAGGGCCAGCAGGGCGACATCAGGGCCGGACAACCGGTGATCGATGAAATCGGCGTGTTGGGCCAGGTCACCCGCGTGTATCCATGGCTCGCCGAAGTCACGCTGATCACCGACAAGGAACAGGTGGTGCCGGTACAGAACCTGCGCAACGGCCTGCGCGCCGTGCTCGGCGGCACCGGCAATGACGGCGAACTCGAACTCAAATTCATTCCGCTCAATGCGGATTTCCAGAACGGTGATCAATTGGTCACCTCCGGCATCGACGGCGTTTACCCGCCGGGTCTGCCGGTCGCCGCGGTGTCCAACGTCGAGCGCAACGCAGCCTATCTGTTCGCGCGCATCACCTGCAAACCGCTGGCCGGCGTCTCGAGCCATGCGCAGGTGCTGGTGGTGAACTGGCAGAACAAGGCACCGGAGCGTCCGCCGGCCGCGGAAAAATCGTCCGGCACAAAACGCAAGCGGGGCGGCTGATGCTGGCAAGCGAAACCAGACCGCAAACCATTCTGCTGCCGGTGAAGCCGCTGTTCATCGCCTTCACGCTGGCCGCCGCCTTCATGCTCAATCTGCTGCCGTGGTCGGGCTGGCTGCTGGCGATCAAGCCCGACTTCGTCGCGCTGGTCCTGCTGCACTGGTGCATTCTGCAACCGCGCCGCGTCGGTTTCACGGTGGCGATGCTGTTCGGCCTCTGCATGGACGTCGCCGACGGCAGCCTCTTCGGCCAGCACGCGCTGGCCTACTCGATGCTCGCCTTCGCCGGCATCGTGCTGCACCGGCGCGTGTTGAGCTTCACCATGAAAGACCAGATTCTTCACGTCATTCCGCTGCTGCTCGCCAACGATCTGATCGTGCTGCTCATCCGCAAACTGGCCGGCGGCGAATTTCCCGGCATCCTCTATTTCTTCGGCAGCATCATCGCCGGCGCGCTGTGGATGCCGCTGTGTTACCTGCTGAAACGGCCGCAGATTCCGAAACCCGATCCCGACCATGTCTGAGCTGTACATCAACCCGGGGATCGAACTCAGAAATTCGCAGCGCGAGATCCACCACTTCCGCACCCGCCTCGCGGTTGCCTCGGGCTTCGTGCTGCTGATGTTCTTCGTGCTGTTCCTGCGCTTTTTCTGGCTGCAGGTGGTGCAGCACGAACACTACAGCACGCTGGCCGAGGCCAACCGCATCTCGATCGCGCCGATCGTGCCCAACCGCGGCATCATCGTCGACCGCCACGGCGTGGTGCTGGCGCACAACTACTCGGCCTATACGCTGGAACTCACACCGGGCAAGGTCGAGGACATCGATGCGCTGATCGACGATCTGGCGAACGTCGTCGAGATCACGCCGCGCGACCGGCGCCGTTTCAAAAAGCTCCTTGAAGAAAGCAAGAGCTTCGAGAGCCTGCCGATCCGCAACCGGCTCTCCGACGAGGAAATCGCGCGCTTCGCCGCACACCGTTATCGCTTTCCCGGCGTCGACATCAATGCGCGCCTGTTCCGCCAGTATCCGCAGGGCGAGCTGTTTTCGCACGTGGTCGGCCATATCGGCCGCATCAACCAGCGCGAACTCGACCAGCTCGAACAGGACGGCAACGACACCAATTACCGCGGCACCGAATACATCGGCAAGGTCGGCCTCGAGCAAAGTTACGAAAAACATCTGCACGGCACCACTGGCGTCGAGGAAGTCGAAGTCGATGCCGGCGGGCGCGCGGTGCGCACGCTGTCGCGCAAGCCGCCGGTTTCGGGCAACAACATCGTGCTCAACCTCGATGCCGGTCTGCAGGAGACGGTCTACCGCGCCTTCGGCGATTTCCGCGGTGCATTGGTGGCGATCGATCCGACCAACGGCGGCGTGCTGGCCTTCGTTTCCAAGCCCGGCTTCGATCCGAACCTGTTCGTTGACGGCATCGATCCGGTGAACTGGAAGGAACTGAACGAATCGATCGACCGGCCGATGGTCAACCGCGCGCTCGCCGGCACCTATCCGCCGGGCTCGACGTTCAAACCCTATATGGCGCTCGCCGCCCTGACCTACGGCAAGCGCCGCCCCGAGCAGGCGATCTCCGATCCGGGCTACTTCAATTTCGGCAACCACCAGTTCCGCGACGACAAGGTGGGCGGCCACGGCATGGTCGACATGTTCAAGTCGATCGTCGTCTCCTGCGACACCTATTACTACCTGCTGGCCAACGATCTGGGCATCGACAACATCGCGAACTTCATGAGCCTGTTCGGCTTCGGCACGCGTTCGGGCATTGATCTCACCGGCGAATCGGGCGGCATCCTGCCCTCGCAGGAATGGAAGAAAAAGCGCTTCCGCACGCCGGAGACGCAGAAATGGTACGCCGGTGAAACCATCAGCATCGGCATCGGCCAGGGCTACAACTCCTATACGCCGCTGCAGCTCGCGCAGGCCATCGCCACGCTGGCCAACGACGGCGTGATGTACCGGCCGCACATCGTCAATTACATCGAAGACATCGTCACGCGCAACCGCACCATGGTCGAGCCGCAGCCGCTGCGCACCATCAACCTCAAGCCCGAACACATCAAGGTGGTCAAAGACGCGCTGATCGGCGTCAACACCGAAGGCACCGGCGCGCGCGCCTTTGCCGGCGCCGGTTACGTCAGCGCCGGCAAGACCGGCACCGCGCAGGTCATCGCCATCAAGCAGGGCGAAAAATACGTCGCCAGCCGCGTCGCCGAACGCCACCGCGACCACGCGCTGTTCGTCGCCTATGCGCCGGCCGATGCGCCGAAAATCGCCGTCGCCGTGCTGGTGGAAAACGCCGGCTTCGGTGCCGCCGCCGCGGCGCCGATCGCGCGCAAGGTGCTGGATTATTACCTGCTGGGCAAAAAAGCCACGCCGGTCAAAGCGGAAGATCTCAATGCCAATGCCGCGCGTCATTAGACGCATCACTCATGCGCTGACCGCACACGTCGATGCGCAGCTGCTGATGGCCATCCTGCTGCTGATGGGGGTGAGCCTGCTGGCCATATTCAGCGGTTCGAACCAGAGTCTGACGCGCGTATCGAGCCAGCTCGTCAACATGATGGTGGCACTCGGCGTGATGTACGCGTTTGCCTATATTCCGCCGAACTACCTGCTGCGCATCGCGCTGCCGCTGTATCTGGCCGGCGTGGTGCTGCTGGTCTGCGTGGCGCTGTTCGGCGACATCGTCAACGGCGCGCGGCGCTGGCTGCATGTGGGCGTCACGCGCATCCAGCCCTCGGAAATCATGAAAATCGCCGTGCCGCTGATGCTGGCCTGGTACTTCGACCGTTACGAAGCTACCCTCAAACTGAAAAACTACCTGGTCGCCACCATCCTGCTGATGGTGCCGGTCGGGCTGATCGTGCGCCAGCCCGATCTCGGCACCGCGGTGCTGATCCTCGCCGCCGGCGGTTACGTGCTGTTTCTGGCGGGCCTGCACTGGCGCATCATCATCGGCCTTGCGGTGGCCGGCGCGGCCAGCCTGCCCTTTCTCTGGTCGGCGATGCACGACTATCAGCGCCAGCGCATTCTCACCCTGATCGATCCGACGCAGGACCCGCTGGGCTCCGGTTACCACACCATCCAGTCCACCATCGCAGTCGGTTCCGGCGGCTTTTTCGGCAAGGGCTGGCTGCAGGGCACGCAGACCCACCTGGAGTTCATTCCCGAGCGCACCACCGATTTCATTTTTGCGGTGTTCGCCGAGGAATGGGGACTGCTCGGCAACACTGTCCTGCTGTTGCTGTTTCTGCTGGTCATCGCGCGCGGCATGGTCATTACCGCCAACGCGCCGACGCTGTTCACGCGCCTCTTCGGCGGCGCGCTGACGCTGACCTTCTTCACCTATGCCTTCGTCAACATGGGCATGGTCAGCGGCATCCTGCCGGTGGTCGGCGTGCCGCTGCCGCTGGTGAGTTACGGCGGCACTTCGCTGGTGACGATCTGCCTCGGCATGGGCATCTTGATGAGCATACAGACGCACAAGAAACTGGTTCAGTCGTAAATCGTGAGGCGTGAGGAGAAAGGTGTGAGTCGTACAACCAACAAGAGCATCGCGCGCGCGACTTTTTCTTCTGAAGCTGTACGCCTCACGCCTGGCTGCATTGCCGGCATTCTAATGGCGGCCATGCTCTCCGGTTGCGGCACTTTCGGTTCGCGCGAGCCCGCGCCGGTGGCCCGCGCACCGGACGGCACGCCGTCCAGCGCGCCGAAACCGGCAACCGCGCCGCGCGCCGGCAGCGGCGGTTATTACCTCAACGACGGTC
>CAZVDN010000175.1:7321-7591 GCA_964625665.1 uncultured Streptomyces sp. | reverse complement strand
GAGACGGGCGCGGAGTCGGCGTAAGCCACTCCGCGTTTTTCTTTGGTGCGCCCGTTTTGTGCATCAGCGCGCGCGGCGAGGGCCTGTCCGACGCGATGGTATGATGCAACGGTAAACGTGCATGCCGGAAAACGGGCCGGTTCGCGAGACACCGTCGGCCCGGCCCCTGCCCACCCATCGCGATTTTTCGCCCGCTGCTGCTGCGGGCGGGTGCGTTGCTGCCACGCACTGCGCGCAGGCGCTGAGGTCTTTGCCGCACTGCGCAAGAAC
>CAZVDN010000175.1:0-7311 GCA_964625665.1 uncultured Streptomyces sp. | reverse complement strand
TCAAGCCGAACAAAGGCGGCAACGGCGCACCGCGCTCGACCAATCATGTGTATTTCCGCGCATCGCCGGACCAACCCGAAGCGCCGAGCGCGTTTCTCGCGCAGTATCCGCCGGACGAGCATTCGACCGCGCACTATCACGCCGTCGATCAATTCCAGATCCTCGTGCAGGGCAGCGGCGAGATGGGCCGGCACAAGGTCTCGCCCTATTACGTGCATTTCACGCGGGCCTTCACGCCCTACGGGCCGCTGCACGCCAATGCCCCCACCGGCTGGACGTTCATGACGCGGCGCTCGCGCTACGATGCCGGCGCGCAGCGCCTGCCCGAGAAGCTCGATTTCCTCAAACAGGTTCCGGACCGCCGGCCCTGGCAGGTCACCACACAGGCGGTATTCCCCGAGCAGCGCGGCAGCGCGACGTTTCAGGAGATGCCGGAGCTCAAGGATGAACGCGGGCTCTATGTCTGTTCATTCACGATGGCGCCGAACGCGCGCACCATTGCGCCTGCGCCATCGAACGGCGATGGCCAGTACATCATTGCGCTTGAAGGCAGCCTGATGCATCAGGGCACCGAGAAGAAATCCAAGGCAGTGGTCTTTCTCAAACCCGACGAACCGGCGTTCGAAATCGTCGCCGGACCGCAGGGCTGTCAGGGGCTGATTCTCAACTTCCCGAAAGTCACGCGGCGCGCTGCCGAAGTCAAACCGGCCAGAGCCGCGGCCGGCTTCAAGAAGTGGCAGTGCGTGTTGTGCGCGTTTTATTACGACGAAGCGCTGGGCCTGCCAGAAGAGGGCATCCCGGCCGGCACGCGCTGGGAAGATGTGCCTGAAACGTGGACCTGCCCGGACTGCGCGGCCGGCAAAAGCGATTTTCAAATGATCGAGGTGGGCTGAGCATGCAGAAAAAAAATCCGAAACGCATCGGGCTGGCCATCGTCGGCGCCGGCCGCATCGGTCTGGCGCGCGGCGAGATCGCTGCGCGTTATCCGCAGGTGGACTGGATCGGCATTGCCGATATCGACGGCGCACGCGCCAAACAGGTGGCCGAACAACTCGGCGCCGATTACCACACGACTGACTATCGCGAACTGCTCAAACGGCCGGAGGCCACCGCCGCGCTGATTTCCACCGTCGGCCATCTGCACGTCGAACCGACGCTGGCCGCGCTGGAAAATCCGAACAAACTCGCCTTGCTGATCGAAAAGCCGATCGCCAACGAACTCGCGCAATCGGAGAAGGTTCTGAACCTGATCCGCAGGGCCGGCAACGGCGCGCTGATCGGTTACACACAGCGTTTCCGCCGCCGCTGGATGGTGGCCAAGGACAAGGTCGCGCGCGGCGGGCTCGGCGATATTTCGACCGTGAGTTCGCGCGCCTTTCTCAACCGGCTCGTTGCGCTCAACAATTACAAGCGCGATTCCGATCCGAAACTCAACTCGCCGATGGTGATTTCGGGCACGCACGCGCTCGACATCGTCATGTGGATGATGGAAGGCAAAACGCCGGTCGAACTGTGGGCGCGTTCCACCGACAAGGCGCTCGGGCCCCTGTGCAAAGGCACCGATGCGACGGTCGGCACCATGGTCTTCAGCGACGGCACGCTCTACAACAGCGTGGTGAGCTGGGCGCTGCCGGTGTCGTGGCCGGGTGCAGTTTACGGACTTGAAGTCGGCATCGTCGGCGCCGATGGTGTACTGACCATCGACGACACGCACCGCGACATCGTGCTGGCCGCCTCCAAGGCGCAGGGCATGGGCTATGTCGCCGACGGCAGCCGGCTGGTCGATTTCGTCGGCAGCACGCCGGCCGGCGACCCGGCGCTCGGCGCGTTGCGCGGGCCGCTGCATGAAGAAACCCAATCGTGGCTGACGCGCCTGTCGATGGACGTGCCGACATTGCACGCGACCGCGGAAGAAGGGCACCACCGGCTGATGCTGGCCAAGGCCTACGATCTGTCGGCCCGGCTGAAGAAGTCGGTGACATTGCCGATTACGCCCGAAGACGAACTGCGCACGGCCTGAGCCGCTGGAGAATGGCATGAGTGAAACGAGCACCGACGACCTGAGCCCCGAAGCCGTATTGGCGCGCGCCACCAAAGCGCGCGGCGATGTGTTTCCCGAATGGAAGCGCGTGGCCTATGCGATTCCGGGCACCTATCATCTGATCAATGAAACCGGCAGCTATCTGCACCAGTATCACGGCCAGGCCGGCGGTGCCGACAAGCTCTCGGCGCAGATGCGCG
Organism: uncultured Streptomyces sp.; assembly: GCA_964625665.1. Taxonomy (GTDB): domain Bacteria; phylum Pseudomonadota; class Gammaproteobacteria; order Burkholderiales; family SG8-41; genus PALSA-1004. The sequence goes on along the minus strand of CAZVDN010000175.1, from coordinate 5,070 downwards.
AGCTGATTGCCATTCCGGCGTTGTGCGCCAAAGGCGACATGCGCCACACGCCCAATCATATCCGGCGCTGTTACCGCATGGGCATGACCGATCAGGTGATATTCGAAGGCGCCACGGCTTACGCCGCCGTGGCCGGCTGGGCGGCGACGATATTGCAGGTGTCGCTGGCCATCACCGAAGCGAACAGTCCCGATTATCCGTTCGGCGCCATGCCGGCAGGCGGCGCACCGCAGGAACTCACACCGTTTCCGGAATTGAACATGGGGCGCACACGCACGGCAACGCATTCGGACAGCCTCGCCGACACGCCCGACTGGCGTTACGCCGCGGAAATCGATCCCGAACTGGCGAAACGCGCCTCGGCCTTTATCGATCATTGCCTGCTCAACAAGGACGCCGGCAATGAGCTTCTGGGGCCCGGCCCGCGTGAACTGATTGTGATTGCCGCGCTGTGCACACGCGGTGAAGCCGAACTCGCCGCCGAACACATCCGCCGCGCCTACGATTACGGCATGACGAAAAAAAATGTGCTCGAAGCGATCTGCTGCGTGATTCCGATGACCGGCATGATCACCGCGCAGATCGGACTGCGTGCCATGCAGAAGGCTGACGGGCCTGTGCGATAATCGCGCGCCGCAGATACGCCACAGTTACCTGTAACCTTAGCGCAATTTCCACATGTATAGCGAACAACGCCAATTCATCCGTTCGGTGCTCGCCGGAGACCGTTGTCTGTCGCCGGCCACCGTTTACGATGCGTTGTCCGCGCGTGTGGCCGAGTCGGTCGGCTTTCGTCTCGGCATACTGGCCGGGTCGGTGTGCGCCGGCACGGTACTGGCCGCACCGGATGTGGTGGTGCAGACGCTCACTGAATTCGCCGATCAGGTGCGGCGTGTCATGCGCTACAGCAAACTCTCGCTGATGGTCGATGCCGATACCGGTTACGGCAACGCCCTGAACGTCATGCGCACCGTCGAAGAACTTGAGCACGCCGGTGTTGCGCTGCTGACCATCGAAGACCTGATCATGCCGCAGCGTTTCGGCGCCGCGAGTGAATTCGAACTCGTTTCCACCGAAGAAATGTGCGGCAAGCTGCGCGCTGCACTGGCCGCCCGGCGCGATCCCGCGCTGGTCATTGCGGCGCGTACTGCAGGCCTCAAAGGCGAGGACACGGCGCGCACGGTGGCGCGCGCCCGGGCTTATGCAGCGACCGGCGTCGATGCGCTGTTCATTACCGGCCTGAAAAAACTGTCCGATTTTGACGCGGTGCGTGCCGCGGTGAAACTGCCGATCATCGTCGGTACCGCCCCGGAGATCAAACGCGAAGACCTCGCCGCGCGCGGTGTGCGCGTGCTGCTGCAGAGCCATCCGCCGGTGCGCGCGGTAGCGAAAGCGCTGCGCGAGGTCTATGCGCATTTATACGCAGGTGGTGCACCTGGCGATTTGAAACCGAAGCTGGCGACGCCGCAGGAAATGGAAGAACTGCTGGGCGGCGCGCAGTACGCGGAGTGGATGCGCGAATACCTGCAATAATCGCGCGGTGCGCCCTGCGCCGTTCGAATATCCCGCCAATGTATTTACACGAACACGACGCCAAACAATTGCTCGCGCGCTATGGCGTGCCAATCCCCGATGGTTGTGCCGTCGGCCGCGATGCGCCTTTCCCGGATGATCTGCCGCAGCCGGGGCCTTGGATCGTCAAGGGCCAGATCGCAGCGGGCGGGCGCGGCAAAGCCGGGCTCGTATTGAAGGCGACGACGCCTGCCGAAGTCGGCACGCAGGCCAGCGCCATACTGGGCAAGACCGTGAAGGGCCGCCGCGTCGAACGCGTGCGCATCGAACGCTGCATCGATTTCGTTACCGAGCTCTACATCGGCCTGCTGCTCGATGCCGAAGCCTGCGGCGTGCGCGTCATCGTCTCGGCGCGCGGCGGCATGGACGTCGAAGCCGTGCCGGCGGCCGATCTTCGCAGCGAAGTCGTGCAACTCGACACCATTGCCATTGCCGATTGCGTGGTGCGTCTCTCGCTTGGTTTTGAACCGCAGGCGGCGCAGGCATTGCGCGAAGCCGGCGCGCAACTCGCGCATGCCTTTGTCGCCGCCGAATTGCGGCTGATCGAAATCAATCCGCTGTTCGTGCGCGCCGATGGCCGCTGGGTGGCCGGTGACGCCAAGGTGGTGGCCGACGAAAACGCGCTCGAGCGCCAGCCCGCGCTGCAGGCGATGGTCAAAGCCAATGCCGCGCATTACACCGAAGCCGCGGTGAAGCTCGAACACGGTTTCGATTATGTGGTGGTCGATCCGGCCGGCGAAATCGGTTTGCTGACCACCGGCGCCGGGTTGTCGATGATGCTGATCGACGAACTGCGCGCGAACGGTCTCAAGCCCTACAACTTTCTCGATGTGCGCACCGGGGGCTTTCGCGGTGATCCGTCTCGGCTGATCAGCGTGCTGCAATGGATCAACGCCGGCAGTCAGGTGCGCGTCGTGCTGGTGAACATTTTTGCCGGTATCACCGATCTCGGCGAATTCGCGCGGCTGCTGGTCGAGGCGATCAAGCGTGTACCCGAATTCAACAAGCCCGTGGTGGCCCGACTTGTCGGCAACAATCTGGCGGCGGCGCGTGAAGTGTTTGCTGCGGCCGGCATTGCGCTCCATACCGACCTCGATGATGCGGTCGCCGCGGTGCGGCGCGCGCTGGAGGGCCGATGATGCTGCCCCGCGTCGACCGTCAGACCAAAGTCATCGTGCTCGGCATCACCGGTCGAACCGGGCGCCAGCACAGCCGCATCATGCGTGAATACGGCACCAACATCGTCGGCGGTGTATCGCCGAAGTCGGACGTGAAGGAGGTTGATGGCGTGCCGGTGTTTGCCGATTCCGCCAGCGCCGTGCGTGCCACCAGCGCCACCGCCTGCGTGGCGATGGTCGGCGCGATGCAGCTGCTCGACGCCATCAAGGACGCGGTGGCGGCCGGCATCAAGCTGATCGTGACGCCGACCGAGGGCATGCCCGTGCACGATGCCGTTGAAGCGCTCGAATGCGTGCGCGCCGCCGGTGTACTGTGGATCGGCGCTTCGACGCCCGGCATGGCAGTGGCCGGCGAGGCCAAGCTCGGATTTCTGCCGCACGATTCTCTGCTGCCGGGCCCGCTTGGCTTGATGTCGAAGTCCGGCACCCTGTCCTACGAATCGGGATACCGTCTGGCGCAGGCCGGCATCGGCACCTCGGTGTGGATTGGCGTCGGCGGCGATCCGGTCAAGGGGACGCGTTACGCGGAGCTGGTGCCATTTTACAAGGCCGACGAACGCACGCAGGCGCTGCTGATCATCGGCGAGATTGGCGGCCACGAAGAAGAAGATTTCGCCAGGGCGCTGATCGCTCACCGCTTCGACAAGCCGGTGTTCGCATTGATCGCCGGTCGCAGCGCGCCCGAAGGCGTGACCATGGGCCACGCTGGCGCACTGGTGCATGGCAGCCACGGCAGTTTTGAGGCCAAACGCATGGCGCTCGAAGCAGCCGGCGCCACGGTGTTTTCCTCGCTCGGCGAACTGGTTGCCGGCGTCCGCTCGCGACTGTAAGGCAAAAAAACAACGGCGGCATCGCTGCCGCCGTTGTTCATGCACTGCTTGCGCAGACGTGAACTGCGCGCCGCGCGTTTACTTCAGCAGGTCCTTGACCTTGTCGAGTGCGGCCATTGCGCATTGTTCGTCGAGGTGGCCGCCGGGCGCGCCGCCAATGCCGACCGCACCGATCACTTCGTTGCCGACTTTGACCGGCACGCCGCCGCCCAGCAACAGGAAGCCGGGAATGTTGACGAGGTTGGCAGCGGCGGGATTTTTCTGCGCGCCTTCCATCATGGCGAGCGTGGTGTTCTTCGCCGAGGCCGAGGTCCAGGCTTTCTGCAGGCTGGCGGCGACGGTGTGTGCGCCGGCATTGTCAGCACGCTGCACGGCGCGCGTGGTGCCGGCGCGGTCGACTACGGTGACGGCCACGGCATAACCGTTGGCCTGGCAGGCGGCGACGCCGGCGGCGGCGATCTGGTTCGCCAGTTCGAGCGACATGTTTTTTTCCGAGCGCACCGCCTGGGCATGCGCGAGCGAGGTTGCGACGGCGGCGGCGATCAGGGCGAGTTTGGCAATGTTTTTCATGAGAGTTCTCCGTTGGAATGCGGTCCAAGGCTGACCGTGACGCCACTGTAGGCGCGCGCCGTCCGGCGCGGTATCCGTGCGCGCACGCGCGGGCATCCGTACAACTACGGAGCGCGGCGCCGGCCTAGGCCGACGGCGGCTGGTCGATCAGCGAGGCGTAGCGCCGGATCAGTTGCGCCAGCGAACCTGCCTGCAGCTTTTCGGAGAGGTTGGCGCGGTGCGTCTCGACGGTGCGCGGCGAGAGCGCCAGCGCGCGGGCGATTTCCTTGTTGGTGAGTCCCTCGACCACCAGCGCGAGGATTTCACGCTCGCGCTCCGAGAGCGTCGCAAAACGCTCGCGCGCTTCGCGGTCGGCGGCGTGGCGCTCCCTTGATTTCACATGCGCGCGCACGGCATTGTGGATCGCTTCAAGCAGCGGGTCGTCATCGACCGGCTTTTCGAGAAATTCGACCGCACCCGCCTTGAATGCGCGTCGGCACATTTCAATCGTGCCGTGCCCGGTCAGCATGATGACCGGCTGGTCTGCGCCCTGTGCGCGCATCAGGTCGAGCACGGCGGGCCCGCTGAGCCCCGGCATGCGCACATCCAGTATCACCGCACCGATGCTCTCGCGGTCGAAGTTGTCGAGAAACTCCTGCGGATGCTTCCAGGTCGCCACGCGCAGGCCGACGGTGCCGATCAGCAGCGCCAGGCTGTCGCGCACGGCCTCGTCGTCGTCAACCAGATGGATCAATGGGGAAATCGAATTCATGCGGCAGTCCTGTCGAGCGGCAGTGTAAGCCGGAATTCGGCGCCGCGCGGCGCATTGTGGTGTGCGGTGAGCGAACCGTCCATCGTCTGCGCGAGAGTTTCACAGAGGCTCAGGCCGAGGCCCAGCAGCATCGGCCGGCGCACCAGGCTGGCGCCGGTGCGCCTGGCGA
>CAZVDN010000174.1:0-7595 GCA_964625665.1 uncultured Streptomyces sp. | reverse complement strand
CGGCCACGGCGTAGCTGAAAATCCGGCCGCCGTTATAGGCAAGCAGATGCGGCCATTGCGGCGGCGTGCCGGCCCCGGGCGCCGCGCACAACACGCGCACGATGCCGCCGCACATGCCCGCGCAATGCAATCCGCCGGCCAATCCGCCGACGAAGGCCGCCGACAACGCGATCTCGAACATCAGAACATTTTCTGCGGGTTTGTATTGAGCAATGATAATACGCCCGGCCCGTGCAAGAACGCGCGCCGAACTTCAAGAAACAACCCGCTACCGTCCCTGCGCGGCTTTCTCGCGACCGCCGCCGAGACTGACGGCGGCGTCAGCCAGTTGCCGTGTCAGGGTCGTCAGCAGATCATCATAGGAAAGAATGCCTGCCAGATTGCCGTCGTCATCCACCACCGGCAGACGACGCACGCACTCGCCGCACATGATCGCCAGTGTCTCCTGCAGGCCCTCGCCTTCAAACACCGTCACCAGACGGGGCGACGCGATGTCCCCCACCGTCAGGACCTTCGGATCGAGATCGAGCGCACTGACTTCAACCACAATGTCGCGATCGGTGACGATACCGACTGGTCGCCGGCCGCCGGCCGCAACATCGACCACCACCAGAGAACCGACGTGATATTCGCGCATCAGCTTCGCCGCGTTCTGCACGGTGGTGTCTGCGCCGGCACAGATCACATTGCGTTCGCAAATCATGCCGATCGTATACATTGTTTTCCTGTTCCCGCATTGGCCATATCGTCTTCCACACTGGCGATTCAGCCGCGACGCAACCTGCGCCAAGCGTTCAAAACCGGTATTTGGTCAAATTCAGATAATCGACCACATCACGAATATCGTCGGCGCTCCAGCGCAGGCTCTGCAATGCCTGCCACCGGTCAACCTGCCTGCGCAGTTCTTCCAGATTGGCCGGTAACTTCTGCTCGCGCTCATGCACGCGTGTGCTATGGCAGCCCTCACAGTGGTTTTCATAAAGCGTGCGGCCGCGCACGCTGTCTGCCGCGGCCGGCAATGCCACACAAAGCAATGCGCAGGCCAGCGCCAGCCGTCCTCTTGCGAGGTCGATGCTGAAATGGAAGACTTGGTTGGAAAAATCCGGCAGTCTCATGAGATTACATCCTCGGCGTCGCGCTGTGCGCATGGGTGCGTTCGCGCCGCGACTCGCAGGCGATGCATCGGCGCGCCACCGGATTGGCCAGCAAGCGCGGCACGCCGATTTCACCCTCGCAATCGGCACATTGGTTGATTTCCTTCGTGTCCAGGCGCAGCCGCGCTTCTTCAATCAGTTTTAATTCATACCCGTGCCGTTCAGCCAACGCACTGTTGACCGCACGCAGTTCATCGGCGACGGATTCCTCGCCCAGATCGTGAACTTCTGCCGCAACGCCGCCGATTTCGGAGCGCGCCTCGGCGAGCGCGCTGCGCATGGCCGCCCGCACCGACTGTTCGAACCGGTCGAGTTCACGCCTGACGGCCTTAAGGTCCTTTTCGGATAACCCAGCCATATACAGCTCCATTTCCGGTCATAGCCTGCGCATGGCGCGCGGCACGGTTCACCACGGAAGTTGGATGCCCGCGGAAACAATATGTTCCCGTCGTCAAAGACCGAAGTTGATATGAATCAATCAGGGCGCAATGACTTCGATTGCGCGCCGCGCCCTATTCGCAGCAACTCTCCGGCGTGCCGCGGCGCGGGCATCCGAGCGGACGTTCCGGCGGTTTAAGCGGGCAGAAGTTGTTGATGTCGGCCGCTGGCTTCTGCAAAAAGCAGGTCATCGCGCTCGACGCCGCGGCCAAAGTCCAGAAGGCAAAAAAGCCGATGGTATAAATCGCCATGCGGCCCAGTTCAAGTGGTTCGCCGAACAAATGCAGTTCCATGGGGTCGAACAGCGTGAAAAAGACGCCTTCAGCCATCCCGCCGATTACAAACGAAGGCCACAATACCCAGATAGCGCGCTGCATAATCTCCTCCCGGACGGTTGGTGCTGCGCTTGACCGCTTACTGCGGTGTCACCACGATGTTGTGCTGCGTGATGCCGCTCGCCTCGCCCGACAGGCGCCATTGGCGTGCGGGGTCCTCGATGAGCACCACCCGCCGGCCCGCAACGGGAGCACTGAGTGTCGCCGTATATTCTGCGCCGGCAGTCCTGCGCAGGACAAGCGCCTGATCGGCGACGGCCCGGGTCGGGTGCACGAGGCGCAGATTGAGCGTGTCGGGAAGATTTTGCGCGCCGCGCATCGTCAACGTCACGCGCCCGCCTTCCTCGCTCAGCCCGACTTCGCCGCTCAATCCCAGATCGCGCGCGGCTTGTCCACGCGACAAAGTCTGGTTGATGGCGAGGCCGCGTTTGTAATAATCATCCGCCACCAGCCCGTCGTCGGAATTGATCGCCAGCCACAGCGTGGCAAATCCGGCCACGATCACCAGGGCGGGACCTGCCATCAGCAGCCACGGCCACGGCTCGCGGTGCCACGGTTTTGCCACCAGATTCTCAGCGGTCATCATTGCGATTGTCCTCCAGTCATGTTATCGAACATAAAACACCGATTTTTCGACCACTTTGACCCGCTCGTCATCGGCATCGCGGACGGTAAAGCGCACCGGATGGGAACCGGGCTTGGTCGCACCAGGATCCACGCGCACGGTTACGGGCACCATGGTCGTGCTCGCCACAGGCACTTCCACCGGCTGGTTCACCAGAACTTCCATCCCGTCGATGCCGCTGACCGAGATAACCAGCTTGCGCGTGACCTCGGAAGTGTTCATTAACTGCAGGCGATAGACGTTCTCGAGGCGCCCGTCTGCGGTCTCCCGCACCAGCGCCGCCCGGTCGCGAATGATGTCCATTTTCAGGGGCACGCGCAGGTACAGCAACACCGTAAACGCGGCGATGACTGACATCAATACCGCACCATAAATCAAGGTGCGCGGACGCATGACGTGCTTGAGAATCTGCCCGTCGGGATATTTTCCGTGCACCGCGTTATCGGTGGTGTAACGGATCAGGCCGCGCGGCGAGCCCATCTTGTCCATCACCTGATTGCAACCGTCGATACAGGCGGCACAACCGATGCACTCGTATTGCAGACCATGCCGGATATCTATGCCGGTCGGACAGGCCTGGACGCAAATGCCGCAATCCACGCAGTCGCCCTGACCGGCTTTTTGGGAGTCCGCACCCCGGCTGCGCGAACCGCGCGGTTCTCCGCGCTTTTCGTCATAGGTGATGATCAGGGTATCGTGATCGAACATGACGCTCTGAAAACGGGCATAAGGGCACATGTATTTGCACACCTGCTCGCGCATCCAGCCGGCGTTGCCGTAGGTGGCTAACCCGTAAAAGAAGATCCAGAAGGTCTCCCAGGGGCCCAGATGTATTTGCAGGGCTTCCCCGAACAATTCGCGCACCGGTGAAAAGTAACCGACGAAGGTAAACCCGGTCCACAGCGACAGCGCGATCCAGATCGCGTGCTTGAGCGCGCGAAGGCGGAATTTGCGCGCATTCATCGGCTGCCCGTCAAGCTTGATGCGCGCCATCCGGTCACCCTCGATGCGGCGCTCGATCCAAAGAAATATTTCGGTATAGACCGTCTGCGGACAGGCGTAGCCGCACCACAACCGCCCTGCGACCGCCGTGAACAAAAACAGGGACAGCGCGCAAATGACCAGCAGCGTGGTCAGAAAAATGAAGTCCTGCGGCCAGAACACGAGGCCGAAGATGTAGAACTTGCGCGACGCGAGATCAAACAGAACCGCCTGGCGCCCGTTCCAGTTCAGCCACAGCGTTCCGTAAAAAACCAGCTGCGTGATCAGCACCAGGGCGATACGCCAGTTGGCAAACCAGCCGTGTACCGAACGCGGATGAATGGCACGCCGGATTTCGTACAAATCCACCGTGGCCCCTGCGTCGGCAGGCGCCGGTTTAGGCGTGGTTTCAGACATTGATTTGATTGTGCCGCAATTCGCAGCGCGCTTCCGAAAACGGATAAACGAAAGCGGTCTGGAACGACCGCTTTCCGGCTAACAAGGTTGCCCGGCCGGCAAAGCGATACTGCCCGGGAGCGGTTGCAGCCCCCGCTGTCGGAAAGGCAATCGCCATGAGGTCATTTCTGCGGCGTGTTCGACAGACCGTAAACGTAGGCGGCGAGCACATGAATCTTACCGTCATCGAGAAAGTTTTTGTGCGCGGGCATCTGACCCGTGCGGCCTTTGGTGATCGTCTCGATGATGGTCGCCTCGGAACTCCCGTACAGCCAGTCCTTGTCGGTCAGATTGGCCGAATGCAATTCCTGTTTGCCCTTGCCGTCGGCGCCATGGCAGGCCGCGCACACTGCCGCGAACTTGACCTTGCCCTGTTCAGCCAGCGCCGCATCGTGGGTCAGCCCGGAGAGCGATCGCACATAGTTGGCTACCGCCTTGATTTCGTCCGGACCGCCAACTGCCGCGCCGATGGGCGGCATGATGCCCATGCGTCCGTCACGGATTGAAACCTTGATGGTTTCCGGATCACCGCCATAAAGCCAGACGTCATCGCGCAGGTTCGGGAAACCGCGGCTGCCGCCGGCATCGGAACCATGGCACTGCGAGCAGTAATTGAGGAACAGGCGTTGACCGATCACACGTGCATTTTCGTCAGCGGCCACTGCTTTCAGATCCTGCTGCAGAAACTTGTCGAAAATCGGCCCGTACTGCGCAGCGGCCTGTTTCTGTTCGGCGTCATATTGTCCCTTTGAACTCCAGCCGAAGGTGCCGGCATTGGTCCCGAGCCCCGGATACAGCACGAGGTAGACCGCTGAAAAGATGAGCGTGATGAAGAACATCCACATCCACCACCGCGGCAGCGGGCTGTTGCGTTCCTCAAGATTTTCGTCCCAGACATGCCCTGTCGTGTCGCCCTGCCCACCGGCGCTGGCGCTGCTGAAACTGAACAGCAGCACGCCGCACGCGATAATGCTGACGATCGTGATCAACGCAATGTAGATGCTCCAGAAATCGCTTGTGAAATCGCTCATGATTCTCCCTCAATGACCTGCCTGATCCCGACGGGTGCTGGCAGCCGCCACCGGTGCGTCGTCATCCAGCGGCACGCGTGCCGCCGCCTCGAAATCCTCGCGCCGTTTGCCGCTCCAGGCCCACAGCACGATGCCGATGAAAACCGTCATCATTACGACGGTCATGATGCTGCTCATTTCGCTGTAGTTCATCGCGCTTACCTCACGTTCTTCAGCACGAGACCCAGGCCCTGCAGGTAGGCGATCAACGCATCCTGTTCGGACTTGCCCTTGACCGCCTCGGCCGCCCCGGCGACATCCTCGTCGGTATACGGCACGCCGACTTTGCGCAGGGCACTCATCTTCGCCGGCAGCTGCTCGGGATCGAGCTTGGCCTGTGCCAGGAATGCGTAGGCCGGCATGTTCGATTCGGGCACCACGTCGCGCGGATTGTTCAGATGCACGCGGTGCCACTCGTCGGAATAACGGCCGCCGACACGGGCCAGATCCGGACCCGTGCGTTTCGAACCCCACAGAAACGGATGGTCGTAGACGAATTCCCCGGCCACCGAGTAATGCCCGTAGCGTTCGGTTTCGGCGCGGAACGGGCGAATCATCTGCGAGTGGCAATTGCTGCATCCCTCGCGGATGTAAACATCGCGCCCGGCCAGCTGTATCGCGGTGTAGGGCTTAAGGCCGGCAACCGGTTCCGTCGTCGAGCGCTGGAAGTAAAGGGGCACGATCTCGACCAGGCCGCCGAAGGCGATGGCAAGGATGATCAGCGGGATCAGCAGCCCGACGTTGCGTTCAATTGCGTCATGTTTGGTTGTCATAGGTTGGGCTCCAAGATCAGGCGTGCGCCATGGCGGCTGCGGGAATCTTCGCGTCGTCCACCGCGCGCTGACCGGCGACCGTTTTCCACACGTTGTAGGCCATGATCAGCATGCCGCTGAAGAAGATGAATCCGCCGAGCAAACGCACCATGTAGTAGGGATAGGTCGCCTTGACCGCCTCGGCAAAGCTGTAGGTCAGCGTGCCGTCGGCATTCACCGCGCGCCACATCAGGCCCTGCATCACGCCGGCAATCCACATGGCTGCGATATAGAGAACCACACCGATGGTCGACACCCAGAAATGCACGTTGATCAGTTTCACGCTGTACATTTCACTCTTGCCGAAGAGGCGCGGAATCAGATAGTAGATCGCGCCGATCGAAACCATCGCCACCCAGCCCAGCGCTCCGGAGTGCACGTGGCCGATCGTCCAGTCGGTGTAGTGCGAGAGCGCATTGACCGTCTTGATCGACATCATCGGGCCTTCGAAGGTCGACATGCCGTAAAACGACAGTGAGGTGATAAGAAATTTCAGGATCGGATTTTTTTCGGGATCAAGCGGTTTTTCCGGCGCGAGCAACACCTTGATGCCCGTGAGAATCAGGAAGACGCCGAAGAGGATGACAACCCAGTAGTAATGAATCAGCGCGGCCCCGACGGCGATAAAGATGCAGCGGAAGACAAGCGCCCCAATGATGCCGTAAAACAGCACGCGATGCTGGTATTTGTCGGGAATGTTGAAGTAGGTGAAAATGACAACGAAGACGAAGATGTTGTCCACCGAGAGGGCCTTCTCGACGATGTAGCCGGTGAAGTATTGGAGCATCGCCCGATGCGCCTCGACCGAGGGATCGAAGCCCGGAATCGCGAGCAGCCGCGCGTCATTGAAAAACCGGAACTCCGCAAATTTGCCGAAGAGATATCCGAACAAAACCGCCAGCGCCACCCACACCACGCTCCAGGCCAGTGCCTCGCGGAATTTCACCTCATGCGCGTTCCGGTGGAACACCCCGAGATCCAGCGCCAGCACGATGAAAACAAACACCGTGAAGCCGCAATAAAACCACCAGTAGTCAGCAAATGGAAACAAGCTCATCCGCGCATCTTGAACGAAGGATTGAATTTTGACTATGCGACTAATCCTAACAAATCGTTAGGGAAAACCGAAGAGGGCGTGGTTGTTTTTAATTCACCAAACCTGTTCCCCTGCAGCGGTGGAAGATGCGTTCCCACGGGGAGAGAAGGATGCTGTTGGAGGCGAGGCGCGGTGAGATTAAGACTTTTGACCGATCCAGTATTCCGGTTTGCGGGAACCATGCCCAACGGCAAGGATCGTGAGGTCGCCTTGCTCGAATGAATAGGAGATGTAGTAGGGAAATCTTCTTAAATTGACGCGGCGGTAGCCGCCTTTGCGAAGGCGCGGCCGTTCGGGCGCGGCAGCAATACTCTGGAGGAAAGAATCGATTTCCTCCTGAAAGTCCGCCCCTAATCCGGGTTGGATGGCTTCATAGAACAAGGCGGCTTCGACGAACTCGTTCCGCGCCTGTGGCGTGAAGGTTATTTGCACTGGCGAAGACGCATCTGCACTTCCTCACGCACTTTTTCCCAAGGAAAAAGTTCCACCCGGCCCTCTCGAACGGCAGCGAGGCGCGCTTGTATTTCCTCGTCCCAGGCAGCCTCCACATCGTGGTCGACCGGCGTGTCGTCCAACGAGAGAACATAATGGGCTAGGCACAGCTGCTGGTCACGGGGCAACTCCAGCA
>CAZVDN010000173.1:0-7655 GCA_964625665.1 uncultured Streptomyces sp. | reverse complement strand
AGGCCGTTCCAGCGAATGCTGGAACGGCCTTTGTTCATTGTCGCTGAGATCAGTAGTCGGGTTTTGCGTTGCCGACCGGTTGCATGGATTGCCAGCCGGTCAAGCGCGCGGCCTCGGCTTTGACGTAGCCCATCATGGCGCTGCGGTCGGTGACCAGCATCACCATCTGGAAGCCCTGATCGAGATAACGCTGGGTGAACTTCGAGCTTGTCGTGTGGATGCCGGCAATCACCTTGTGCTGTTTGCTGGCGGCGAGAATGCGGTTGACCGTGGCGATGTGTTTGGGGTCGTCGTTGTCCATGACCGGCGGCAGCCCCAGTGCGAGTGCCAGATCGGTGGGGCCGATGTAGACCGCATCGATGCCGGGCGTGGAGAGGATTTCCTCGAGTTTCTCGATGCCCTCGGCGGTTTCGACCATGACCGCGCAGATGATTTCGTTGTTTGCGTGTTTCTGATAATCGGCGCCGGCGTAAAACATCACGCGGTTGGGGCCGTTGCTGCGGATGCCTGCCGGAGGATAGCGGCAGGCGGCGACGGCGCGTTCGGCGTCGGCGCGGTTGCTGACCATCGGCACGATCACGCCGTAGGCGCCGGCATCGAGTACCTTCATGATCATCGACGGTTCGTTCCAGGGCACGCGCACGATCGGCACCACGCTGGTGGTCGACAGCGCGGTCAGCATCGGCACGACGTCCGAATAATCGATGCAGCCGTGCTGCATATCGATGCACAGCCAGTCGAGGCCAGTCTGCCCCATGCATTCGGCGGGGAAACAGCCGGGAATCGACAGCCAGCCGCCCACGGCCGGTTTGCCTTCACGCCAGAGTTGTTTTACGCGGTTCATTCGCATCGGGTTTCTTTCGCAGTGGCAGGGGATCATGGAAGCGGGCTGCGGCATTGCCGTTGCGGCCCGTCGATTGTTTTGGCGGCCCTCGCGGACCACAGCTGAATCTACACGAATTTCCACCGCTTTGCCGGTCGCGCGCAGCGGCGTTGATATAATGACGGGACTCACTGGAAACCTCATGCGTCCACTCGAAGGCATCACGGTCGTCGCGCTCGAACAGGCGGTGGCGGCCCCGTTCTGCACCCGCCAGCTCGCCGACCTCGGTGCGCGCGTGATCAAGATCGAACGACCCGGCGTCGGCGATTTCGCGCGCGACTACGACCAGACCGTGAAAGGCCAGTCGGCTTATTTCGTCTGGCTGAACCGTTCGAAGGAAAGTCTGACGCTGGATGTCAAACATTCGCAGGCGCAAGACATCCTTGCGAAATTGATCGGCAGCGCCGACATTTTTATTCAGAACCTCGCGCCGGGTGCGGCAGCGCGGCTGGGGCTGGCCGCCGATGTTCTTTTGAAAAAGCATCCGCGCCTCATCGTCTGCGATCTGTCGGGTTACGGCGACACCGGCCCCTATGCCGAGAAGAAGGCCTATGACTTGCTGGTGCAGAGCGAGGCCGGGGTGTTGTCGGTCACGGGTACGCCGGAAACGCAGACCAAGGTCGGCATTTCCATTGTCGATATCAGCGCGGGCATGTATGCCTATTCGGGCATTCTGACGGCGCTCTACCAGCGTGAAAAAACCGGCAAGGGCACGCGCGTCGAGGTCACCATGTTTGAGGCGCTGACCGAGTGGATGGCGCATCCGCTGTATTACACGCATTTCAGCGGCAAGGCGCCGCGCCGCAGCGGGCCGGACCATGCCACCATCGTGCCTTACGGCCGCTTCAAATGCGGCGATGGTGCCTTTGTCATGCTCGGCATACAGAACGAACGCGAGTGGGCGAAATTCTGCACCGGCGTGCTGTCGCGCCCGGAACTCGCAAAAGACCCGCGCTACGACAACAACACCAAACGCACAGCGGCGCGTGCCGAGATGGTCGGATTGATCGAGCAGATATTCGCCGGCATGACAGCCGCGGACGTCGTGCAGAAGCTCGACGCGGCAGGCATCGCCAACGCGCGCATCAATACGCCGGATGAAGTCTGGGCGCATCCGCAGCTCAAGGCGCGCGAGCGCTGGCGCGAGGTGCAGACGCCCAAAGGGCCGATTCCCGCGTTGTTGCCGCCGGTGACCATGCCGGATTTTGAGCCGCGATTCGATGCGGTGCCGGCGGTTGGCGAACATACCGATCATGTTTTGGCCGGCCTTGGCTTTTCAACAGAAGAAATCAGCTCGCTGCATGCGGGCGGCGCAGTCTAATCAGGAGGGCAGGGTGATGAAGTTCGGGCGCTTCGAATTGCAGGGCAAAATCTTTTTCGGTCTGGTTGAAGGCGATCAGGTGGTCGAACTCGACGGTTCGCCGTTCGACAGCTGGAAAGCGACCACCAGGAAACATGCCTTGTCGGCGCTGAAGACCCTGATTCCCTGCGTGCCGCCGGTGTTTTATTGCGCCGGATTCAACTACCTCGCGCACATCGAGTGGGGCAACAAGCGCAAGGGCACCAATACCAAACCGCCGGAAAAGGCCGACATCGGCTACCGCTCCAACAATGCGTTATGCGCCAACGGCGAAAACATCGTGATTCCGGCCGACTCGCCGGGCCCAGTGCAGTTCGAGGGCGAACTGGTCGCGGTGATCGGCAAGACGGCGCGCAACATGACCGAGGCCAACGCGCTCGACTGCGTGCTCGGTTACACCCTGGGCAATGACGTCAGTGAGCGCACCTGGCAGAAGGCCGACCGCACGCTGTGGCGCGCCAAGAACTGCGACAGCTTCAAGCCGATGGGGCCGTTCATTACGACAGGGCTCGATCCGATGGACCTGACGGTCTCGATCGACATCAACGGCCAGCGCGCCGCCAGCTACCACACCTCGAAGATGCTGTTCTCGGCGCAGCACTTCATCGCCAAAATTACCCAATATTCGACCCTGCATCCGGGCGACGTCATCTGGCTTGGCACCGACGAAGCGACGATTCCCGACCTCAAACACGGCGATACCTGCGACATCATCTGCGAACCGATCGGTGTATTGAGCAACCCGGTGGTGCGCGCGAAAGGATAGAACATGGACACGATCGATAAAAACGCCGCCACTTCGGCAACCCGCACGCTTTGCGAATTCCTGAGTGCAATCCGTTACGAAGACATTCCGTGCGACGTGGTGATGCGCACCGAGGACCTGTTTCTCGACTGGTTTGCCTCGACGCTGGCCGGCAAGGATGCGCGTCCGACGCGCGTCATGGAAAAGTTTGCCGCCGAAATGGGGCCGGCGGACGGCGCGGCGGAAATTCTGGTGTCGCGCAAACGCACCTCACCCGTATTTGCAGCACTGATCAATGGTGCGGCCTCCCACTTCGTCGAACAGGATGATTTGCATAACAGTTCGGTGCTGCACCCGGGTACCGTAGTATTTCCGGCCGTGCTGGCCGCAGCACAGGCCGCCGGGTCGAGTGGGCGCGAGTTCATCGCTGCAGCGGTGGCAGGCTACGAATGCGGTGTGCGCGTCGGTGAGTTTCTCGGCCGCTCGCACTACCGGATATTTCACACGACGGGGACGGCGGGCAAACTCGCTGCCGCCGCCGGTGTGGCGCACATCCTGAAACTCGATGCCGACAAAATGCAGCACTGCCTGGGTTCGGCCGGCACCATGGCGGCGGGGTTGTGGGAATTTCTGCGCGATGCTGCCGATTCGAAGCAACTGCATACGGGCAAGGCGGCCGCCGACGGCCTGATGGCGGCCTGCATCGCGCGCGACGGCTTCACCGGCGCACGACAGATTTTCGAAGGCAAGCAGGGCATGGCCGCCGGCATGTCGTCCGATGCCGATATCAACTGTCTGACCGACCGCCTCGGCACGCGCTGGGCCACGGCGGAAACCTCGTTCAAGTTCCATGCCTCCTGCCGTCACACGCATCCGGCGGCCGATGCTCTGCTGGCGCTGATGCAGGAACAGAAGCTCAAGCCGGACGATATTGCGAACCTGACAGCACACGTGCATCAGGGCGCGCTCGACGTGCTGGGCCCGGTGACCGATCCGCAGACCATCCACCAGTCGAAGTTCTCGATGGGCTTCGTGCTCGCGCTGATCGCCAACCTCGGACGCGCCGGTCTGGCCGATTTTACCGATGCCGCGCTGCGTGAAAAGCAGGTCAGGGCTTTCCACGATAAAGTGAAGATGGTGCTCGATCCCGAAGTGGATGGCGCCTATCCGAAGCGCTGGCTCGGGCGCGTCAGCGTCACGCTCAATGACGGGCGCAAGCTGGAGAAAAAAATCACCTCGCCGAAGGGCGACCCGGACAACGTATTGTCACGCCCGGAACTGGAAGACAAGGCGATCCGGCTGGCGGGTTATACGAAAGGGGCGACCGACGCAGAAATGCGCAAGGTGATTGCGCGGGCGTGGGCGCTGCATGATGCGCAGGACGTCAGGGAATTTCTGGGCGTGTAGCGCGGTGCGCCTGATGCGTTGAATCGGGGTTTTTGAAATCAGCTTTTCTGCTGAAACGACACCAGTTCCTCTCGGTCCGTTCGGGCGAAGGCGCCGCCGCGAAAAAATTCCTCGGCAACGAACACAAGGTAGTGTCTGATGCGCTCTGGAGCGATCCAGTAAGCCCAGCGCATTCTGTAGCCTGTATTGTTGGTGCCGCGTCCTTCTACTTTCCACGCGTTAAACGTGCCGGCCGGTATAGTGATGACTTCCTTGCCGGTAACCTTGAAATCAATTTCGCATTTGAAGCGGCGGCCGGCGGCCGTTTCAAAGTCGTATTGCGTCGTCCATTTTTTGCCGAGCTGATATTCGTAAACGAAGACCTGCATGCCACTGATTTTGTTGCCGTTTGGATTCTGAATGTTATTCAGCAATAGATCTTTGATGTTTCTGCCGTCGTTGTAGATAACGGTCGATTCGGTGATGCCGGTAACACGGCGGGAATAACGCGTCCGTTCCAGATTGGTCAGCGTGTCGACAATCCGGTAGTTATACCGGTCGCCAATCTGATAGTTGGTATCCAGCCGACTGATTCCTTTGCTGAATGGATTGGCGTCTGTGGTCGCGGGCGGTACGGCTGTCGTCGGGATGGCGCTGCGCTGGCTTTCGTGCTCGATTTGTGCGGCGCGCGCCCTGTCCGTCTGAAGTTTCTCTTCCGCGAGACGTTTTTCCTCTGTCTGGCGCTTTTGCTCCGCGAGCCGCATTTCATCGGCGATTTTCTTTTCCTCCCCGAGTCTGCGCATTTCCGCGGATTTGATTTCTTCCGCAAGCCGCGCCTCCTCGATGCGCCGCTTGTCCTCTGCCAGCTTTGAAATGCGCTGTTCTTCAAGGAGCCGCTTCTGCGCAGCCAGCCGGCGCTCATCGGCAAGCCGTTTTTCTTCGGCAAGTTTCTTTGCTTCCGCGAGCCTGCGTTCCTCGGCGATTCGTTTTTCTTCAGCAATGCGCCGCTCGTCCGCCAGCCGTGCCTGTTTTTCGTCTTCGGCCTTGCGTGCAATGCGCTCGGCTTCCATGCGCGACTTTTCGCGTGCCGCCAGCAGGCGATCGAGCTTGAACTGTGCGAGTTCCGAGCATTTTCCGCTGGGATATTTGCGCAAATATTCTTCGAGTGGTTCGGGTTCTTTTGAGTCCTTTATTTTTTCCCAATTTGCCAGTTCTTCCTCGAACTGCTTTTCGGCTTCTTCTTCAGAAAGCTTTTTGGCCTGTTTGGGCGGGACGAAGTAAAAGTCGTCTTCGAGCGAAGTGCTTTCCCATGGGATTTGCTGCCCCTCGGAACGGCGCCGCACGGCCAGACGCACACGCTTGAACACGTCTTCGATTTTCGCCTCGGGGACCTTCAGTTCCCGCAGCAGATTTTCGGTATAAAGCCCGTTTGCGCCGTCGCCGTCGCCGGCGGTATTGCCCGGCGAAGTGGCGTAGGCCAGCAGGGAGCCAGGCGGCGCGTCGAATTGCGACAGGCCCTTGGCTTCGGTCGGCACGCGGGTGCCGAAAGGGTTGTCGCGACAGGCATCGAGAATGATGACGTTCATTGGATTGCTTGCCTTGTGCAGGCCCTGCAGGAGTGCGGCGAGTTCCACCGTCCGCTCACGCATATCTTCGAGTTTTTCGATCGCGGCATCGACCGGAATCAGATAATTGCGCCAGGCGAGTTGTGCGCCGTGGCCAGCGTAGTAGAAGAGGCCGACGCCTTTGGTTTTGGCTAGTTCGTCGGTGAAGGACTGAATGGCACCCGACATCTGGGTGCGACCGGCGTCGAGCTGAAGATTTACGCGAAAGCCGGTTTGCTGCAGTTCGCCGGCGATCGCTTTGGCGTCGTTGACCGGATTCTTGAGCGGCGCATCGCGATAACGCGTATTGCCGATGACCAGCGCGATACGCGGCAGGCCGGCCAGTTTTGACTGGGCGAACGTCAGAACAGAGCCCCCGAGCAGAGGAATCGATGCCGCACCTGCAAGCGCGCCGGCTTGTTTGATCCAATCGCGGCGGGAATGACTGATGTTTTTGCGGAGCATCTTCATTCGCGGTTTATATAGATCTGTTCAGGCTGGCTGCAGGTGGGTAGGAAAGGCTCCGGGCTGCCCATGCCGGGGCGGAATTATCGGCCTTCTTGCCGACAGAACAGCGATCGTCGCACGGTTTCAGCCAGCCTGCTGGAAAGATACCAGTTCACTGCGGTCGGCGTCGATCCATTTGCCCATGCGTCCCTGTTGAACCTGTTCGAAGACGATGAAGGGCCGCAACTGCGCCGGTGCGATCCAGTAGGTCATCTGAAAACGGTTGCCGTTGCCTTTCAGGTGGCCGTTGCCTTCGACCTTGAATGCATCGAAGGTGCCGGCAGGCACGGTAATATTTTCGCGTGCGACCACGCGGAAATTCTGGATCCATTCGTCGGGATTGCCATCGCGGCGGATGCCGCGGTATATGGTCGTCCATTTTTTGCCGATGCTGTACTCAGCTACAAAAATCTGGCGTCCGACGAATGTCTGGCCGCGCGGGTTCTTCATGATGTTGCCGAGAAGATCGGTGATGAGATTGCCGTCGTTGAACAGCACCTGATCATCCTCGACTGACGTGACGCGGAGCGTTCGTTGCCCCAGATCCAGGCGCGTCAGCAGGTCGATCGAGCGGTAGCTGTAGCGGTCGCCGACGCGATAGTCGATGTCTGTGCGCGCCGTCCCCTTGCTGAACGGGTTTGCCGCAATGGAGGTCTGGGGCATCAATGCCGCCTGCGCCTGTTTCTCCGCTTCGGCGCGCGCAAGTCGGGCGCGCTCCCGTTCTTCATTCAGGCGCTTTTCTTCGGCAATGCGTTTTTCCTCTGCCGCACGGCGCTCTTCGGCGAGCTGTCTTTCCTCGGCGAGGCGTTTCGCTTCAGCGGCTTTGAACTCCGCAGCGAGCCGCGCTTCCTCCGCACGCCGGCGGTCTTCGGCGAGTTTGGCGATGCGTTGTTCCTCGACTCGCCGGTGCTCTTCTGCACGCCGGCGTTCTTCGGCGAGGCGCTTTTCCTCCGCGAGGCGGCGTTCTTCGGCGGCGCGGCGTTCATCGGCGAGCCTTTTTTCCTCGGCAACGCGGCGTGTTTCGGCTTCGCGCGCAAGGCGCTCCTGCTCGGCCTTGCGGGCCACTTGCAGTTGTTCAAGCCGCGCCTTTTCTTTCTCGGCGAGCAGTCGGTCGAGGCGGAACTGGGCGAGTTCGGCGAACTTGCCGCTTGGGTACTTGCGCAGGTAGTC
>CAZVDN010000172.1:0-7678 GCA_964625665.1 uncultured Streptomyces sp. | reverse complement strand
AAATCTCAAACTTGAGGCGAGCGGCAACATCGATGTCTCGCTCACGGCCCCCGTGGACAATACGGTTATTCTGAAAAACGGCTCATTGCAGCTGGTCGCCGGTAACAATATCAATTACAACCCGGCTGCTGCCGGCAACACCTTTGGTTCGGCCGGAACGACCTTCAACCGTGATCTGAAATTTACGGCTGCGGGCAGCATCGATATCAATAACGCGATCTACCAGGGCAACGATACGACGGTTCCGGGGGCCACGGTCATCACTACGCTGAGCATCAAGGCTAACCAGGACGTGAGTATGAACAACGGCGCGGTCAACGTAACCCGCAAAAATCCTGGTTATGCGACCGGTTCCGGCATCGGCGATGTCGTTTTCCGCGGTAACCACGAAGTGTCGAACCTGGGCGGGATGACGGTTGAAGGCGTCAATATCAAGGTGCTCGGCGGCAGCCTTGGCAGCGCAAACCAGTCCACCGTCGGCGAGTTCATCAAATCGGCCGGCACCATCAATTTCAATGCGACGTTTACGCCGTCCTCGCCGCCCGTAAAAACCGGTGACATCATTATTACTGCGGGTGCTGCAGTTCCCGGCACTTCGGACAGTGCGGCGATCGTCAATGGCGCGACAGCCGTAAAAATCGGTTCGGCAGGTGTGCGGTCGAATAATCTGACATTGACTGGCGGCAGTAATACGGTCAACGGCGGCGGCAGCCATACGTCTGACGCGTCAATACTATCGGCGGGGCAAATCAATATCGTTCTGGCGGGCAACGCGACGCTGACCGGCGGGACTTCGACCGCGAACGGTGCTGCTGCGACTGAGAAATCTTCGGCGCAGGCGACGATCAATGGGGGCGCTGTTACCTTTGATGCGCTGGGCAATTTGACCATTGTCGCCGGAACGGCGAATGCTAACAGCGGCGCCTCGAATCTGGCGACTGATTTCGGTGCCGACGCTTCGGCCTCAGTAATTTCCGCCGGTGCTTTTGCACCGAAAGTAGGCAATGACCTGACAATCTCGGGTAAATCGGCAACCGCTACGGCAACCATTGCCGGTCAGAAAGTCCGTGCAAAAGCACAGGGCGTATTGCAAGGCAGCAGTCTTGATATCACGGTTGGCCACGATTTGATTCAGGACAATTCGGCAGCAACCGCCTCAGCCAATACGGTGGTTGGTGGCGGCGCTGTGGCTATCGCCAGCGCATCGTCTGTTCTCGCCGGCACGGGCGGTTCGAAGACGATCAAAGTGTCACATGACTGGAAATTGCTTGGCAGTACCAACAATCTTTTCGTAAACGATACGGCAACCGGGGCATCAGGCGCACAGCCTGACACCCTGGTTGGCGTCACCGATAGCCTGTCGCCGATCACATCGACGTTAACAGCCAATGTCACCGGACAAATCCTGTTGGTCGGGGGCGTGGGGCCAGCCGGTACGGCGTTGACCGTCATGGGAGCCGGTGGCGAAGTGAAATTGACCGCGGGTTCGTTGCTGATCACCGGCGATAGCGGTTCCGGTTTGATCAGAACCATTCCGGGATTTACGGAGCGGCTGGACGGCACGCACCCGCCGATCACGGTGAATAACAATGGAAGCGGCATTACCATTGTTCAGGACGCATTGCGGAACTCGGCAATCGTTCTGTCTGGGGCGCCGCCGACAAACCTTGATGCGCTGCAATCGACGATTATCAGTGCCATTCAGGCGACGTCGTCCAGTCGTTCGGCTGGCGCCGATAACGATGTGAATGCGGCGAAGAACAAACCCGTCGACGGGTCGAAAATCTGTAAATAACCTGAAATTGCGGACGGTCGAACCGGGAAACGCGATAGGGTAGAATCTGCGCTTGACAGGCTTGCGCCTGAGTTGGACGCAGAAGGGGCTACCCGGTGAATCCCAATATTCTTAAGACCGTTCCGCTGTTCTCGTCGTTGTCGGACGAGCAATTGCGCGTGTTGCAGCCCTGCCTGCAGCAGCGCAGCTATCCGAGAAATTCGTTCATATTGCGCGCTGGCGAAGAGACGGACGCGCTTTATATCATTCTGTCCGGTCGGGCCAAGGTGCTGATCCCCGATGAGCAGGGGCGCGAGGTCATTTTGGCGACCCTGGGGCCAAATGAATTTTTCGGCGAGATGGGGCTGCTCGATGACCAGCCGCGGTCGGCCAGCGTGGAAACGCTTGAAGCCTGCCAGATGCTGCGTTTTTCGAAATCCGGATTCATCGCCTGCCTGAAAGACAACTTCGATCTGGCGATGATCATCATCAATAATCTCGTCAAGCGGTTGCGCGCGGCCGATCGCAAAATCGAAAGTCTGGCGCTGATTGATGTCTATGGTCGTGTTGCACGGCTGTTGCTCGACCAGTCCGAAGAGATCGACGGCATGTGGATTGTGCGCAGTGCGCCGCCCAAGCAGGAAATCGCCCGCATGATCGGCGCCTCGCGCGAGATGGTCAGTCGCGTGGTCAAGGACCTGCAGATGCGCGGCTATATTCGGGCTGAGAAGCGCAAGATTTACCTGCTCGACAAGATCTCCATGACGAAGCGCGCTTCCAATACCTGATCAGGTGTTTTAACCGGCCTTTTGGTGCCGGCGAGTGCGATTTTCGGCGTGATTTTAAGTGCGTGTCCGAGGCGCAAATTCGGGTTTTCCGCAGGTGAACCGGGTGCCCAATTGCGCGCTTGTATTTCGCCAATGTGCCGAATTTCGGCCACCCATGTGCCGTATTGCGGCAGTGAAATAAGTTACGGTTTTTAATAACTTTATCGCCTCTGAGACCTTTGTCACATTTGGGACGGCTGATTTGTGAGCATAAAGTCACGCTTCCGAATTGCCGACAACTGGCACAGGATTTGCACGGTGTCTGGTGTTATGATTTGTTAAGCAGGTTGAACCAGCCGGTGGCGGATACCCGTCACGGCGCAACGAATGGGAAGGGGACCGCGATGACCAAAATGAATTTGCAGGCTTTGGTATTTGCCGTATTGAGCACCTTGGGGGCTTCGGTATTTGCTGCAGGCGCCGGTCAGGTGCAGCACCTGAGCGGCACGCTGACGGTGCAGCGTGCCGACGGGTCGGTGCGTATCCTGTCGCAAAAATCCGAGGTGGCGCCTGGCGAAACGCTGACCACGCAAAAAGACAGCTATGCGCAGATCAACATGGCTGATGGCAGTTCGCTGACGTTGCGGCCGAACACCCAGGTCAAGATCGAAGCGTTCCAGTTTGCTGAGGGGCGTCCGCAGGAAGACAGCGCGTTTTTCCGCCTGGTCAAAGGCGGGTTGCGTACTGTGACCGGGCTTGTCGGTAAACGCGGCAATCAGGATGCCTACCGCATCGGCACGGCAACGGCGACGATCGGTATCCGCGGCTCTTCGGGTGACACCGTGTTCATCCTGCACAATCCGGATGGCAGCACGACCACCCGTGAAAGCTGCCCGATTGCGGATTGCTCGAAGCTGCAACCTGGCGCATATCACACGACCTACACCGGTTCCTACATCATGCAGAACCAGCAGGGCTCGTTGGTTATTGGCGAAGGCGAATTCGCCTACGTCAAGGACGCCAATACCCCGCCGGTCAAACTGCAGACCGATCCGACCGGCGGCTCGCTGAAGGACCTGGCATCGATCGTGGTCAGCAACAAGTTTACGCAGGGTGCTGACTGCATCGTCAAATAAGCGTTGCTTTTGCGCATGAAAAACCCCGCTCCGGCGGGGTTTTTTATTGCGCGCGGAATGCTCAAGCAGATTGTTGGTAGTCGGCCTTAAGCTGTTGTTTTGGGCGGGGCGCCGCTGCGGTGTTTAAGCGGCTTCGGCTAACTATTAGCGCTATAATCTGCCGACTTCCATGGCCACAATACAACGTCAATGAGCGCCGGCGACAAGGTGAACGCAAGCCGTTCCGCCTCAAACCCCTTGCCGCCCAAAATTGCCGCACTGCTGCGCGAATCCGGCTGGATTGCAATGCTTCTGCTGGCGCTCTATCTGGCGCTGATCCTCATCACCTTCAACAAGGCCGATCCCGGTTGGTCGCACAGCGTCGCGGTCGATCAGATCCGCAACTCAGGCGGACCGCTCGGCGCGCGCATCGCGGACATACTTTTGAGTTCCTTCGGCTTGTCCGCGTGGTGGTGGGTCGCGCTGTGCGGGCTGGGCGTGCGCTGGAGCTTTCGCCGCATTGAGGTCATCGAGGTCGCTGACCGGCGCTCGCTGCTGGTGGCGGGGATCGGTTTCATTGTATTGCTGCTGGCGAGTTGCAGCCTCGAGGCACTGCGTTTCTGGAGCCTGAAGGCGGCATTGCCGCAGGCGCCGGGTGGCATTATCGGTCTGGGCATCGGCGGATTTTTGGCCAAAAGTGCCGGCTTCACCGGGGCGACGCTGATTCTGCTGGCATTGATTGCAATCGGACTCAGTTTGTTCGCCGGAATTTCCTGGGTTGAAGCGCTTGAACGTACGGGGGCCGCTATCGAATGGGTATACCAGACGGCACGGCAGCGCTGGCAAGACCGCCTGGACCGCAAGGCGGGCGAGGCTGCGGTCATTGAACGCGAAGTCGTCGTCGAGGTCAGCAAAAAGAAGCTGGAGGTTCACGAGCCCATCCGCATTGAACCGCCGGCCAAGCCGATTCCCAAATCTCCGCGGGTCGAGCGCGAAAAACAGGCGCCCCTGTTCGAGAACCTGCCGGATTCACCTTTGCCGCCGATCAACCTGCTCGATGAGGCGACCACGGTGGTTGCAGACATCAGCACCGAAACGCTCGAGTTCACATCTCGTTTGATCGAGAAAAAGCTGCTCGATTTTGGCGTCGAGGTCAAAGTGCTGGCGGCCTATCCGGGGCCCGTGATTACGCGTTACGAAATCGAGCCTGCCGTTGGCGTCAAGGGCAGCCAGATCATCAACCTCATCAAGGATCTTGCGCGCGCGCTGTCGGTCATCAGCATTCGCGTCGTCGAAACCATTCCCGGCAAGAGCTGCATGGGGCTGGAAATACCGAATCCCGAACGCCAGATTGTCCGCCTGTCGGAAATCATCGGGTCGCAGGTTTATGCAGACATGCATTCGCCGTTGACGCTGTCGCTGGGCAAGGACATTGCGGGCCATCCTGTGGTGGCCGATCTCGCGCGCATGCCGCATTTGCTGGTGGCGGGCACGACCGGATCGGGTAAATCGGTTGGCATCAATGCCATGATCCTGAGCCTGCTGTACAAGGCGCCGCCAGCGCAGTGCCGGTTGATTCTGGTCGATCCGAAGATGCTCGAGCTTTCAGTCTATGAAGGCATTCCGCATTTGCTGGCGCCTGTTGTGACCGATATGCGCCAGGCGGCCAATGCGCTGAACTGGTGTGTGGCGGAAATGGATCGCCGCTACAAATTGATGTCGGCATTGGGCGTGCGCAATCTGGCCGGTTTCAACCAGAAAGTGCGCGACGCGATCAAGGCCGAGAAGCCGCTGACCAACCCGTTCACCGTAACGCCGGAATCGCCGGAGCCTTTGAACGAGTTGCCGTTGATCGTGGTGATCATCGACGAACTGGCCGATCTCATGATGGTCGTCGGCAAAAAAGTCGAAGAACTGATTGCGCGGCTCGCGCAGAAGGCCCGCGCTGCCGGCATACATTTGATCCTCGCGACGCAACGCCCTTCGGTTGACGTCATTACCGGTCTGATCAAGGCCAATATCCCGACGCGTATCGCGTTTCAGGTTTCGGCGCGTGTCGATTCGCGCACCATTCTTGACCAGATGGGCGCGGAAGCACTGTTGGGGCAGGGCGATATGCTGTATCTCCCGCCCGGCACCGGCTTGCCGCAACGCGTGCATGGCGCATTTGTTGCCGATCATGAGGTGCACAAGGTCGTCGCCTACCTGAAGAACCTCGGCCAGCCGCAATATGTGGAAGGCGTTCTGGAAGAACCGGTGGCAGCGGCGGATGGCCTGCCCGGTGCAGAGGGCGGCGGCAATGGAGAGGCCGACCCGCTCTACGACCAGGCCTGCGAGATCGTGCTGAAAACGCGCCGCGCATCGATTTCACTGGTGCAGCGCCATCTGCGCATCGGTTACAACCGTGCGGCCCGCCTGATCGAACAAATGGAGCGCGCCGGCATGGTTTCGGCCATGCAGTCGAACGGCAATCGCGAAGTTCTGGCGCCGGCGTCGGCGACGGAGTAGTGTCGGGCGTTAATGCGGGTATGCGGTGCAAATTGCGCCTTCCCATGAGTATCCGGGGGTTCCATGAAAAAACTTCGACTGATATTGGCGGCTTTGGCCATGCTGGGCGGTTTTGTATCGGTGGCGGCGGCTGATCTTGCGGTGCCGTCGCAGAGTGAAACGCGCGGTCTGCCGTTCAGCGTTTATATTCGCCTGCAGCAGGGCATGAGCGAGGGCGAGCTGTTGCTGCGTGCCGGCAAGCCGGATTCGGAGTCGGTCGAAAGCATGCGCAATCTGGTCGTCAAAACCTATTATTATTTTCCGACGGCCTCCGATCCATGGATCACCACCATTCGTATTGAAGGCGGCCGCATCGCCAATCTTGAGCGGATTAAAAAATTCTGATGCGATTTATTCTTGCAGCGGGCCTCTTGTTCGCGAGCGCGGTAGCAGGCGCCGCCAGTATCGAAACCCTCAAAGCGTTTCTCAATCAGACGACGACGGCGAAGGCGCGTTTCGCGCAGATCATCGTCGACAAGAACCTGAAGGAACTGCAGCGCGTGACAGGAACGATGCAGTTTCAGCGCCCTGGCAAGTTTCGCTGGGAGTATCACAAGCCCTATGAACAGACCATCGTCGGCGACGGCGCCAGGCTGTGGATATACGATAAGGACCTCAATCAGGTCACAGTGCGCAAACTCGATCAGGCGCTCGGCAACAGTCCGGCGGCGCTGCTGGCCGGCAACAATGAAATCGAGCGGATTTATACGTTGACCAACCTCGGTAATCAGGAAGGCCTTGATTGGCTCGAGGCCGTGCCCAAATCGCAGGAAAACGCATTCGAGCGCGTGCGTCTCGGGTTTGGCAAGGGCGGTCTGGAGGCGATGGAACTGCGCGATGCTTTCGGCCAGGTCACGATCATCAAGTTTGCCGGTCTTGAAACAAATCCGAAGCTGCCGCCGGATACCTTCCGCTTTACTCCGCCCAAGGGCGCTGACGTCATAACCGAATAGCACCGCCAACGCAGGTTTGGCTTTGAGCGATCTTTTTCAGTCACCGGAACCGACGGCGCCGCTTGCCGAGCGTCTGCGCCCGCGTACGATCGGCGAGGTCGTCGGACAGGCGCACCTGCTGGCGCCGGGCAAACCCTTGCAACTGGCGTTTGCGTCGGGCAAGCCGCATTCAATGATCCTTTGGGGCCCGCCGGGTGTCGGCAAAACCACGCTGGCGCGTCTGATGGCGCAGGCCTTCAATGCCGAATTCATCGCGATCTCCGCGGTGTTGTCCGGCGTGAAAGATATCCGCGAGGCCGTGCAACGCGCTGAACTCACGTTGCAGCAGGGCGGCCGCAGAACCATTCTGTTCGTTGATGAAGTGCACCGTTTCAACAAGGCGCAGCAGGATGCGTTTTTGCCCTACGTCGAGCAGGGCTTGTTCACCTTCATCGGTGCGACCACCGAGAACCCGTCGTTTGAAGTCAACGGCGCATTGCTTTCACGCGCGTCTGTGTACGTCCTGCAGCCGCTTGCCGATGC
>CAZVDN010000171.1:0-7723 GCA_964625665.1 uncultured Streptomyces sp. | reverse complement strand
ACTACACGAGCCGCGCTTTGCCGGCCAGGAATGGAATTATCTGAAGGACTGCCTTGACTCCACCTACGTGTCGTCGGTCGGTGGCTATGTCGACCGCTTCGAACTCGAACTCGCGCAATACACGGGCGCCCGCCATGCGATCGCCGTTGCCAATGGCACTGCTGCACTGCACGTCGCTCTGCAACTGGCAGGCGTAGTACGCGACGATGAGGTGATAATTCCGACGTTGACGTTCATCGCGACCGCAAACGCTGTCAGCTACTGCGGCGCGACGCCACATTTTGCGGACAGCACCGAACGCACGCTCGGCCTCGACCCGCTTGCCCTGCGCGAGTATCTGAACGACATTGCCGAACTGCGTGGCGGGTGCTGCGTGAACCGCGTCACCGGCAAGATCATGCGCGCGGTGGTGCCGATGCACGCATTCGGCCACCCAGCCGAAATTGACGATCTGCTCGCTGTCGCACGCGACTTCAAGCTCGCACTGGTCGAGGATGCCGCCGAATCGCTCGGAAGCACCGTCGGGGGGCGTCACACCGGCACGTTCGGCCTGCTCGGCACGCTCAGTTTCAACGGCAACAAGACCATCACGACAGGGGGCGGTGGGGCGATCCTGACAAGCGATGCAGCGCTCGCGCGCCACGCCAAACATTTGACGACCACCGCCAAGCTGCCGCACCGCTGGAATTACGTGCACGACGAGATCGGCTATAACTACCGCATGCCAAACCTCAACGCGGCACTCGGCTGCGCCCAGCTCAGACAATTGCCCGGCTTCATCGAGGCCAAGCGCTGCCTGTTCGAACGCTACCGCAAAGCGCTGACCGGCATTGCCGGTGCACGTCTGTTCGAAGAGCCACCGGGATGCCGCAGCAATTACTGGCTGCAGACGCTGCTGCTCGACACCTCGGCGGCACAAATACGCGACGCAATACTTGCCGCCACCAACGACGCCGGGCTGATGACACGGCCGACTTGGAGCCTAATCCACAAGCTGGCCCCGTACCGTAACTGTCCGCGCATGAATTTGCCGGTGGCGGAATCGCTGGAACAACGGCTAATCAATCTGCCGAGCAGTTCTCAACTCGGCATGAAAGCGGCAGCTTGAAAAAAGAGCCGTTACTGCTGCTCGGCGCCGGCGGCCATGCGCGCGCATGCATTGATGTGATCGAACAAGAAGGACGGTTTGAAATTGCCGGCCTTACCGGGGTTGAGCGAGAAGTCGGCACCCGCGTCCTTGATTATCCGGTGCAAGGCACCGACCGGGACTTGCCGGCGCTACTAAGCAAATACAAGTTCGCGGTCGTCGCTGTGGGACAGATCAAGTCTCCCGTCCTCCGCATGACACTGTTTCGCCAACTTGAGCTTGGGGGCTGCATACTCCCAACTATTATTTCACCGCGAGCCCATGTTTCGCGTCACGCTGTTATTGGTGCAGGCACCATCGTCATGCACGGCGCGATCGTCAATGCCGGCGCGAAAGTCGGCAAAAACTGCATCATCAACAGTCTCGCCCTGGTCGAACACGATTCCGTGATCGGCGATCACTGCCACATCGCCACGGCCGCCGCGATTAACAGCGGCGTGATTGTCGGAGCCGGCACCTTTATCGGCAGCAATGCATGTGTGCGCCAAGGTACACGCATCGGCGATCGGTGCGTGATCGGGATGGGGCAACATGTTCTCGCTAATTGCGAATCGGGCGCGTGGATGCCGGCGCGAAAGCCCCTTTCGTGAAAACGCTCGTCATCGCCGAAGCCGGCGTTAATCATAACGGCGATATCGCCATCGCGCGCCGTCTTGTCGATGTTGCTGCCGATGCGGGCGCCGACTACGTGAAATTCCAGACGTTCAAGGCAGAGCGGCTGGTCACTGCTTCCGCCGACAAGGCCGACTATCAGAAGTTGTCAACCGACGGGGCAGAGAACCAGTTGGCGATGCTTCGACGCCTGGAACTTGATCGTCAAACACATCTCGAACTGATCGAACATTGCGGCACGCGCGGAATAAAATTTCTTTCGACTGGTTTTGATCCCGAAAGCATCGATATGCTGGCGGGCCTAGGAATTGACTGGTTCAAGGTCCCCTCCGGTGAAGTCACCAACCTGCCCTACCTCCAGCATGTCGGGCGCCAGAACAAACCGGTAATACTTTCAACGGGGATGTGCAATCTGATGGAAATCGGGGCAGCCCTGAACATTCTCGAAGACGCAGGCACGCCACGCAAATTAATCACTGTGCTTCATTGCAATACCGAATACCCGACACCGATGGCCGACGTAAACCTCCGCGCCATGCTGACCATTCGCGATACTTTTAACGTCAACGTCGGCTATTCGGATCATACGCTCGGCATCGAAATCGCGATCGCTGCGGTTGCACTGGGCGCATTGGTCATTGAAAAACACTTTACGCTGGATCGCACCTTGCCCGGACCCGACCACTGCGCCAGCCTCGAGCCAGCGGAACTGAAGGCGATGGTCACGGCAATTCGCAATATCGAGGCAGCACTGGGCAATGGCATCAAGCAGCCGAGCGCGAGCGAAGCAAAAAACAAAGCGGCGGCCCGCAAATCTCTGGTAGCCTCGCGTGCAATCCGCCGCGGTGAACGGCTAAGCGAAGCGAATCTGGCGGTCAAACGGCCGGGTACCGGCATTTCGCCGATGCGATGGAATGAAGTCATCGGCCAGACCGCACCACGCGACTTTGCCCCGGACGAGCTGATCGAGTTATGAGCCGAAAAATCTGCGTGGTCACCGGCAGCCGCGCCGAATACGGGCTGTTGCGCTACGTAATGGAAGGCATACGCGCGAAATGCGGACTCGAACTGCAAGTCGTCGCAACCGGCATGCATCTGGCACCGGAATTCGGCCTGACCTACCGCGAAATCGAGCATGACGGATTTCAAATCGATCAGAAAGTTGAGATGCTGCTGAGTTCGGACACGGCAACAGCGGTTACCAAATCAATGGGCCTGGGGTTGATAGGATTTGCCGAAGCGCTGAAAAAACTGCAACCGGATTTGCTGCTGATTCTGGGTGACCGATTTGAGATTTTTTCGGCCGCGGCGGCCGCAATGATTGCCCGCGTTCCGATCGCGCACCTCCACGGAGGTGAGTTGACCGAAGGCGCCTTCGACGACTCGATTCGACATTCGATCACGAAAATGTCCCAACTCCACTTTGTCGCATCCGAGGAATATCGCAATCGCGTCGTCCAGTTGGGCGAACAGCCGGATCGGGTATTCATGGTCGGCGGTTTGGGCATCGATGCAATCAAACGTTTGAAACTATTTGATCGAGCGGAACTCGAGACCTCACTGGATTTCAATCTCGGCGCCCGGAACCTCCTTGTAACGTTTCATCCGGTAACGCTCGAGAATTCGACAGCAACGCATCAACTTCAGGAACTGCTCGCGGCACTGCACGAGCTTCACGACACACACCTGATTTTCACCATGCCCAATGCCGACACGGGCAGCCGGGCCTTGGTTAGACTCATCGAATTGTTCGTGGAAAAACATCCGAACGCGCGCGCCTATGCATCGCTTGGCCAGCATCGGTACCTCTCTTGCCTGCGGCATGTAGACGGGGTCGTCGGCAACTCTTCCAGCGGCCTAACTGAAGCGCCGAGCTTTCAAAAGGGAACTGTCAATATCGGTGATCGTCAACGCGGGCGGATCAGGGCAGACAGTGTGGTGGACTGCGCGCCAGAGCGCAGTGCCATTGTAGCCGCGTTGGAATCTCTGTATTCGCCGGAATTCCAGGCGCGGGTTGCGAAGACACGCAATCCCTACGGCGATGGCGGCGCAAGTGAACGCGTGGTTGAAACGATTGTCAATATGACGCTCGACGGGATATTGAAAAAGAAGTTTTTCGACATGGACGCGCGCTGATTATTGATTCAGTTTGCAGGTGCCGCCCAATGAATCAGGCAGACCATTTCTTAAATTGATATCAAGGAGCATGCATGAGTGATCTACTAAAGGGAAATTTTCAGGTCAAAAACAAGGTGGTGGCAAACGAGGAACGCGACGAAGCGGCTGAATTCAAGAATGAATATCGAAAGAAGGCGCTCGAATCAATCGGCGGCAGCATGGTTTTCGTTGAACGGGAGAAGCTGTTCTGGGATGGCACTGACGATACCGGTAAGGAAAAGCGTTGACTGCGCAAAACCTCAATCCAAAGTTCGTGGGGCTGGTTAACGACATTACGTCGATCGGCCGCGAATGGCATGCGGGGCCGATCGTTGAAAACTCGATATTGAATCGGCCGTTTATTGAAAAAAGCATTCGCGATCTTCCGCGCCCCGTCGGCGACAAAGCAAGCGCCGCAATTGTGATCAGTGCGGGGCCAAGCCTTTACAAAAATGACATTCTGGGCCGCATCAAGTCCAGCGGATTCAAAGGTAGCATTATCGCGATTGACGGTTCGTATGTTCGCTGCATCAAGGCCGGGATCGACCCTGACTATGTGCTGACGCTGGATCCTCATCCGACAAGAATTGTGCGCTGGTTCGGCGACCCGGATTTTGAAGAGAACCTGCGCGGCGACGACTATTTTTCACGGCAGGACCTCGACATAGCGTTTCGCAATAACTCGATCGAGGAAAATCGCAAGAACATAGCGCTGGTAAACCAACACGGCAAAGGCAAGAAACTGATCATTTGCTCGGCCGCCCCGAAGAACATCGTTGCCCGCGCACGTGACGTGGGGTTCGATGCTTATTGGTGGGCTCCGCTGGTTGACAATCCCGACAAACCAGGCAGTCTCACCCGGCAAATTGTCAGCGAAACAGGCCTGCCTGCAATGAATACCGGCGGCACAGTAGGTACCGCCGGATGGGTATTTGCATTGACCACCCTCAGAATTCAGAAAATTGCGGTGGTCGGAATGGATCTTGGCTACTATAAATCTGACACCAGCTACGAAAAGACGCAGACGTACCATACCTTGAAGGAAAAGGTCGGGGACGAAAATTTCAAGGATTATTTCCCGGAATTTTGTTATCCGGGTACCAACGAAGAATTCTTTACCGACCCGACTTATTTTTGGTACCGAAGTAATTTGTTAGACCTCGTTTCGGCGTCGGGAACGATGCTCTACAACTGTACTGGGGGCGGCACGCTTTTCGGCAAGGGTATTGAATGCGTTGAAATCGAGCGCTTCTGCGAACTAGCCAAAACATGATTTAGCACTTCAAACGCAAAACCAAAAACCACCGTTCTATGGAAAATTAATGGCAAAAATCCTGTTCGTAAATCCGGTCGTCCGGGAAGAAGACGTGCCCCGCCACATTCCATACGGAATCGCGCTATTGGCCGCGATCGCAATTAATGAGGGCCACCTCGTTCAGGTATATGACGCTAACGCCTGGCGCAAGGGCTTCGATATTCTGCCCGATGTCTACACCGCCGATGAATGGGACGTAATCGCAATCGGTGGACTGACCACGACCTATGGCTTTATCAAGGAAGCATGCCGTATTGCGAAATTGTCGGCGCCCGACGCATTTCTGATTGCCGGCGGTGGCTTTTTGACCAGCATGCCGCAGGAGATTCTGGAATGGATCCCGCAAATTGACCTCGGTATCGTTGGTGAGGCGTTTGTAACTTGGCCTGAGATACTGAAAAAAATTGATAACGATGACCGCGACTTCAGCAATACGCTGGGCGTGATTTACCGCTCGCCGGAAGGAAAACCTGTGCTAAACGGCGCACGTCCTGTAATTCACGATCTCGACCGGTTACCAGCGCCCGCATGGGACCTGTTTCCGCTGGAAGAAGTCTACTTCAACAACTCCTCAACGCTTTTTAGTGAAGACGCATACCGCATCAAGCGCCGCATCGACATCAACGCCAGCTATGGATGCAGCCTTGTTTGCCGCTATTGCTGGCATCTGGGCACTACCGGCGAGATGTTGATCGAAAAAAACGATCAGGGCAGCAACGAGGTTGTGTTCACTTACGGCCGCAACATCCGTTATCACTCGCCTGATTATGTGATCAATATGGTGAAGGACCTGAAAAAGAGGTACAACATCGACTTCGTCAATTTTCTTGACGAAAACCTGATGACAATGGATGCGTCGAGCAAGCGCACTTGGATGCGGGAAATTTGCGAGAAGTGGATCGCCGCCGGACTGCAGCCTTCGTCGCGGCGCCCGGGTGGCATTGCGGCCCCGCCCGGCAAAGAACCGGGCGTTTATTGGAGCGGCACCAGTCACGCCTCACTGCACCGTCCGGAAATCCTGAAGCTGATGTATGAGGCAGGCTGCTCGCACCTGGTTTACGGCCTCGAATCTTTTGATCCCGGTATCCTGAAAAATCTCGGCAAAGGCACGACCGCGCAAAAGAATATCGATTCAGTTGGCGAATGTCTAAAGACCGGAATTATTCCGATACCAAACATCATTATCGGCTTCCCCGAAGAAAATTTTCAAAGCATCCGCAATACCATCAACGCACTGATCAAACTGGGCATCCATGCGCGGCCGCATTTTGCCACCGCCTATCCCGGTTCGGAATGGTATTACACATACAAGGAGTCGATCAGATCCCAGTACAATGGCAATCTCGAGGATTACGTCAAAGATCTTGGCGACGCCACCAAGATCACCGCCGTTATTTCTCACAATTTTACTGGCCTTGAATTGCTGGGGCTGCAGGAAATTGTTGCGCAGAAGAACCTCCGCATGCTCGATCAGGCGGAAAAATACTGGGGACGCACCGAAAGACCGCAAATTGCTGTGCCGCAGTCATCGTTCAATTTCAAACGCAAGAAAATTGACGGGCCGATGGAACCGGCGCCCGCACCGAACTAAAACACCGCTGGACGCATGCACGCTAATTCAAGCCTCCTGGCCGTTATACCCGCACGCGGCGGTTCTAAAGGACTACCCGGCAAGAACGTTCTTTCATGCGCTGGCAAACCGCTTATCGAGTGGACGATTGCCGCCGCAAAAAATGCGACTTCGATTGACGACGTATTGGTATCTACCGATTCCCCGGAAATCGCCGACGTTGCACGCAAAGCTGGCGCAGCAGTTCCGTTCCTGCGCCCCTCGGAGTTGTCAACGGACCAGGCAAGCCTGCTTCAAGTATTGCAACACGCCTGGGAACAGCGGCGCTCAAGGTCTGGCGCTCATTACGACTATATCGTTTTACTGCAACCGACTTCACCATTGCGGACCGCAGAACATATCGAATCGGCGATCCAACGGTACTTCACGCAACGAAAAAGCAAGACAGACACACTGGCGTCGGTATATGAAGTCAGCACCAAATTCGGCTGGCTAATGCAGGAAGATGAACGCAATAATTACGTCCGCTTTTGCCTTAATGTAGCCACACAGAACCCGCAACGGCAGGGGCTGAAAAACTACTATTTGCCTAATGGCGCCATTTTTATTGCACGCGGCACAAATATCATGGAAGGCCTGTATCGTGACAATACAATTCCATTCGTAATGCAATCCAACGAATCGGTAGACATAGACACTGCCGACGACCTCCACGCCGCCGAACAGCTTCTGCTGAATAAAGCGGGTTAAGTTAGCCTTAAGCGAAGCGCGTTGTAGAGACACCTCTTAAATGTCACCCACTCCGCCGTTACATGCAACCGAAGCGCCAAGAAAGGATTGGCGAAAGGCTCTGCTTGCCGCCGATTCGACGCTGCGCCAAGCGATCAGCTGCCTCGACGCTTCTGCACTCCAGATATCCATG
>CAZVDN010000170.1:0-7749 GCA_964625665.1 uncultured Streptomyces sp. | reverse complement strand
CGGGCCCCGCGCCGGTCACGGCCACGCGCACGCCGCCTGCCGTTTCGGCAATAAACACGCCGGCCATCGCATAGCCGGAGGCCGGGTGCGGAAACTTCTCGTAGGCCGCGCGTTTCGCCAGCGGAAATTTGATGCGCGCAATGATTTCACCGTCCTCGAGCGCAGTGGCAAACATGCCCTGAAAGAAATCATCTGCGGCAATTTCGCGGCGGTTGGTGACAATGCGCGCGTTGAGCGCCAGCACCGCCGACGGATAATCCGCGGCCGGATCGTTGTTGGCGACCGAGCCGCCGATCGTCCCGCGGTTGCGCACCTGGGGATCGCCGATCTGGCTGGCGAGATAAGCCAGCGCAGGGATCGCTTTTTTGACCACCGCCGATGACGCCACCTCGTAATGGCGCGTCGTTGCGCCGATCGTCAGCACACCGTCTGCGGACTCGATGCCTGACAGTTCGCGCAATCCGCCGATGTCGATCAGATGCGACGGCTGTGCCAGGCCCTGCTTGAGTGTCGGCAACAGCGTCATGCCGCCGGACATGATTTTGGCTGCCGGATGGGCTTTCGCAAGAGCGCCCGCATCATCGAGCGACTTTGCCTTCAGATAATTGAACTGGTGCATGGTTATTTTGCCTTTGCTTGCTGAACGTATTGCATTAATGCCTGGATTTGGCCTGCCGGATCGACTGCCAGACGCGGCCCGGGGTCAGTGGCATATCGATGTGCTGAATGCCCAGCGGACGCAATGCATCGAGCGCCGCCGTCACCAGTGACGGCAGCGATGCCGTGCAGCCGGCTTCGCCCACACCCTTGGCACCGAGCACATTGACCTGGCTCACCACCGTGTGCTCGTTGAGATTGACCTCGGGCAGCCAGCCGGCGCGCGGCATCGTGTAATCGCTGAAACTGCCACTCAGCAACTGGCCGCTCGCCGCGTCATAAACGGTCTGCTCGCCGAATACCTGGCCCGCTCCCATGGCGATGCCACCGTGGATCTGTCCCTCGACAATGGCGTGATTGATGACCGTGCCGCAATCGTCACAGGCGGTATACGCAGCGATTTTCGAGACACCGGTTTCAGGATCTATTTCAACTTCAGCGATATGACAGCCGTTCGGAAAAGTGGCGGCAATCGAGGCTTCCGCCATCAGGTTAAGCGGATGCGGGCTGGCGCCGGCGTGTTTCTTTGCAAGGTCGAGGAGGCCGATCGACTTCGCTCCATCGCGTGAACGATAAACACCGTTGGCATACTCCACCTGCGAAGGCTCGAGTTCAAGCGCTTCGGCCGCCAGCGGGCGGGCCTGTTCGATCAGCTTCTGCGCCGCAAGCTTGCAGACGCTGCCGGCACCGACCAGCGAACGCGAGCCACCGGTATGATTGCCGACGATGTTTTTGCCGTGCACGCTTTCGCGCAACGTCACCGATTCCGCGGCAATACCCAGCGTATCCGCCACAATCTGTGCGAATGTCGTTTCGTGGCCCTGCCCTTGGGACAGTGCAACCGTAAACACTTCGAGCCGGCCTTCCGCATCGAACTCGATCGCAATCTGGTCCTTGGGCTGAAAACCGGCAGCCGTGCCTTCAATCACCGTCGACAGGCCGATACCGCGCAATTTCCCGCGTTTGCGCGCCGCCTCGCGGCGCTGCGGGAAACCATCCCAGTCTGCCGCTTTCAGGGCTTTGCTGAGGCAGCTGTTGAAATCCGACGCTTCATAGGTGCCAAGCGTCGGTGTTTTGTAGGGAAAGGCATCGAGCGGAATAAAGTTGCGCCGGCGCAGCTCGGCGCGGTCGATTTTCAGTTCAGTCGCTGCCTGATCGACCAGGCGTTCGATCACATAGGCGATATCCGGCCGGCCGGCGCCGCGATAGGCCGCCACGGGTGCGGTGTTGGTCAGGGCGACGCGGAAATTGGCGTGGAGGGACGGAATTCTGTAGACCCCTGTTGTACAGATCGCCGGGTTGCGCACATGGCTGGCGGGGCCCGTTGCCGTCAGATAGGCCCCCATATCAACCACAAAATCGTAGCGCGCCGCGAGAAATTTTCCGTCGCGATCCATGGCCAGTTCGCCGCTGATGACGATGCCGCGACCGTGGCTGTCGGACAAAAAGCACTCCGAGCGCGTCGCCACCCATTTGACCGGCCGCCCGAGCTTTTTGGCCGCAATCATCATGGCGCCGTGCTCCGGATAAACCGCGCTGCGCTGCCCGAAACTGCCGCCGACATCGTGCAAATGCAAACGCAGGCTTTCTTCGGGCACCCCGGTCAGCGTCGATATCTGCCAGCGCAGCATGCCGATGCCCTGGGAGTTGGTATAGATGTCGTAACAGCCGCTTGCGGCTTCGTAACCGATCACAGCGGCACGCGGTTCCATCGGACTCGGCACCACTCGCGGCGACCCCACCTTGAGTCTGGTCACGTGGGCGGCCTGCTTGAAGGCCTGCGCCACCGCTGCGGCGTCGCCGGTGTCCCATTCGAGCGTGAGATTGCCGGGCACATCGGAGTGCAACTGCGGCGCATCGGGCTTCAATGCGTCCTCGGCATCGACGACGACCGGCAGGTCCCGGTATTCGACGCGGATCGCTTCCACGGCGTCCTGCGCCTGCGCCGCGGTTTCAGCCACCACCATGGCGACCGTTTCACCGACAAAGCGCACGCGGCCATGCGCGAGCACCGGCCGCTCGGGCTTGAGAATGCCGGCGCCCGAGCGGTTGGTGAAATTCATCAGATTCGGAAAATGCTTGTAGCCGGCGGCCACCGCGTCGGCGCCGGTCAGCACCGTTACCACCCCCGGGCATTTGAGCGCCGGCGCCGTGTCGAGCGAAACAATTTCCGCGTGCGCATGGTCGCTGCGCAGAAAACTCGCATGCAACTGGCCCGGCAGATTGGCATCAGCCGAATAGCGGCCGCGACCGGTAATCAAACGAAGATCTTCGCGGCGGTTCGCCGCATGCTTCTCACTCATGGATGGATGACCGTCTTTATTATTTCCCGGCGGTTGCCGGGCGAAATCAGGCGCTAACTATATTCGTTTTGCCAAAGAATGTCGAAGCGGCGGACCGCCTCCGCCTCAGGTTTCCAGCGGCAAGCGGATGGCCTTGCCTGTCGCCGCAGCGCGTTCGATGGCGATGGTCGTCTCCAGCGTGACGCGCGCCTGCTGCGGCGTTGCATGCACGGTCGGCGCACCGGTCACCAGATGATCGAGCCAGGCGCGCGTTTCATTGCCCAGCGGGCCCCAGAAATCGCCACAGGCCCAGTCGCCGGCCGTGTTGCTGCCGAGAAAGGCCATGTTTACACCGTGGTCAGGCACATAGGCGTGCGGAATGCCTTTTTCCGAATAGATCAGATGGTCCAAATGATCGTCATCGATGATCATTGTGCCTTCCGAGCCCAGCAACTCCACACGGTCCGACTGGCCGAGCGTTGGATATTTCGCCGGCAGGGCATAACTCACGCCTAGATTGATCACTGCACCATCAGCCAGCGTGATGATGCCCCAGGTCACGTCGTGTGCGTCAAAACCAGCCTCCTTGAAAATACCGTGCTGGCCGCGCGCGATCACTTCGACCGGCGGGTTGCCCTCAAGAAACCAGCACATCAGGTCAACATAGTAGGTCAGCACGTCGACCACCGGTGTCGCATGCGCGGAACGTTTCAGGATCGAGAACGCCTGCGCACGGGAGTTGTAGACGCGCGCGGTGCCGCCGACGACGCGGCCGAGGCGCCCCTGAATCATCTGCTCCTTGGCGCGCAGAAAACATTCCTTGAAACGCCGGCTGTAGCCGATACGCAGGTCACCGCCGGTCCTGCGCAGGGTTTCAAGAATGTCGTCGGCATCGGCCAGTGTCAGCGCGATGGGCTTCTCGACCATCACCGCCTTGCCCAGTTCAAGCGCGTGCTTGACCGGTGCCGCATGAAGGTCTTCC
The DNA here is from genome assembly GCA_964625665.1 of uncultured Streptomyces sp. GTDB lineage: Bacteria > Pseudomonadota > Gammaproteobacteria > Burkholderiales > SG8-41 > PALSA-1004. The sequence continues at coordinate 3,828 of CAZVDN010000170.1, read as the reverse complement.
GGAGTCGAGACAAAGACCGCATTGACCTCGGGGCGTTCGATGGCCTCGAAGTTGTTGCCTGTATGAAAATCGGCGTCGGTGGTTTTTGCCAGCGCAGCCGCCCGCGCCGGATCGAGATCGGCGATGGCGAGAAATTTGACAGCGGGATGTTTTGCAGCAAGTCGCGCGCGCAGCGTGCCGATGCGGCCCGCGCCGATGACGGCGATACCAAGTTCATTGCGTTGCACCTGATTACTCCGAAAATGACAGGATGGATCACGCCGGCATGGCGTGTGCGCCGATTATATCCGCTTGGACCACACCGCCCGGCCGCAACAGTTCAAGTAATATAGCGGCAGTCCTGCACCGGAAAACAGTATGGAACCCCGCGACTACGGCCCCTACCCTTACGTACCGATCAATCGCCGCCCGAAATGGAAATGGCCGAATGGCGCGCGGCTTGCCATCTGGGTCGCGCCGAATCTCGAATTCTTCCCGCTGACGCGCCCTCTCGCCGCCAATCCGATGGCGAAAACACCGGAGAAGGCGCCGACCATACGCACCTGGGGTGTACGTGATTACGGCAACCGCGTCGGCGTTTTCCGCATGATGGATTTGTTGTCGAAATACGGCATCCGCGCCACGGCTTCGCTGAACGCCGATCTTTGCGACCAGCACCCGCAGATCGTCGAGGACGCATTGAAACTCGATTGGGAATTCCTCGCTCACAACCGTACCAACGCGGTATGGCTGAGCGCCATTCCGCACGACGAAGAACGCGACTTCATCCGCTACTGCATCGAGCGCGTGACACGCGCCACCGGCAAACGCCCGACCGGCTGGCTGAGTTCGGCGATGGATGAAACCTGGAACACGCTTGACCACCTGGTCGCCGAGAAAGTGCGCTACGTCACAGACTGGGTCAATGACGACCAGCCCTATCGCATGCAGGCCGGTGGCGGCGAAATCGTCTATCTGCCCTATTCCTACGAGACCAACGACAACGCGCAAATCGTTTCACGTTTTGCCTCGATCGACGATTTCGAGCGCATGATCAAGCGCACCTTTGACGTTTTATACCGCGAGTCCGAAGATTCGGCACGCGTGATGGCGATCTGCCTGCACCCTTTCATCAGCGGCGTCCCGCACCGTATAGCCGGCCTCGATGCCGCCTTTCGTTATATCTGCGATCACAATGATGTGTGGTGGGCGACCGGCGAGGAAATCGTCAGCGCCTATCTCGCCTCCGACGCAAAAATCTGACGACGCCTGCCCCGCGCGGATGCCGGCGACCCGCTTATTCAGCGCGGATGTTGGCCGCCTTGATGACTTTGCCCATGCGGGCCATTTCCGATTTCATGGTATCGGCCAGCCCCTGCGGCGTGCTGGCGACGATTTCGGTGCTGGCACTGAGAAATTTCTCCCTCGTTTCCGGGCGGTTCAGGACCTGCACAATCTCCTTGTTGAGCCGGTTGACCAGCGCCGCAGGCGTCTTCGCCGGAACGAAAACCGCGTACATCGCCACGCATTCATAACCGGGCAGTCCGGATTCGGCCACGGTCGGCAGGCCCGGCGCGAGCGCCGACGGTTTCGCGCTGCTGACCGCATGCGCGCGCAAACGGCCCGCCTTGACCTGCGGCAGTGCCGCGCTGGCGTTCGGGAACATCATCTGGATCCGTCCGCCGATCACGTCCGTCACAGCGAGACCCACACCCTTGTAGCCGATGTGCACGATGTCGATACCGGCCATCGCCTTGAACAACTCGCCGGCCAGGTGCGGAATTGCCCCGGAAGGACCCGAGGCAAAATTCAGCTCGCCCGGTTTTGCCTTGGCCAGCGCAATCAGTTCCTTCATCGAGTTCGCTGCGACCGACGGATGCGTGACGAGCACCATCGGCGAACTGCCGATCAGCGTCACCGGTGCGAAATCCTTGACCGGATCGTAGGGCGTTTCCTTGCGCATGAACGGAATCAGCCACAGCGTGCTGCTGTAGGTAAACAGCGTGTATCCATCGGGCGCCGATTTCGCGGCAATGTCGGCAATGATCACGCCGCCGACGCGGTTATCTACAATCACCTGCTGGCCGATCGTGCCGGACAGACCGGTGGCAATCAGTCGGGCAGACAAATCGCTGCCGCCGCCCAGTTCGGCCGTCAACATGCGCAGCGGCTTGGTCGGCCAGTTCTGCGCGCAGGCCATGCCGGACGCGCCGATCGCAGCCACACAGACCAGCCGTTTGATCGCATTTTTCAACTGTTTCTCCCGTTTTTTCCGTAGGACCACCAAGACTGCGCGCATCTTCGCACAATCCTGCTTTCGCTTCCATGTGTGGCAACGCAAATCCATTCCGGCATTGAACAGAACGCGTTGCAACACTATTATCCCTGTCTGCAGAAATAAGTTTTAGCCTATACCCCTATCCCGGAGCAATTGCATGTCCAAGCCAGCGGCCTCCCGCCCCTTCCGCGTTGAAGAAGCAACCATCGACGAACTGCATCAAGCCATCCGCGACGGCCGCACCACCTGCGTCGATGTCGTCAAGCAATACATCGCGCGCGCACGCGCCTACAACGGACCGTCGAGCCTGCTCGTGACCAAAGACGGCGCAGCGATTGCGCCGGCCAGCGGCACCGTACGCGCCGGAGCACCACTCCAATTTCCGACGGAGACTGTCAAGGCATCCACCCTGTTGCCGGACCTCGAACAGTACGCAGGAAAACCGCTTGAATTCGGCCGCATGGAGGCAACCGCTTCCGATCCCTCAGTGCAGCAGCAATACGGCATGATCGTCGGCAAACCCGATGCCGGCCAGGTCAATGGGCTTGCCACGCTGAATATCCGCGGTGAACGCTCGGTGGTCTGCCGCGGCGATTTCGACCGCCACCCGGACGACGGCCCGCTGCCGGAAGGCGCGCCCGCCGTCTGCGAAATTTTCCGGCGCTATCCCGATGCGCTCGAACAGGCCGCCGCACTCGACGAAAAGTACGGTCGCAATCCCGAGCTCGAAGCCATGCCGCTCTATGGCGTGGTGTTTTCGTTCAAGGATGCCTTTGACACGAAGGACATGCGCTCGACCGGCGGCGGCGATGCCCGCTACGACATCGACTTCCCGGCGCGCGACCACATCCTCGTCGATCAGCTGCGCAAAAAGGGCGCCATCATTTACGCCAAGGCCTTGATGACCGAATACAACGGCCGCGCCGGTGATCCGGGCGGACGCAATCATCCGGACAAGGTGCTGCCCTCGGTGCTCGGCTATCAACGCTCGAGCTGGGGCGGCAATCCGTCGAACGTCTACGACACCACGCGCGCTGCATCGCTGGGCTCAAGCTCGGGTTCCGGCGTCTCGGTGAGCGCCAATCTGGTCATGGCCAGCCTCGGCGAAGAAACGCGCGCATCAACACGCGGCCCGGCCAATCACAATGCCGTCGCCCTGATCCTTCCGCACAAGGCCATGCTCGGCTTCGACGGCGGCGCCATCGGCGCCGATATCTACTGCGACCGCACCGGTATTCTTTGCCGCACCATCACCGACTGCGCCAAGGTACTCGATGCACTGAAGGACCCGCAAAACGGTTACTACGATCCGCGCGATCCCTATACAACAGTGCCGCGCTCGTCGGTGCTGAGCACCGGCTACGCGGTGCACGCCAAATCGCTGGGCGCAAAAGACAGCCTGCGCGACATGCGCATCGGCATCGTGCGCGAATCCATGCTCGCCGCAGGCAGCAAGGCCGCCGAACCGATTACTACTGCCGCCGCACGCGAAATCAAAACGATGCTCGGTGCGCACCTGGGCGCAACGCTGGTCGAATCCGGAGATCCGTTGTGGAAGCCGGACCCTGAAG
>CAZVDN010000169.1:7165-7777 GCA_964625665.1 uncultured Streptomyces sp. | reverse complement strand
TGCCGCGTCTACGTCTCGCGCTCGGTGATCTGCGAATTCTGCGGCAACCAGCGCTCGATCAAGGGCGCCGAAGCCGGCCTCAAGGAAACGCATTACGACGATCTGATCAACTTCGAAAAGTCGGTCAAATACAACGACCGCCAGAAGGCCGCGCTGGCCTACGCCGAAGCCATCGTCTGGCGCCTCGACACCGACGATGCCTTCTGGGAGCGCATGCACAAACACTACAGCGAACCCGAACTCGTCGAACTCGGCTGCGCGATCGGCCTCACCCTCGGTCAGCAAAGCTGGCTGCGCCTGTTGAACATCGACCATCATCAGGTAATGGCCGGCACCAACGCCTCAATGGCGCCGGGCACCGAAAGCGCCGAAGCGCTGGCGAAAACCAAAGCCTCGCCGAATTACTGGGCGAACAAAAAAGCCGAGCCGAAGAAAAACGTCGCCTAGATTTTTCCGTTATTAACAAAAAGGGCGCTGCGGCGCCCTTTTTATTTGGATCACCATTAGCTCATCGACCGCTCGTCCCGAGCCGATCGAAGGACGAATCGAACATAAGCATTGGAAGGAGTTAATAGCCTAATTGCCGTCCAATAAGTAGCATATAATTTTTTC
>CAZVDN010000169.1:6670-7155 GCA_964625665.1 uncultured Streptomyces sp. | reverse complement strand
GCTGTGGGCGCGGCTTGCGCCCCCGCAGGCCTCGCGAACAAAAAGGCCGGGCCAAAAAAGAACGTCGCGTAAATTTAACTACTGCCATTCAAAATGGGCGCTGCGGCGCCCTTTTCATTTGAAAATTTTGATCGATTGGCAGCACGCAACCATTGCGCTAAGCTGAAGTCTTCATGTGCCTTATTGCACTCGCGAAAAGCATCCCAGACAATGTCGCTCCCCGTCACATTCGACTGCGCGAAAAATCAGCCTTGTCCGGCGACGCTGTCGATTCATTTTGGGACCGGGCCCGAATCCGACACTGCTGATCCGCGCGCCGCGCTTCGCATGAACCCGTTGACAGCCGGCAGCGGACGCGACACTGGACTGGCGAAAACCCCGATAGAGCTGTCATGGCGCTGACCGTCGGCGTCGCTCTTGCCCTCGCAATCGGCGTCCTCACCACCATCGCCGAACAGGTCCGGCAGCAGCGCTTGCAGCCGTTC
>CAZVDN010000169.1:0-6660 GCA_964625665.1 uncultured Streptomyces sp. | reverse complement strand
GCCGGCATGACCCGCGATCGCGCGCTCTACCCGACCGTCACCATCGTCGTCGGCTCCTATTACGCCCTCTTCGCGGCGATGGGCGCTTCCACCGAAGTGCTGGTGGTGGAGTCGGTCGTCGGCATGGTTTTTCTGGCGCTTGCGATCACCGGCTTTCGCACTTCGCTGTGGATCGCGGCGGCCGCACTGGCCGGGCATGGCCTGTTTGATTTCGTCCACGGCGAACTCATCACCAATCCGGGCATGCCCGTCTGGTGGCCGCCGTTCTGTGCTGCTTATGACCTCACTGCCGCCGGATTTCTGGCATGGTTGATCACAAGCGGGCGTGTTCGCGCCACAACCTGACGCCACGCTGAATCAAAGGAGGCCCGATGATGAACACTGAGGCCATGTTGTTTCTGCATGCAGCCATCGTCGGGCTGGGCGCGACGCTTTTCATGGACCTCTGGGCGCTCTTTCTGCATCGGGCGTTCGGTGTTGCGCCGTCCAACTATTGCCTGGTCGGGCGCTGGATTTGCCACATGCCTGAAGGCCGCTTCATGCACGCGAGCATTTCGGCTGCGGCGCATAAAAGTTTCGAGTGCGCGGCGGGCTGGATCGCCCACTATGTCATCGGCGCCGCGTATGCACTCGGCTTCGTCGCAATTGTCTCCGCACAGTGGCTGGCCTTGCCCACGTTGTGGCCGGCGCTGCTTTTCGGCATTGCCACCGTGCTGGTGCCCTATCTCATCATGCAGCCATCGTTCGGCTTCGGTATCGCAGCCTCGAAAACACCCAATCCGGCGCTGGCACGGCTTAAAAGCCTGATGGCGCATGTCGCCTACGGCGTCGGGCTGTGTGCCTGCGCAGCGGGGCTGAGCTACCTGCTGCCGGTTCAGACCTGAAAACGACTGTTTGCCGCAGCCGCGGCCACTGGCGCAGCCGTCAGTCCTATGCAAAAAATCCGAACCATTAAAATCCTGGCGTTGATCCTCCTCGGCTATTTTCTGCTTTGGTTGCCCGCTTTGTTTTCTTCGGCGTATCTGGATTCGCCGTTCGGTTTGATCGCCGCCCTGCCGTTTTTGTCGGTCTATCTGTTTCACCTGGCCGGCGTCCCCGGACTGCTTGAACACAATGGCGCCTGCGGCTGGGGATGGTGTGCGCCAACCATGTTTGGCTGGGTATTTATTGCGTGTTTCTGGTTGTTCGTGCTGTGGCTGGCGGCGCGGTTCATCGAGAACCTGACGCGCCCTGCAAACAAATCGCCTGACGACACACCTTGATACAAACCCCTGGCATAACAATCAGAGCCTGACAACCAGGCAACTCATGCCAATCAGTCGCTCTTGCAGCCCGTGCTTTAATATATTGAAGTAAACACGGCAAAATGACTTTTCGAGAGGGTCGCCAGTGAATCCGGAAATAATGTTTCGCTGCGCTGGCATTTCCTGCAGCAGAAACAGTCAAATCTCATACCCATGACATTTCGCGAAGATCTCGGCGTCATTGCCTGCCATTGCGTGGTCTTGGGTGAAAAGCCCGTGCTGTTCGTTTCGCACGCCGGCGGCGACTGGCAAATGTACTGCCACGACAGCAATCATGACTTTGAAAGCGACGAAGCCATGAAACGCGAACTCTGCACGGTGCGCGTCGGCCATCTGCTGGCACGCGACCCCGGCCTGCATGCCGTGGCCGATCTGCCTGTCGATATGGGCGCCGAGCGAGAAGCTGCAGGTACAGCCTGGGTGCGTTTTTCCAATGCGGATGACGCTTGAGCGCGAATGCATCCGGTCCCGGCCGGTTTCATCTGAAAGTTGACCCGATCCATGAACGCACTCGGCCTCTTCATTTCTCAGCCGCTGCTGGCACTGGTACCGGCCGTGGTTTTGACCGTCCTGTATTTCAAACGCCGGCGCCAAAGTGTTATGTTGGCGGCATTGGCGTGGTTCGCCTATTTCCCCTATGAACTGGCGATGAAAATGCGCCTGCTCTGCACCGGTGAATGCAATATCCGGATCGACCTGCTGCTGATTTACCCTGTTCTCGCAATCATTTCGGTGATCGCCATCGTCACTTATGCCAAAGCCAAAACAAAATCCATCGCCGATGACTGATTGCCGCAGAGTCGCCGTTCTGCCCGGCGTATTGACGCTGGCATCGAACGCCGCACACGCTGCCGGACTCGAAGGCATCGGCGGACTTGGCGATTTGCTGGCACTCGCCGGTCTGGCGTTTTGTCTCGTCGTCGGACCGGTGGCGGGTCTGGTTGTTCATGCCGTCAAAGAACCACACACGACCGGTTCCGCCTCGCGCGCGGCTTTCACCGGCGCGCTTTGGGGCCTGGCGCTTTTTGCGGTGGTCTACGGCATCGCGATCAGCCTGCAGGATCATGAAACGAAAACGCTGAATGATCGCGCCCGCGCCGAAAATCTGCGCGTTGAACGCGGCGCCGACGAATTGGCTGCCATGCAACCCGGCACCGTAGGCGCCACGTTGCAGCGCGCCCTGGCAATCCTCAACGACGACACCACGCCCGGCGCACTGGTGCTGCGGCGGCGCGACGGAGAACGCATGGCTTTTGCGCCGGGCATTTTTACTTTTCTTCTGCCGGTCATCGCCCACAGGCTGCGGTCATTCGCGACGCCCCCGACTGCAGACGACTTCGCAACCCTTGAAAAATTCATCGCCGCCAACGACAAGGCATTCGAGGCGGAATTTTTCCAGACGCCCAGCGCACGCCGCCAACTCGTCACGGAATATTATGACGTGCTGCCCAACGGTGACCGCATTCATGAGGACCTGCATGGCACCCTGTTCTGGGCAGCAGCATTGGGCGGTGGCGATGCAGCCGGCGCGCGAACACGCTGTGAGACGCTGCCCGCCTATGCCGTCGAACACTGCCAGCGCAGTTTTGACCGTTCGCTGGCCCTGCGACGTCCGTCCTAGGCAATCGCTGCAATCCTTGAATGGCCTACACCTACCTCTTCTTCAAACCCAAACGCCTGCCGCTCGCACCTGACGAGCTGGGTCTGGACACGGTAGAGGTCATCACCGATGCGGCCAGCGCGAGAGTTGCACTGGATTCGGTGGCGCTGTCACTGGAATGGCTGCCCGATGGCTCGGCGCGCGGCGAAACCGCCACAGGCAGCTGGCTTGAATTTCATATCCACGCGGATTCCACGCTGGCGATGCGCTGTTCGCTGCGTGCTGACTACAGCGCCTATGTGCAGCGCATCTGCGACGCATTGAACTGGATCGCCGTGGACGAGAAACCGCGTTGTTTCCAGCCGGGCCGCGCACCGGTCGAAAGCTGAAGCGGAGCGCTGCAGGAACTAGTTCTGCGCGTCGGCCACTCTGGTCTGCGCTGCCGGTCTGGCATCGGCCACCGGCGTGGTATTGGTTGCCGGCTTCGCTTCCGTGGTCGATGCCGCCTCGCTCTGCCGCGATGAGAATACGCCCCACAGCAGGCCCGCCACGGTGAGGATAGGCCCGCCGAGGCCAGTCAGGGCGCCGAGCGAGCGCGCGGTAAACGCGCTACTGACGATGGTATTGGCGCGCTGCAGATTGGCACGGGTCGACGGTTCGATCGGCAGTGCGTCGAGCACTTTGCCGGCCACACCTTTTTGCATAATGTCCGATAACGCGCCTGTCAATGCCGCCGGTTTTTCGGCGGCAGGCGCAGCGTTCTGGGTATAGAGCGCGATCTGGCGCGCGGCCATCTGGTCGATCGCGGGCATTTGCGCAGTGGCCGGGATGTCGATTCCGGCGGACGCATCGGCCGGTGGAAACGGCGGCAAGGCCACCGGCAACGCTGCAGGCCGGGTGGTGACTTCAGGCTCAACGTCGGCAATCGTGAACTCGTCATCGTGCCATCGCGACTGCAACGGCATGTCGAAATCTGCATTGAAGCGCGCACTGCTTGCCAGCGGTGCGGCCGTTTCACGCACGGCCACAACCGACGGCACCGATGCCGCGGCCTGCTGGCGCGAAAACGCCGCATCAAGTCCCGCAAGGTCGATCTTCTGCCCGACGTAGATGCGGTCGGGATTGCGAATGTTGTTGGCTTTGGCTATTTGCGCAATGCTCTCGCGCAACGCCAGCGTATCTGCGGTGGCGCCAAGCGCCGCAAGCCGCGCGCGCGCAATGCCCGTCAGCGTTTCGCCGGCGTGCACGGTATGCGCGGATTTGGCCGGTCGCGAGAGATCCGGCTTTGACTCCACGGCCTGGGGCATGCGCGGCGTTGATGGCGCCCGTTCCGGCGCGACCTCCGGCGTTGCCGGCGCATAACGCCCGTCGTTGACCCGCGCATAGGCGAGCTGAAAACTCTCGCCGCCGCCGTTTGCGGCGGGCGCTGTCTGAGGGGCCGATGAGCGATCGGCATTGACGGAATTAAGGTTCATTGCAGTTGTGGGCGCGGCATGCAATATCCCGAGCTTCAGGCAGTCTAGCAGCGGCGCCGGCGGCCTATCGGTCAAACAGGGGAATTTAGGCCCCGCATTTCCATGGCCAACACGGCTGCCCGGCGGTCAGCCGCCCGACTCCGCAAAAAAAAGGGCGCCGCAGCGCCCTTTTTACTGGCCGAGTGAAAACGTTCAGGCAGCCTTCAGCTTGCCCTTGGTTTTGCTGACCAGACCCGGCACGTGCGAAGCACGCACGTAAACGTAGCCATCGAACAGGCGCCGCTGCGTGCGATAAAACGCACCCTGCTCGGCGTGCCACTGGCCGTCTTTTTTCACCACCGTCGAGGCGACGGTCAGAATGCCCGAAGGCATGGCAATGCGGATCGGCGCCGACACATCGGCATTCGGGCGCGCCGCCTGCTGCACGAGGCTGCCTTCGATGCGCGCGGCGACCGCCATGCACAGCGAACAGGTCAGCGGCAGCGCGCGATGCGGTTGGCCGTTCGACAGCATGCGCCCGGTCAGATCGACATCGGTAGCGCGCGTTGGATCACCGGACAGCGACGGTGAATCCTGCGGGCCGCTGATGAACCCGATGAAGGGCACGGCTTTTTTCTTTGCCGCCTCTTCGAGGTTCGGCGCGATGCCCATGGCCACCGAGGCCGTCAGGCGGATTTTCTGCAGCTTCTCCATCAGCGCGCTGTCCTGCTCGATGGCATCAGGCATTTCGATGCCGGTGAGGCCAAGGTCGGCGGCATTGATGAAGCAGCAGGCGTTGGCCGCATCGACCATCGACGCCCTGATTTTGCCGACACCGGCGACATCGAGCACATCGACGACATTGCCCGTCGGCAGCAGCTTGCCGGTGGCCGCACCGCCCGGTTCGCAGAATTCAAGGCGCACCGGCGAGCCGGTGCCCGAAACGCCGGGGATGGCCAGATCGCCATCGACCGCCGAGAGGCCGTCATCGAGCGAAAACCGCGCATTGATGATTTTTTTCGTGTTCGTATTGTGCACGCGCACCAGCGCTTCGCTGCCGCTGACCTTGAACAGGCCTTCATCAACCGCAAACGGGCCCATCGCCGAAGACATGTTGCCGCAGTTGGCCGAGTAATCGACCTTGGCTTCCTTCACCTGCACCTGGGCGAAGGTGTAATCGATATCGGCATCGGGGCGCGACGACGGGCCGACCACGCAGACCTTGGACACCGAAGACACACCGCCGCCCATGCCGTCGAGCTGACGGCCATAGGGATCGGGACTGCCGATCGCGGCGAGGAAGATCTCGTCCCATTCGGCGCGGTCGCGCGGCAGGTCCTTGGCATGAAAAACGACGGCATTGCTGGTGCCGCCGCGCATGAAGACGGCAGGTAGTTTGAGCTGTTTCATAGTGGCCTCCGCGAAAACCGGTAGAAGCGGCAGCGAACGCTGCCGGCAATAGCAGCGATTTTACTGCGCGGGCGCCGCCGGCGCTACGCAGTGCGCGAAAGGAATTGCGGGCCGAGTTGCTTCACATCGGGGCAGCCGATCAGCGCAATCACGCGGTCCACCTCGGACTTCAGCAGGTCCAGCGCATGTTTGGCGCCGGCCTCACCGCCGGCGGCAATGCCATAGAGCGGCGCGCGTCCCGCAAAAGCCATGTCCGCCCCCAGCGCCAGCGCTTTGACCACATCGGAACCGCGGCGGATACCGCCGTCGAGCATGACAAGTTTGTCCTTGCCGACCGCCGCGCGGATTTCGGGCAGGACATCGATGGTCGCCTGTGCGCCGTCGAGCTGACGGCCGCCGTGGTTGGACACAAACACGCCGTCGGCGCCGTATTGCACCGCCATGCGCGCATCTTCGGCATGCAAGACGCCCTTGATGAAAAACTTGTGCGGCCAGATCTCGCGCAGCCACTGAAAATCGCTCCAGTCGAGCGCATCGCGGCGCGCACGGAACTGGCTGAGATCGGTGGTGATGATGCGGCCGCCAACATTGACGTCAGTGTTCTGGAAGCGCGGGACCCCGGAATCGAGCAGCGTGCGAAAGAAGGTGCCGAACAGCCAGCGCGGATGCAACACGCCGTCGATCATGTTCTTCACGCCGAGTTTGAACGGGATCTGCCAGCCATTGCGCAGGTTCGGTTCGCGATTGCCGATCATCGGCACATCGGTGGTGACGATCAGCGCCTCATAACCGGCATCGCGCGCGCGGTTGACCAGGCGTGCCGCCGACTCGCGGTCTTTCGACATATACAGCTGGAACCACAACGTGCCGTCGGCCGCCTCGCGTGCGACTT
>CAZVDN010000168.1:0-7796 GCA_964625665.1 uncultured Streptomyces sp. | reverse complement strand
TGTATCTGGGTCTCCCCTCCGAAGAAGCCTTTATGGGTCGGGGCGTCTCCGGCTGCGCCACCTGCGACGGTTTTTTCTACAAAGGCCAGGACGTGGCCGTGGTCGGCGGCGGCAACACCGCCGTCGAGGAAGCGCTCTATCTGACCAATATTGCCCGCCACGTGACGATCGTTCACCGCCGCGACAAGTTTCGCGCCGAACCCATCATGATTGACAAGCTGAACGAAAAAGTCGCCGCCGGCTCGGCAACGATTCTCTGGGATCATGTTTTGGATGAAGTGCTCGGCGACAAAAGCGGCGTAACCGGCATGCGCGTGAAAAACGTTAAGACCAATGCAACGACCGACAAAGCCCTGCAGGGCGTATTCATCGCGATCGGCCATTGCCCGAACACCGAAATTTTCGCCGGCCAGATCGAGATGAAAAACGGCTACATCGTCACCCAAAGCGGCCTTTCCGGGAATGCAACCGCTACCAACATCCCCGGGGTTTTTGCCGCCGGCGACGTGCAGGACCATGTCTACCGCCAGGCCATTACAAGTGCTGGCACGGGCTGCATGGCCGCACTCGACGCCCAACGTTATCTCGAAGCACTGGCGGGCTGACTTGCAGCCTTCATGGCGCCATGAAAAAGCGCCCGCAGCAGCCTCGCGCCGAGCCCGCCGAACGCCTGGAAACGCTGCTGCCTGACGTGCAGCGCCTGCCCGACCACGGCAGAGCGCTGCACCCGCGCAAAAAAATTCTGCCGATCGCCCGCCAGCGCATTCGCGACGAGCAGGAAGCGCTGAACGAAAGCCTCAGCGACCACATCAGTTGGGACATCGGCAGCGAAACCGGCGACGAACTCGTTTATCTGCGCGACGGAATGCAATCCATGACGCTGCGCAAATTGCGTCGCGGACACTGGGTGGTCCAGGGGGAACTGGACTTGCACGGTCACACCACGGTTGAAGCGCGCACCGCATTGGCCGCTTTTTTGCATGCCTGCCTGCGCGATGGAATACGTTGCGTGCGCATCGTGCATGGCAAAGGGCTGCGCTCGAAAAACCGCGAGCCCGTGCTGAAAACAAAAGTCGGAAACTGGCTGCGACAACGGGAGGAAATCCTGGCGTTCTGCCAAGCCCGTCAGAGCGACGGCGGCAGCGGGGCCGTCATCGTATTGCTGAAAACGCGGCGCTAGCGCCGCGTTTTCGTCCTGCGTTAAATCGCCGCTTCGTTGGTCTCGCCCGTACGGATGCGAATGACCTGATCAACGTTGGAAATGAAAATCTTGCCGTCACCGATCTTGCCGGTACGTGCCGCCTTGACGATCGCTTCGACCGCGCGGTCCGCCAGATTTTCGGGCACGACAACCTCGATTTTCACCTTGGGCAAAAAATCAACGACGTATTCAGCGCCGCGATAGAGTTCCGTATGGCCTTTTTGACGACCGAAACCCTTGACTTCGGTGACCGTCAGACCGCTGACGCCGATTTCGGAGAGTGACTCACGGACTTCATCGAGCTTGAACGGCTTGAAAATCGCTTCAATTTTTTTCATAGCTTCCCCCACCCAGGTTCTTTTTTGAGCCGCGAGGCGCGGCCCGGCGAAACGCGTAGTATAGCCCAGCAAGGCCCCTAATTTACGAACTGTCAGTCAAAACGATGGCGATACTTGTTCGTGATCGGATAACGCCAGTCCTTGCCGAAGCCCCGCGGTGTGATGCGTATCCCTACCGGCGACTGGCGCCGCTTGTATTCGCTGATACGCAGCAATTGAATCACGCGGTCGACGTCCTTGCGGGCATACCCCGCCGCCTCGATTTCCGCCGGCCCGCGGTTGTGCTCCACATAAGCCTCCATGATCGCGTCCAGCACGTCATAGGGCGGCAGACTGTCCTGGTCCGTCTGGTTCGGCCGCAATTCGGCCGATGGCGCCCGCGTAATCACCCGCTGCGGGATCACCGGTGAAATGGTATTGCGGTAATTGGCCAATCGGTAGACCAGCATTTTGCTGATGTCTTTCAGCACCGCAAACCCGCCCGCCATGTCGCCATACAGCGTTGCATAGCCGGTTCCCATTTCACTCTTGTTGCCGGTGGTCACCACAATTGCCCCGGTCTTGTTGGAAAGCGCCATCAACAGGGTGCCGCGCACGCGGGCCTGAATATTTTCTTCCGTGGTATCGACGGCGAGCCCCTGAAACTGATCCGCAAGCGATGCCATGAAAACATCAAAGACCGGCTTGATCGCAATTTCCGAGTAACGCACGCCCAGTTTGACTGCTTCCTCGCGCGCGTCGATCTGGCTGATGTCGGCTGTGTATTGCGACGGCATCATGACCGCGTGCACCTTCGAAGGACCGACTGCATCGGCGGCAATCGCCAGTGTTACCGCCGAATCGATGCCGCCGGAGAGGCCCAGCAATACGCCGGGAAAACCGTTTTTGCCGACATAATCCCGCACACCGAGCCGCAACGCGGCATAATCCTCCGCCCCGGGCGACAAAGGCGCCGCAATGTCCCCCTGGCGCAGATTTTTGCCATCGAGCGCCACAAAACCCAGCGCCTCGTCGAACATCGGCATCTGGTTGGTCAGAATCCCCTGCGCATCCAGCGCAAACGAGGCGCCGTCGAAAACCAGTTCATCCTGGCCACCCACCATGTTTGCATAAATGATGGGCATGCCGAACTCGGCAATGCGGCGCCGCATGACTTCGTAACGGGTGTCCTGCTTGCGCACATGGTAGGGCGACGCATTCAAAACAAGCAGCACCTCGGCGCCGGCATCGCGTGCGGCCTGCGGCGCATGCGCAGCGCCCGCCCCCTCGCTGCCCAGGTCGAGTGTCCGCCCATCGGGACCTGGGTTGGCCAGGCTCGGCCCCTGACGGCCCCAGGTGTCCTCGCAGATATTGACGCCGAAGCGAATGCCGCCAGCCTCAAAAACGCAGGCCCCGTTGCCCGGCTCGAAATAACGTTGCTCGTCGAATACCGTGTAGTTCGGCAGCGCGTGCTTGTCGTAGGTCGCGATAATTCTGCCGTCGCGAATGACCGACGCGGCATTGAAGCGTTTATGGTTTTCCTGGCGCGGATGCCCGACAACGAGCGTGATCCCGCTGACGCCCGCCACCAGACGCGCCATCGCCGCCTCGCAATCACGATAGAAATCATCGCGCAGCAACAGGTCTTCTGGCGGATAACCGCAAATCGCCAGTTCCGGCGGGATCAGAATGTCGGCCGACTGCGCGCGCGCGCGCGCTGCGAATTCAAGTATGCGTGAAACATTGCCGGCGAGGTCGCCGACCGTGCAGTTTAATTGTGCAATCGCGATTTTCATCCCGCTAATATATCATCTGCCCGCATGCATCTGCCGTTTCCCGCCGCAGATCAGGCATCAGCCTCCCCGATCAAGCAGGACCCCGCACCATGGCCGCTGCCACCAATATCGAAATCGCTTCGTCGCTCGCCGTAGTCGCACCCGATGCATGGGATGTTTTTACCGGCGACAATCCCTTTCTGCGCCACGCCTTTCTCCACACATTGCACGAAACCGGTTGCGCCTCCGAGGCAACCGGCTGGACGCCTCGCTATCTGCTGCTGCGCGATGGCGACCGCTTGCGTGGCGCCCTGCCGCTTTATCTGAAAGCCCATTCCTACGGTGAGTACGTATTCGACTGGGCTTGGGCCGACGCCTATCACCGCCATGGACTGCGCTACTACCCGAAACTGCTCAGTGCAATTCCGTTCACGCCGGTCGGCGGTCGGCGCATATTGGCCGACCGACCAGAAGATCAACGCGCGCTGCTCGACGCCGCCCTGGCGCTGGCGAAAGACAGCGGCGTTTCGTCGCTGCACGTTTTATTCGCCCCCGAGGCGGAAACAAACGCAATGGTCAATGCCGGCATGATGCCGCGTGAGGGTGTTCAGTTTCACTGGCGCAACACCGGCTATGCCGATTTCGAAGAATTTCTCGCCAGCCTTGCGCAGACCAAACGCAAAAAAATCCGCCAGGAAAGGCGCCGCGTGCGTGACGCAGGCATTGCCTTCGAATGGATCGAAGGCCGCGCGATCAGCGATGCGCAGTGGGCATTTTTCAATCGCTGCTACCGTGAAACCTACCGCCTTCACCATTCAACGCCCTACCTCAGCCTCGATTTTTTTCGTGAAATCGGCCGCCGCATGCCGGAAAACATTGTTCTGATGCTGGCGCACAGGGCGGGCAAACCGATTGCGGCGTCGCTCAACCTGCACAACGGCAAAACCCTCTACGGCCGCTACTGGGGCGCCATCGAATACCATCCTGCCCTTCATTTCGAAGCCTGCTATTACCAGGTTATCGAATTCTGCATTGCACGAGGCATCACCATATTTGAAGGCGGCGCACAGGGCGAACACAAGATGGCCCGCGGCCTGCTCCCCGTACGCACTCAATCAGCACACTGGCTGGCCCATCCGCAATTCGCCGCCGCCGTCGATGATTTTCTGGCCCGTGAGCGCCAGTCAATCGCTTCGCACATGGACGAACTCAACGAGCGCAATCCTTATCGGACTCCCGGCGGCCGCGACGACGACCACCCGGAAATGATGCCGTTGCCCTAGAACACTTGCATATCGGCGACGACACAATAAACTGTCGCATCGAAAACGCCTTACGCGGCCACCAATCAGGAAAACCCGACATGACGACCACTCAGCGTAAATGGGGCTACGGGTTGCCGGACCAGGCGGAACCGCCAACGCCTGCACCCGAGCGCGTTTCGGCGGAAAACAGCGCAAAACCGTGGCTGCGCCACCTCAAGGGCGACATGGTCGGCGGCATCGCCGCTGCCATCATGACCATCCCCATCAGTATGGGCTATGGCCTGCTCGCACTATCTCCCTTCGGCGAAGCCATGGTGCCGACGGCGATTCTGGCGGGCCTGTATGCGCCGATATTCGGTTGTCTTGTGGCGCTTCTGCTCGGCGCCAACACCACCATGATCTATTCCCCGCGCAGCATCGTCACATTCCTGATCGGTGCGCTGGTGCTCGACAGCATCGTCCGCTCCAACCTGGTCTTCCTGCAGAACGCGGCGCCGGCCACCCAGCTTGCCGTTGCCTTTATGCTCATATTCATGGCCGGCTTTTTTCAGGCCCTGTTCGGCGTGTTCCGCTTCGGTGAACTGGTCCGCTACATTCCTGCGCCGGTCATCGCCGGTTTCCAGAATGCCGCCGCCATTCTGATTTTCTTTTCCCAGCTCAACTCCATGCTGGGGCTGCGCCCGCAACTCGCGCTGGCCGACCTGCCCGCCAACATCACCGGGATTCAATGGCCGACGTTGATTGTCGGGGTTGCCACCTGTTGCCTGATTCTCAAAGGCGCTCGACTGACGCGGCGCGTGCCGCCGACCATACTCGGCCTGTTTGCCGGTCTTGCCTTGTATTACCTGTTTGTCGCAGCCGGCCAGGGCACGAATCTGTCGCCGGTGATCGGCGCCATCCCGTTTGCCCTGCCCAACCCGCAATACTTCATGGAATTCGCCGCACTGGTTTCCCTGCCTGCGTTTGCCGACGTCATGCCGATGCTGATTGGCGGCGCACTAAGCCTTGCGATCGTCGCTTCGCTGGACGGCATGCTTTGTGCGCGACTGATCGAAAGCGATTCCGGCAACCGCATCCACGCCAACCAGGAATTGACGCGTCTGGGCGTCGGCAACATGGTTGCTGCCGGCTTTGGCGGCATCGCCAACGGTATCAACCTGGCGTCCAGCTTCGCCAATCACCGCAGCGGCGCACGCACGCCGTTTTCGCTGGTCGTTCACGCCGGCTTTCTTCTGCTGGCCGTGCTGGTGCTGTCACCGCTGATTTCCTTCATACCGCGGGTGGTCATTTCATCCATGCTGGTCGTGGTCGCCATCCAGCTGTTCGACCGCTGGACCATCCAGATCTTCCTGAAACTGCTGCGGCGCGAGTTTGCGAGCACGCAAAGCATGCTGCTTGATCTCACCATCATTCTCTTCGTCACCGTCGCGGCCGTGGCCATCAACATCGTGTTCGCAGTGCTGATCGGCGTCACGGTGACTGTTCTTTTCTTTCTCCTGCGCATGAGCAAATCCGTGGTGCGCCGCACCTACCGCTGTGACAGCGTGCACTCGCGCAAGTCGCGTGACGAAAAACTGATGGAACTGCTCGGTCGCCACGGCAGCGAAATCATCGTCTATGAACTGGAAGGCCCTTTGTTTTTCGGCACTGCGGAAAATCTTGCCAATCAAGTCGATGCCGCGGTCAAAACCAGAACGACCTGCGTCATCTTTGATTTGCGGCGTGTGAACGACATCGACAGCACCGGCGCGAAAATTCTTTTGCAGACCCATGACCGCCTGGCGAAGGACGGCAAACACCTGCTGCTGAGTGCGGTCGAAGAACGCACGCACGTGGCCGACATTCTGAAGGACATGGGCGTCACCGCCGCGCTGACGCGCAACCGGCTGTTCCACGATACCGATCGCGCCATCGAATGGGCCGAGGACCGGCTGCTCTTCAGCCATCTCGGGGAAACCGACGCGTGCACCGAATTCCCGTTCAACCAGCTTGATGTGCTGGCCGGCATGAATGACGCCGAAATCGCGGTCCTGCGCACCGTGCTGGAACGCCGCGCCTACGCGCAGGGACAAATCGTGTTTGAGGAAGGTGACGAGAGCGAGGAGCTGTACATCGTCGCCATGGGCAGCGCCAGCGCGCGGATGCGCCTGCAAGGAACCGACCGCCAGACCCGTTTGATCACGTTTTCACCGGGCACCGTATTCGGTGAATTGGCTTTGCTCGATCAGGAATCGCGTTCGGCCACGGTTGAAGCCGACGAAAATCTCGTTTGTTACGTGCTCAACCGCGCAAGCTTCGACAAGCTCACGCGCCAGGACCCGGCCATTGCCATCAAGCTGCTGACCAATCTCGGCCGCGAACTGGCCAGCCATTTGCGGCGCGCCAATCGCACGATTTACCAGCTCGCCAGCTGACCAGGCGGGTCAACCTCAGGCGCAAACGAAAAAAAACCGCTGCCGGCACGCCGGCAGCGGTTTTTATTTGCTGCTCACCAGTTACTTCTTGGCGGGTGCAGCGGCCGGCGCCGACGCAGCAGGCGCTGCCGGTGCAGCGGCGGCAGGTGCGGCAGCGGCGGCTGCCGGTGCAGGCGCAGCTTCCGGTTTCGCGGCCGGCGGCGCCTGCAGGAGTCCGAGGTCAACCAGCAGCTTGCGCGTGGCGGCTTCCAGTGCCTGCTCCTTGGCGGGCCAGTTCTGCTTCAACGACTCCAGCGCAACCTTGATCTTGTCGGCATTCGGATTGGCGGCACCGAGTTCGGTGGCCAGCGCATCCATGTCGCCGTCCATCGCCGCACGCACGCCGTCGAGCGATGCGCGGATCTGGTCACGGCCAGCCAGCAGGGCACGGCTGGCGTCAATCGTTTTGGCCGGATCATCGGCGGCCGCACCGTTCGCCGTCACCAGTGTGGCAAGGTCCTTGCCGAATTTCTTGGCCGAATCCTCGGGCATCTTCTTCGCGCGCTCAAGGCCCTTCAGCGCCTCGTCCTTCTGCTGCGTCATGGCAGTCAGCTGCTGCGTGACTTCATCCACCTGCATCATGCCGAATCCGCCGCCTGCGGCAGCACCGACGAGCAGCGAAACAACGCCAACCAGAATCAACTTCATTTTGTCGCTCATTTTGGTTTCCCCCATGAAAATTCAGATACTTCAGCTTGCAATGATAGCACGCGCGGCATGAATTGCCTGTGACAGAAGCCACGCTGCCGCAGCGGCCCGCTGATTTCGGTGTGGTAGCATCAGAC
>CAZVDN010000167.1:4893-7818 GCA_964625665.1 uncultured Streptomyces sp. | reverse complement strand
GCGGCGGCAATCAGGATTTTATCCGTCAGGCAGCCGAAATTGCCAAACAGTTTCCCGGTACGCCGGTGAAAATGGTCTGGAGCCGTGAAGAGGACATGACGCATGATTTCTACCGTCCGATTTCACAGTGCAAACTGAGCGCCGGGCTGGATGCCAACAACAAGCTTGTCGGCCTGCATGTCCGCGTATCGGGACAATCGATCAATGCCTGGGTCAATCCGGCGGCAATTCCCGATGGTTACAAGGATGCACGCCAGTTGCAGGGCTTCGATTCGAAGCCGGGCGATGCGCAACTCGGGTATTCAGTGCCCAATCTGCTGATCGAATACTCGATGCGCAACACGCATGTGCCGGTCGGTGCCTGGCGCGGTGTCAACACCAACCAGAACGGCCTCTACATGGAGTGCTTTATCGAAGAGGTGGCGCGCGCAGCGGGTGTGGACTCGCTCGAATTCCGGCGCGGCATGATGGCCAAATTTCCGAAGCACCTCGGCGTGCTGAACGCCGTGGCGGAAAAGGGCGATTGGGGCAAACCCCTTCCGCCGGGCGTACACCGCGGCATTGCGCAGTTCATGGGTTACGGCAGTTATTCGGCCGCAGTCGCCGAAGTGTCGGTCAGCCCGTCCGGCGAAGTAAAGGTGCATCGCATGGTGCTCGGCGTGAATTGCGGTCATGCGGTCAATCCGCACCAGATCGCGGCGCAGGTCGAGGGCGGTGCGGTGATGGGTCTGAGTGCGCTGCTGTTCGAGGAACTTACGGTCGAGAACGGACGTATCGCGCAGGACAACTTCCACACCTATCCGGTGCTGAAGATGGCGCAGATGCCGAAGATCGAAACGGTGATCGTGCCGACCTTCGATTTCTGGGGCGGCGTCGGCGAACCGACCATCTGCGTGGTGCGGCCATCGGTGATGAACGCGATTTTTGCAGCGACCGGCAAACCGGTGCGCACGGAACCGCTGAAGGCATCCAAACAGGCCTGAACCGGAAGCGCGGTCAGCAACAAAAAAGCCGCCCTTCGGGGCGGCTTTTTTTATCGAGTGTGGCGCGCGGCTTACTGGGCGGTCACGCCGGCGAGTTTTGCTGCCTTTTTGTAACGTTCGATTTCTTTCGGCAGCAGGTCGGCAAACTGGGAGACCGGCAACTGCCAGGCTTCGGCACTCTCGCCGTCGAGGAATTTTTTCATTTCTGCACTGGCGAGCGCCTTGCTGATGGCGCCGCTGATGAGGCCGACGCGTTCGGCGCTGATCCCGGCCGGTGCAAACATCCCCCACCAAAGCTCGTAGGTATAGCCGGGCACGCCTGACTGCGCTATGGCCGGCAGACCCGGCAGCAGCGGGGTCGGCTCCGCGCTGGTAACCGCCAGCGCGCGAATGCGGTTGGCTTTGAGCTGCGGGTTGACTGCAGCGGCACTGGCGATGACCAGCTCGACTTCGCCGGCGGCAAGTGCGGTCACCGCAGGGGCGATGCCTTTGTAGGGAATGTGCGTCATCTTGACGCCTGCGGCCGCGGCAAACAGGGCGCCGGAAAAATGGTTGTTGCCGCCGGTGCCCGAAGACGAGTAGTTGAGGGTGCCGGGATTTTTCTTCGCCAGCGCGACGAGTTCCTTCACGTTTTTTGCAGGCACCGAAGGGTGGACGGCAAGGATCATCGGTGCGCGCGCAAACATTCCGACCGGCACGATTGCGCGTGCCGGATCAAACGGCAGTTTGTCTCGCACGGCGGCAGTGGCCGGATAGGACGACGTATGGGCCAGCAGCGTGTGTCCGTCGGGTTCGGCGCGCGTGGCTAGTTCGGTGCCGATCATGCCGCTGGCGCCGGGCCGGTTATCGACCACGACGTTTTTTCCCCACATTTCAGTCAAACGAACGGCGATGGCGCGCGCAATGACATCGATCGAGCCGCCGGGCGGATAGGGGGTGATGACCTGCACGTTGCGTGCGGGAAACGCCGACTGTGCAAGCGCAGCGGCCGAGGCGAAAAGGCAGGCGATCATCGTGATGCCGGCGGTGCAGAGCCGTGTTCGGTCAGCGGGTTTCAATATGAACTCCTTGCAATGAAATGGTCCTTGAAAGGCCCGCTCAATCCCAAGCCGGCGCGCGCCCGGCCGGATTTGCGATCCTGCCGTTCGGGCGTTTGAGCGCGTGAATGCGCTGCATTTCCTCATCATTCAGTGTGAAGCTGAAGACATCGAGGCTTTCCGCCATGTGTTTGGCATCGGCGGAGCGCGGAATCGGCGCGACGATGTCCTGCTGGATCAGCCAGCGCAGCGCGATCTGCGCAATCGTGCGGCCCTTGGCGCGGGCGATTTCGCCGAGCACCGGATCGTTGAAGATGCCGCCGCGGGCGAGCGGGCAATAGGCCATGAAGACCAGCCCTTTGCTGCGGCAGTGGGCCAGCATTTTGGTTTGTTCGAGGTAGGGGTGGTATTCGGCCTGCAACACCGAAAACTGTTCGGGGCACAGGCGCATCGCTTCGTCGAGCAGAGCGATATTGAAATTGGCGACACCGATGAAGCGCGTTTTGCCTTCGCGCTTCGCTTTGGCCAGCGCGCCCATGGTTTCTTCCAGCGGAATGTTGTCGATGGTCGGCCAGTGCACCAGCAGCAGGTCGACGTAATCGGTCTGCAGGCGGTAAAGGCTTTCTTCGACGGAACGCGCAAAATCGGCGGCGCGCAGGTATTCGTGGGAAACCTTGGTGGTCAGAAAAATGTCCTTGCGCGCCACGCCGGATTTTTTGATGCCGTTGCCGACACCCTGTTCTGAGCCGTATTTCCACGCCGTGTCGATATGGCGATAGCCCAGTTGCAGTGCGGTGGCGACGACGTCCGTGCAGTCGCCCAGCTGGGAAGTGCCGAAACCGATGGTCGGGATTTTTGCGCCGTGAGCAGTGAGCATGGGGATCATGCGGTCTTTCCTGAAACGG
>CAZVDN010000167.1:0-4883 GCA_964625665.1 uncultured Streptomyces sp. | reverse complement strand
ACGGCCGCCCCGCACGCCAGTGCGGGGCGGAAGGCCTTAGGGATTTGCCGGCTGCTGGGCCTGCGCCGCAGCGAGGTTTTTGCAGATGGTGGTATCGAGAACATCGGCGGCTACGGCTTTGCTGTCGGCATCGAGTTTGCCGCTGGCGATCAGCTGTTTTGCGCTGTCGCAATGCTGGCGCTTCTCGGTTTCCGGCGTGCTAACCGAGCACAGCGACCCGGCGGAGCGCGATTTGCGCAGCGTGGCGCCGACGTAATTGCGCTTGGTCATGATGTCCATGAGTCCCGCCGCGCGATAGGAGTCGGCAACGCCGCCGGTGAGAAAGCCGCCGATGTCGGTTTTGCTGTACATGTCATAGGCGCGGCCCGCCGCCATATTGCTGGTGTCGACGCCGCGTTCGAGCAGGCGCAGCGCGATTTTCGATTTGGTTACTGACGAGAGATCGCGCAGATTGTCCGGCGGATCATTGCCGAGCAGCACGGCAGCCGCTTCGGCACAGACGTCGCCGCTGACCTTGCCGCTGGCCACTTCGGTTTCGCAACTGGTCTTGAGTTTGGTATAGACGTCGTTGTTTGCGCTGGGTTTCGAGTTGACGACGGCGAAGGTGGTGCCGTCGTTGGGGCCCGGGGCCTGATATTCGCCCAGTTGCGCATAGGCCATTGTCGAGGCGGCTGCGCAGAGCAGGGCGCCTGCTGCTTTGAGGGTAAGCGTGCGGTGTTTGACCGTGTTCATGTTTCCTCCGGTGGTTCTGTGGGTTGGCTTGAATTCAAACAACCGGATTATGCCGCAAGTCGAGTGTGAATCCCAATGTTTGGGGCCGGCCCGCAAGGCGCGATGGCGGTGAATTGATTACACTGCGGGCTGCATTCAAATACAGCGGAGGCAGGCATGGAAATCAAATCGACATTGCAGGTATTGAATCAGGCGGATTATCCGGGGCGCCGCGGCGTTACCGATGGTCAGACCTATCAGCGGCTGGTCGGCTGGCCCGAGGTCAATGAAACCGATCGTGTGCGCCTCGGGCGCGCGACTTACAAGCCGGGCACCTACGAGCAACTGCACTGGCACCCGATCGAGGCCTGCTACTACGTCATCGCCGGGCACGCGACGGTGCGCGACTTCAACGGCAAGGAATTCGAGGTCGGCCCGGGCTCGATGATTTACGCTCCGCCCGGCATCGCAGGCGCGCACGAGTGGGAGGTCAAGGAATATCTCGAGCTGCTCGACATTCGCGCGACCAACGAGACCAACCGCAAGATCCAGTATACGGTCGATAAAAAGACCAAGCGTTCCTACATCGATCTGGAAGACCTGCATTACCGGGATGCGATCAGCTTCAAGTCGCATTATTAAGTGAGGCGCAAGTGGTCAGGCGTGAGGAGAAAAGCATGTTGATTGCGCAGCGTAAAAATGTTCTGGCAGCGGTTGTCCTTTTCGTAACAGGGGTGGCCACGGCGCTGGCGCAGACCTATCCGTCAAAAGCGATCCGCATGGTGATGCCGTTTCCGCCGGGCGGGCCGACCGACATCGTCGGCCGGCTGGTGGCGCAGAAGCTGTCCGAGCAGATCGGTCAGTCGGTGGTGGCCGACAGCCGCCCCGGCGCCAGCGGCAACGTCGGGTTGGAAATTGCCTCGAAGGCGCCGGCCGACGGATACACCATCGTGCTGAGTTCGCCGGTGATTGCGTTGAGCCCGCTGCTCTACGGCAAACTCAATTACGATCCGTGGAAAGACCTCGCGCCGATTGCGCTGGTCGGCGCGGTGCGCAACGTGCTGGTGGTCCATCCTTCTGTGCCGGCCAAAGACCTCAAGGAACTGGTGGCGATCGCGCGCAAGCAACCGGGCAAACTGAGCTACGGCTCTGGCGGCATCGGCACCACGACGCATCTGGCGCCCGAGCTTTTCAAGAGCCTGGAGAAGCTCGATATCCTGCATGTGCCTTACAAGGGGTCGGGGCTTGCATTGATCGGGCTGGCGAGCGGGCAGGTCGATATGGAAGTCGTCGCCGCGCCGGTGGCGCTGGGTCAGGTCCAGTCCAAACGCGTGCGTGCGCTGGCTGTGCTCTCGCCTGAACGCCTGCCGGACTACCCCGGTGTGCCGACGACCAAAGAGCAGGGTTTTGCCAATTTCGAGATCAGCGTCTGGTACGGCATTCTCGCGCCGGCCGGCACGCCGCGCGACATCATCAACCGGCTCAATGCCGAACTGGGCAAAGCCGTTCAGTCGCCCGACATGAAACCGCGTTTTGCGCAGGCCGGTGTTGATCCGCTGACCAGTACGCCGGATGAATTCGCGCGTTTCATCCAGAGCGAAGCGACGCGTTTCGGCAAGGTCATCAAGGAAGCCGGCATCAAGGGCGAATAGCGCAGGCCGGATTGAGAATGCGGAATTGAGGATGCAGCAGCGAAATGAGTAGTCCCATGACAAAGCCTGAGATTGCTCTGACGCGCTCGATTTACCGGCCGGCACTGGAAGCCCTGGAAGCGCAATACACCGTGCATCGTCTCTGGCTGGCGGCGGATCCGCTGCAGAGGATGCGCGAACTCGGCCCGCGCATCCGCGCGCTGGTCACGCCCGGCATCACCGGTTTTACGCGCGCTGAAGTCGAAGCCTTGCCCAAACTCGAAATCATTGCCCTGTTCGGCAGCAACAAGACGCTGGACCTCGGGCCGGCGCGCGAGCGCGGCATTCCGGTGACCAATACTCCGGATTCGATTTCCAGCGGCGTGGCCGATCTGGCCGTCGGCCTGATGATTGCCTCGATGCGGCGCATCAGCGAATGCGACCGCTATGTGCGCAGCGGCACCTGGCCGACGTCGGTGCCGCCGGTCGGGCGCGAAGTGCGCGGCAAGGTCTGCGGCATTGTCGGTCTCGGCAACATCGGCATGGCTGTGGCGAAACGCGCGGCCGCCTGCGACATGACCGTGCGTTACCACGGTCCGCGACGCAAGGACGGCGTCGGTTATCCCTATCATGCAGATGTCCTGAGTCTGGCGCGCGACAGCGATTGTCTGGTAGTGACTTGTCCGCTGACACCGGCCACGCGCAATCTCATCGATGCGAAAGTGCTCGATGCATTGGGCGTCGACGGTTTTCTGGTCAATGTCGCGCGCGGCCCGATCGTCGATGAAGACGCCTTGATCGCGGCGCTGCGCGAGCGCCGCATTGCCGGTGCCGGTCTCGACGTGTTTCGCGATGAGCCGCAGGTGCCCGAGGCACTGCGCGCGCTGGATAACGTTGTCATGACCCCGCACGTCGGCTCGACCACTTTTGAAATCCGCGAGGGCCGCAAACGCATGGTGCTGGAGAACCTGCGCGCGCATTTTGCCGGCGAGCCGCTGCTCTCGCCTCTGCCCTGAACGCCGCAGTCAGGCGCCGATCAGAATGGCGCGGTAGTCGTTGACGTTGGTGCACGTCGGGCCGGTGACGACCAGGTCGTCGAGCGCGGCAAAAAATCCGTAACCGTCGTTGTCCGCAAGCCGCGCACCGGCGTCGATTTTCTGGGCGACCGCGCGCGAGAGCGTGTTCGGGGCGGTGAGGGCGCCGGCATTGTCTTCGCTGCCGTCGATGCCGTCGGTGTCGGCCGCCAGCGCATGCACACCGGCGAGGCCCTGCAATTCCGTTGTCAACGCCAGCAGAAATTCGGCGCAGCGTCCGCCGCGGCCATGTCCGCGCAGAGTGACCGTGCATTCGCCGCCCGAGATCACCGCGACCGGTGCGGCCCAGGGCAGTCCGCGGGTTTTGATTTCACGCGCCAGCGCTGCGTGCAGGGCGGCGACGTCACGCGCTTCGCCGGTGACGTTGTCGCCGAGCACGACGGCGCGTATGCCATGGTCTTCGAACACGCGCGCGGCGGCTTGCAGCGATTGTTGCGCGGTGGCGATCACGCGGTTTTCGGTTTGCGCGAAGATCGCGTCGCCCGGTTTCGGTGTTTCACCGAGTTCGCCGCGCGCGCCGCGTTGCAGCGTTTGCATGACGGCCGGCGGGGCCGGGCAGTCGTAACGCGCGAGAATCTGCAGCGCGTCGGCGTAGGTCGTCGGGTCCGGCGCGCAGGGGCCGGAGGCGATGTGTGTCGGATCGTCGCCGGTAACGTCCGAAATCACCAGCGCGCGTATCGGTGCGGCGCAGACCGCCGCCAGACGGCCGCCCTGGATCGCCGACAGATGTTTGCGGACGGTGTTGATTTCCTGGATGGCGGCGCCGCAGTGCAGCAGTGATTGCGTGACGGCTTTCAGATCGGCCATGGTGATCGACGCCACCGGCAGCGATAGCAGGCTGCAGCCGCCGCCGGAAACGAGGGCGAGCAGCAGATCATCGGGGCCGAGTTGCCGGACTGCATCGAAGATTGCGCGTGCCGCGGTTTCGCCCGCGGCATCGGGCACCGGATGGCCGGCTTCAATGACCTTGATGCGCGAGGTTGGCAGTCCGTGCCCGTAACGCGTGATGACCGTCCCCTCAAGCGGCGCGCTTGCCGGCCAGTGGTGTTCGACGGCCATCGCCATCGCCGCAGCGGCTTTGCCGGCGCCGATCACCAGTGTGCGGCCTTTGGGCGGCGGCGGCAGGTGCGGCGGCACGATCTGCAGTGGATCGGCCGCGGCAACGGCTGCCTTGAAACTGTCGAGCAAAAGCGCGCGCGGATTCATCTCATTACATCCGGGTCAGGACAGCACCTTGGCCAGATAGCGGCCCGTATAACTTTTGTTGTTGGCTGCTACGTCTTCGGGCGCGCCGGTGGCGATGATTTGTCCGCCGCCGTCACCGCCTTCAGGGCCGAGATCGATGATCCAGTCGGCGGTCTTGATGACATCGAGATTGTGTTCGATGACGACCACCGTGTTGCCGTGATCGCGCAGGCGGTGCAGCACGCGCAGCAGCAGATCGATG
>CAZVDN010000166.1:7118-7858 GCA_964625665.1 uncultured Streptomyces sp. | reverse complement strand
GCCGGTCGCCTCCCCGAAGGCGGCGGAAGTGCGGGCATGAGCACGGATCCCGGCCGACGGGCGAGTGCGTTCGCGCGGTTCCGGGCGCTGACGTCTCAGGAACGCCGGCTGCTGTTGCATGGCGGTTGTCTGCTGCCCGCCGTGGCCGTCGGAGTCCTGCAGGTCGCCCTGAAAGTAGGGGCGCGGAATCGACGCCTTGATGGCGCAGGCGAGATCGCACCAGAAGAATTTCACTTTTTCGGCCGGCAGGCCGTAACGCGAAGCCACTGCTTCGCGCGTCACCATGCCTGATCGCTTGACGCGTTCATAGGTCGCGTTGTCCTCAAACATGATGTCGAAGGTGAGTTCAAAGGGGCCCGCATTCTTGCTGCGGATCAGTCGCGCGAGTTCGCCGAGCGGTGTCATTGCGGCAATTTCCTTTGCGTGGCGCCGTCGATGGCGAAATATTCGATCGGGAACATTTCCCAGGCGTCATCGGGTTCGACGATATGATTGACGTTGAAGCGGTAAACCGCGCCGCGATCGAGATGGGCGGGGTTGTAGGGGCAGGCCAGCGCCGTGATGAGGCCGCTCCACTCAGGAATCGGCAGATGCAGCCCCTGATGGCGCACGATGCCGGCGATTGAACTGGCGACGTCCTGGCTGGGGGCGGTGACTTCGATCAGCAGGCACAGCTCGTGCGAGCGGATTTCCTTCACCGGCTCGAGATCGGCACGCTTGCCCGCCCCGTCCTTGCCCTT
>CAZVDN010000166.1:0-7108 GCA_964625665.1 uncultured Streptomyces sp. | reverse complement strand
GCGCATGGATGCGTTCGATCAGGCGCGTCGTCCAGTCGTCGATCTGGCGGATGATGAAGGGGTCGCGCACCGAGCCGATGACGATGCTCTGGTAGCCGGCGAGTTCGGCGCCTTCGAGTTTCACGGTGTAACGCTTGGCCGGCGCAAAGGTACTGCCGGCGACGCGCACGCTGCGCTCGTTGAGGGCTTCGTAGGTGCTGTCGGTCAGATCGAGTGTTCCTGAGCATTCGATTAGTTTGTACGGGTCGGCGTTCTCGTAGAGGCTGTGCGAGGCGACGCTCTGCGGCGTGCAGCGGTATTCGGGGTTCGGCGGTTCGACCTCGAAGTGGTCTTGGCGCAGCCATGCGAACATGCAGTCGGCCGATTTGCGGTTCACCACGGCGGCGGCGCCGCACTCAAGGATTTTTGCTGCGTGCCAAGCGATGCCGGACGGAATGCCGTGCAATTCGGCGAAGGAGGCAAAGATCGCGGTATCGCTGGCGCGGCCGGCGAGAATGACATCGGCGCCGCCCTGCAGGGCGCGCTGCATCGGTTCGGCGCCCATCATGCCGACGATGTGGCTGCTGCGTTCGATGACCTGCGCGTTGAATTCCGGGGCCGGATCGAGCGGTTTGATGCGGCCTTCCGCCAGGCGCTTTTGCAGATAGGCCTTGTCCTGTTCGGAATGAATCAGCGCGACCTTGAATTGCAGGTTTTCCTCTGCGGCGATTTCCTTGAGGATGTCGTAGCCCCAGTGCAGGTGCGGATCAGCACCGGCAGTGCCGGTCGAGCCGATGATCAGCGGGATCTTCAGGCGCCGCGCGCCGAGCAGCATCAGCCGCAGATCGCGTTTGACAGCTTCGCGCGGAAACGCCGGTTCTCCGCCGCCCAGATGGCTGGGGCCGGGATCGGTCGAGCCGGCATCGCAGCCGATCAAGTGGGGCTGCTGCGAGAGGCCTTTCTCGAAGGATTCTTCGAGAAAGCCCGAACCGCATACGCCGGTCGGCGCAAGCACGCGGATTTCGTCACTGCGGGAATCGATCACGGGGAGGGATGGCACTGAATTTCAGGAGGCTGCAGTCTACGGGATTCAGTGTGCCGTTCGCAATACAGTGCGGGCCATGTATCGGTGCATGCAGTGTCGCGCGAATCCTTGCTTGACAGCGCAAAGGGGCGCCGATATTTTGCAGCGATGATGAATACGATAAAGACTCAATGGCTGCGTAGTTTGCTGTGCAGCGTGGCCGGCGCCGCGGCGCTCGTTGCAGGTTCAGCGGCACTCGGTGCAGATGCTTATCCGCAACGGGCAATTCGTTTGATTATTCCTTATCCGCCCGGTGGCGCTGGCGATATCGTCGGCCGCATGCTGAGCGCCAAACTCGGCGACAAACTCGGCCAGCAACTGGTCATCGATAATCGGGGCGGTGGCGGGCAGGTGATCGCCACCGAAATGACAGCGCGTGCTGCGCCGGATGGACATACGCTGTTTCTCGCCAGCGCGACGCACGGCGTGAATCCGGGGCTGCGCGACAAGTTGCCCTATGATTCGATCAGGGATTTCTCGCCGATCACACTGGTGGCGAGTTCACCGCTGGTGTTCGTCGCCCACCCCGGGCTCGGCGTGAGCAATATTCGTGAGCTGGTGGCAGCGGCCAAAGCCAAACCGGGCGCGATCATTTATGGCTCTTCGGGGCCGGGTACCGGCGGCCATCTCGCGGTGGAGTTGTTGAACTGGCTGGCCGGGATCAAACTGGTTCACGTACCTTACAAGGGCGCGGGGCCGGCGCTGATCGATCTCGTCGGCGGACAGATTCAGGTGGTGTGCACGAGCCCGTTGCCGGCCATGCCGCACGTCAAGGCCGGCCGATTGCGCGCGCTGGCGATGACCGGTTCGGTGCGCTCCCGCGCCGCACCGGAAATACCGACGGTGGCCGAAGCTGGCTACGGCGCCTATCAGGCAAGCCTGTGGTACGCATTGCTGGGGCCGGCCAAAATGCCGGCGCCGATCGTAAAGCGACTGCACAGCGACGCCGTGGCGGTGATCAAGGCGCCGGACATGGGCGAGCAACTGATGTCGCAGGGCGCCGAGCCGGTCGGCAACTCGCCGCAGGAACTCGAGACATTCATGCGCGGCGAAATCGAACGCTGGAGCAAAGTGATCAAGCAGGCGCAGATTCGCGCTGACTGAGGGGAAACAAGGGGGAATCATGAAAACAAAGACACAGTTTCAATCCATCGAGCCGCAATCAACTGCGGTTGCCGGGGGGCGGCGGAATTTTCTGCGCAAGTCGGTGGCATTGACCGGCGGCGCACTCACCGGCAGCGCACTGGCGCAAACGCCGGCCGACAATCTGCCGCCGAACGTGCCGGCGTGGATGAAGAAGGAAGGCCGCCCCTTGTCCGACGGCAAATACGGTTTGCCCTCGGCCTTCGAAAAAAATGTGGTGCGTCGCGGACGCGGCGACCAGGTGATGCCGGGGGCCGGTTCGGCGATGACGCCCCTGCACAAGCTGCACGGCATGATTACGCCGAACGGCCTGGTGTTCGAACGTAGCCACGCCGGCATTCCCGAGATCGATCCGGCGCAGCACCGGCTGATGGTGCACGGCATGGTCAAGCAGCCGTTGATTTTTACGATGGATGACCTGATGCGCTTTCCGTCGGTGTCGCGCATTCATTTTCTCGAGTGTTCGGGCAATACCTCGCGCGAGTGGCGCACGCCGTTCGCAAAGAGCGTGCAGGTCAGTCACGGTTTGTTGTCCTGTTGCGAATGGACCGGCGTGGCGCTGTCGACCATCCTCGAGGAAGTCGGCGTGCAACCGGGCGCGCAATGGGTTCTGGCCGAAGGGTCGGACGCTGCGGCGATGACGCGCTCGGTGCCGATGAGCAAGGCGCTTGAAGATGCGATCCTCGTCTATGCGCAGAACGGCGAAGCGCTGCGTCCGGAGAACGGTTATCCGCTGCGCCTGTTCCTGCCGGGCTTCGAAGGCAATATGAGCATCAAATGGTTGCGCCGCCTGAAGATCGGGGCCGAGCCGTTCATGACGCGCGAAGAAACGTCCAAGTACACCGATTCGCTGCCCGACGGCACGGCGCGGTTGTTCACGTTTTCGATGGATGCCAAATCGGTCATCACGCATCCCGCGCCTGATCACAAACTCGGCAAACGCGGCTTTTACGAAATTTCAGGCATGGCCTGGACCGGTAACGGCCGCATCCGCCGCGTTGACGTTTCAACGGACGGCGGGCGCAACTGGCGCGAGGCCGCGTTACAGGAACCGGTGCTGAACCGCGCACTGACGCGTTTCCGCTTGCCCTGGCAGTGGGACGGCAGCCCGGCGATTCTGCAAAGCCGCGCGCTCGACGAGTCAGGTTATGTCCAGCCCACCCGCGCGCAGCTGGTCGCGCAGCGCGGTCTGAATTCGAATTATCACTACAACGCCATTCAGTCGTGGTCGGTCGCGGCAAACGGGGAGATCAGCAATGTTCACGCGTAACGGTTCTTCGGGATGGATTGCGTTGGCGCTGACGGCGGCCATAACGATGGTGGCATCAGGCGCCATCGCGCAAAGCAAATTCGGCATCGGCAAGGCCGCGAGCGAATCCGAAATCAAGGCCTGGGACATTGATGTTTCGCCGAATGGGGCCGGTCTGCCGGCCGGCAGCGGCAGCGTTGCGCAGGGCGGCAAACTCTACGCGGAAAAATGTGCGGCCTGCCACGGCGCCAAGGGCGAGGGCAAACCGGCCGACCGGCTGGTGGGCGGGCAGGGAACGTTGAAAGCCGCCAATCCGGTCAAGACCATCGGCAGCTTCTGGCCTTATGCAACGACGGTGTTCGATTATGTCTATCGCGCCATGCCCTACACAGCGCCGCAATCGCTGAGCGCCAGCGAAACCTATGCGCTGACGGCCTATCTGCTGCACATGAACGGCATCCTCGGCGCCGAAGCCACGCTCGATGCGGCCTCGCTGCCGAAAATCCGCATGCCCAACCGCGATGGGTTCGTCGGCGACGGTCGTCCCGACACGGCCAATGTGCCGTGCCGCACCGAATGTAATTAATCATGACGCTCAGTGGATTTTTTGCCGTCGGTCTCGGCGCAGCGCTGGGTGCGTGGCTGCGCTGGATCTTCGGCATTTTCCTCAATCCGCTGTTCGGCAATATCCTGCTTGGCACACTGACGGCGAACCTGGTCGGTGGTTTTCTGATCGGTGTGGCCGTCGAATCCGTTGTGCATCACGACAGCATTCCGCCGGAATGGCGCTTGTTCGTCATCGTCGGCTTTCTCGGCGGGTTGACGACCTTCTCGTCGTTCTCGGCCGAGGCGGTGGAACTGCTCAGCGACCGCGACTTCCTCTGGTCATTCGTTCTGGTGGCGAGCCATTTGGTTGGCTCGCTGGCAATGACCTATCTGGGAATTCTGACGATGCGGTCGTTTAACGCCTGACGATCTCTTTGGCGATTTCGCTAACGGTTGATCCGTTGGCGCGCCGCCAGCGCAACTTCACCTGCCGTGAGGCCAATCGGCCCCGCGCCCGCAGTGACCAGATCATCGGCAGCGGCGCCATGCAAATAAACCCCGGCGAGCAATGCGTTCCTCGTGCTTGCGCCTTGCGCGAGCAGCGCTGCAATGATGCCGCTCAAGACATCGCCCATGCCGGCGCTGGCCATGCCCGGATTGCCGCTGGTGTTGATGAACCATTGGCCATCCGGTGTGGCGCAAACACTGCCGGCGCCCTTGAGCACGACATGACTCTTGTGGCGCCTGGCGATTTCGCAGGCCGAGGCAATTCGGTCTGACTGAATCGCGCTGGTGGAATAACCGAGCAGGCGAGCGCCTTCGGCCGGGTGGGGCGTGAGAATACAGTCGCCGCTGCGGTGGTGCAAGGTGGCCTGCAAGGCGCTGTCGCCGGCGAGCAGATTGAGCGCATCGGCATCGATGACCAGCGGCAATTTCCCTTTCAACGCAGCGCGCAGATGCTCGCGTGCCGCATCGGACGTGCCGAGGCCTGGTCCGATGGCGATGCAGCTCAGATGGTCGAGCGCGGCGATTTCGTTGTCGGCGCGCAACATCAATTCGGGTTGTGCCGGATCGACGCGCGGCGCATTGGCATCGAGCAGCCCGACAAAGACGCGTCCGGCGCCGAGATGCAGCGCGGCGCGCCCGGCGAGCAATGCTGCGCCGACCATGCCTGCGGCGCCGCCAATGATGCCGACGCTGCCGTAGCTGCCCTTGTGAGTGTTGGCGCGGCGCGGCGGCAAGGCCTCGCGCAAAATGTTTTCGCCTGTGACGCGCCCTGTGGGCGCTTTGATTGCTTCAACATCGATATCGAGATCGCAGACATGGATCTGGCCGCAGCAATCGGGGCCATCGCCGGTGAGCAGACCGGGCTTCAGCGCGATGAAAGTCACGGTGTGCTCCCCTCGGCCACCTCGCCCGTGGTGGCATCGAGCCCGCTGGGCAGATCGAGTGCGAGCACCGGCACCCCGAGCGCATTGATTGAGTCGATCAGTTTGGCGGCGTCGCCGCTGATGTCGCGCTGCAGACCGATGCCGAAGAGGCCATCGATCACGAGGTCCCACGTGCCGTTGTCCGGTATCGACGGCAGCGCGCTGCCGCCGCAGGCCAGCCAGGCCTCATGTGCGGCTTTCGCGTCGGCCGGTAATTTGGCAGTTGTGCCGGAAAACACGACATCGACCTTGTAGAACCAGGTTTTGAGATGGCGTGCGACGACGAAGGCATCGCCGCCGTTGTTGCCGGGGCCGGCCACGACCAGCACGCGTCCGCTGGCGGCCACGCTGCGCGCGATTTCCGCAGCGGCGAGGCCGGCGCGCGCCATCAGCCCCGGCTGCGGCAGGGCAGCTGTTGCCGCCGCTTCGATGGCGCGAATATCGGCAGTGCGATACACCGGGGCGTTGTGGGTGAGGCGATTCATGGGCTTAGTTTACTCCGCGGTCAATCGGCGGCGCGCTGTTCTGGATCAGCATTTCGGGTAAAATTTGGCTTTACGGACATTGCGTTTTTTTCATGCCGCAGATCCTCAGTTTGCCCGGGCGCAATGCCCTTTCCGAATTCCGGGTTGCAAAACTCTCCGCGGCGCTGGCCCAGGCAGGCCTGCGCATCGCGTCGATTACCGCCGAATTTCATCACTTCGCCAGCCTCAAGCGCGCCTTGAGCGACGCCGAGCGCGGCGTGCTTGAACGCATCCTGACCTATGGCCCGGCGACGACCGGCGCGGCACAGCAGGGCAGCCTGCTGTTGGTGGTGCCGCGCATGGGCACGATTTCGCCGTGGGCATCCAAGGCCACCGACATCGCGCGCCAATGCGGGCTCGATATGGTCGAACGGCTGGAGCGCGGCACGGCCTGGCGCGTGGCCACCGCAGGCGGCGCGCCGTTAACGATGGCCGAACGCGAAGCACTGCTGCCGCTGATCCATGATCGCATGACGGAAACGGTGCTCTATTCTCTTGAAGACGCGGCGGGGTTGTTTGCGCAGGTTGAACCCCAGCCCTTGCAGTCGGTTGATGTGCTCGGCGGCGGCATTGCGGCGCTGCAGACTGCCAACCGCACGATGGGGCTGGCGCTGTCGGCCGATGAAATCGAATACCTGCAGGCGAATTTTTCGCGCATCGGCCGCAATCCGACCGATGTTGAACTGATGATGTTTGCGCAGGCGAATTCCGAACACTGCCGGCACAAGATTTTCAATGCCGACTGGGTGGTGGACGGCGAGCCGCGTGAGAAGTCCCTGTTTTCGATGATCCGCAACACGCACGCAAAACATCCGCAGGGCACGGTGGTGGCCTACTCGGACAATTCGTCGATCATCGAAGGCGCGCGCGTGAAGCGCTTTTATCCGCGCGACGGCGGCGCCTATCGTTATACCGAGGATGAAACCCACATCCTCATGAAAGTCGAAACGCACAATCACCCGACGGCGATTTCGCCCTATCCGGGTGCCGCCACCGGCGCCGGCGGTGAAATCCGTGACGAAGGCGCGACCGGACGCGGCTCGCGGCCGAAGGCCGGCCTGACGGGGTTCACAGTGTCCAACCTCGATATTCCGGGCTTTCAGCAACCGTGGGAAAAGGGGGGTATCGGACGTCCGGCGCATATCGCCTCGGC
>CAZVDN010000165.1:7051-7886 GCA_964625665.1 uncultured Streptomyces sp. | reverse complement strand
AAGAGTTCGGGCCCCGGCGTCATCGATCTGCTCGCCGGCCAGGTGGCGCTGATGGCGCCATCAATGATCAGCGGTATTCCGCATGTGCGCGCCGGCCGCCTGCGCGCGCTGGGCGTCACCACCGCTGCACGCTCGCCCAGTGCACCGGACATTCCGACCATCGCCGAAGCCGGCCTGCCCGGTTATGAATCGTCGCAATGGTACGGACTGCTGGCGCCGGCCGCGACGCCGAAAGACGTGCTGGAAAAACTGCATCGCGAAGTCACCGCGATTCTGCTCGCGCCCGAACACCGCGAACTGCTCGGCGCCGAAGGCGGCATCGTGGTCGCCGGATCTTCCGAGGCCTTTTCCACCTTGATCAAAACGGAAACCGCGAAATGGCTGCGGGTGGCGAAAGAAGCCGGACTGAAGCCCGAATAGTGCCGCCGGCGAAAAAAAACCCGGCCAGGGCCGGGTTTTCCCGTCAGCGCAATCCGCTTAGTAGGAATGCACCAGACCGATCGACAACAGCTTCGGCTTGCTGTCGCTGGTCTTGGTCGCCAGCGTGAAGTTGTTGTTCGACTCACCGGCCTTGCCGAAATCTTCATATTCAACGCGCACGGTCAGGTTCTTGGTGATGTTGTAACCGGCACCGACACCGAATGCGAACGAGGTCTTTCTGTTGGTGCCGGAGTCGTTGGCATTGAACGCGCCGCCGTTGCTCGAGAAATTCATTTTCGAGTAATTGCTCGACACGCCGAGCTTCGCGAACACCGAAAAATCCTTCGGCAGCGGCAGCGTGGCGACACCGAACAGGTTCCACTGCTCGAAGAAGGCGGCATCGAGGCCTTCATCC
>CAZVDN010000165.1:307-7041 GCA_964625665.1 uncultured Streptomyces sp. | reverse complement strand
CGGAGCCCACGCTACTGACTTTTCAGAAACAGGCACCGCCTTGCCGACGCTGGCGCCGCTCGACGGTGTTGCCGTGTACTGGCCGAGGTAGTCGTAACCGCCTTCAACGCCGAAATTCTCGGTGAACTTGTAGCCGCCGAAGAGTTTGAAACCAGCATCCGTGTCTTCAAACGTGGCGCTACCGGCAGCCGGCGTCCAGTTGGAACGGCTTTGTTTGTGGTCAACGCGGCCGGCCGAAGCGCCCGAATACAGCTGCGCGAACGACGGCGTGGCGAGCATGACAGCGGCTGCAACAACCGCGTATTGAATGGCTTTGTTCATTACATCCCCCGGTGAAAATTGATCTGGCGCAAATATACCAGCGACATCGGATCGAATCGAACACTTTGCAGCAAAAGCGTGCGAATTCCGTCCGCGTGTTGCGCCAAAACTACAAAATCCACCGGTGCAATGCCGGCTCTCTGCAAGAACCGCCGCGGCACGGGTCATTCCACCTTGTCTTCCTGCAGCCCGCGCTGCGCGAGATAGTCCGCGAATGCAGTCTGCGGCCAGGTGCCGCTCATCACATACTGGTCGAACTTCATGAAGGCATCGACCTTGGTGCGCGAACCCCGGCGCATGAGAATTTCACGGCCGTCGGGGGCAACAAAGGCCCAGGCCGGCACCGGACTGCCCTTCAGTTTGCGGATCGCCTGTCCGCGCGGCAGGGTTTCGCCAGTGGGCAGCGTCATTGGATCATTCGGGTTGGCACGAATGTCGAAATAAGCCAGCACATAGTGCTCGCCGTACCGTTTGCGCAGCGCCTCGAACGACAGCGTGTTCTTGTTGAGGTAAATGCAGTAGGGACAGGTCTCGAATCCGTAATAGACGAAGAGCGGCTTGTTGGTTTTTTTCGCCACGCGCACGGCTTCGTTGTACTCCAGAAAGAGCCAGCCGTCAGGCACGCGCGCCTGCGCCATGCCTGCGAACAGGGCCAGCAGCAGCAACAGGAACGCGCGGCGCATCGTCATGGCTTCAGAACGGCGGCATCGCACCGTTGGCGGCGTTCCAGGCCTGGGTCGTGCTGTGCTCGATGATCGGCGTGACTTCGAGCTCAAAGAACGGATGCATCGGCAACGACAGCAGGGTCGCGTGCAGTTCCTCGAGGCTGGCCGCCTCCCAGATGCTGAAATTGGCGCGCTGACCGACGATGCGGAAAATGCGCCGCAGTTTGCCCTCTTTGATGCATTGCATGCCGCGCGCGGTTTCGCGGGCAGCGAGTTCATCGACTTTTTCCTTCGGCCAGTCACCCGGCAGGCGGACAACGATGCGCACCATGAATTGCATTTCAAAGCCCTCCTCGTTTAACGAGCGGACATTCTAGCCCCGCGCCGCGGCTGCCGCCAAAATGTATGATGACGCATCCGCACGGACACTGAGGAACCGTCAGGGCCAAAAAAGCAAAGCCCTTTCCCCTGCGCACCGCCACCGCCATCGCGCGCATGGTGGTCGAGCGCCGCAGCCATTTCGTCAACAAGAAGGTTTTGCGCCTGAACAAGTCGCTGGGCGATGCCGTCGGCATGCGGGATATGGGCGTGCATCTCGTACGCATCCACCAGGGTGACGACACTACCGAATATCACACGCACTTTTGCGACGAGGAGTTCGTCTATATCCTGTCGGGCCACGGGATCGCCGAAATCGGCAGGAAAAAAATCAAGGTCGGCCCCGGCGACTTCATGGGCTTCACCGCACAGTCGCTGCCGCACGGCATGACCAATCCCTACAAGGAAGATCTGGTTTACCTGCTCGGCGGCACGCGCAAGCCGATCGACATCTGCGAATATCCGCGCAGTCGCAAGCGCGGCTACAAATTCGCCGGCCGCCGCCACCTGGTCAAATTCGGCGACGTCGACGAAACACTGCTCTAAGAATCCCGCCGCGAAAAGTACTGCGCTCTGCGGACTACAGCAGATGAAAACGCAGCGCGACGGCAATCACAGCCGCGCTGCGCGGGCTGCATTGACTTACGCGACGCCTTCGACAATGCGCAAATCGCGCTCGGCGCCGTCACCCAGCGCTTTCAGCGCGGCCTGATAGCCGGGGCTGTCGTGCGTGGCAATCGCCTTCTCGACGCTTTCGAATTCGATCACGACCACGCGGCCAACGATGCCCGCCTCATAGACTTTGGCCGGATCGCCGCGCACCAGAAACTTGGCGCCGGCGGCTTCCATCGCCGGGCCGGCGAGTTTGCGGTAGGCATCGACCTTGGCCGGGTCCTTGATCGAGCGAAAACAGTTGATCCAATATCCTTTTGCCATTGCATTGCTCCTCGGGTGGTTGATTGACGCTTGGATTTGGCGCCGTCAGCGCCGGAAAATCTAGTTCTGTGCCTCGCCCTTGATGCCGGCGTCGCGCACCAGCTTGCCGTATTTCACGTATTCGCGTTTCAGATAATCGCGGAACTGCGACGGCGGCCCGCCGATGATGCTCGAACCCTCGACGCGCGCCGCTTCCTTCACATCCGGCAGCTTGAGAATTTCATTGAATTCACGGTTGAGCCGCGACACCACGGCGGCCGGCGTGTTGGCCGGCGCGGAAATGGCGTTCCAGGTCGAATTCTCATAGCCCGCCACACCGGATTCGGCAATCGTCGGCACCTCGGGCATCGCTTCCATGCGCGTCGCGCCCGTCGTCGCCAGCGCGCGCACGCGACCGGTCTGCACCATCGGAATGGTCGGACTGGCGACGTTGAACAGCATCGGAATGTGGCCACCGACCACTTCGGTGAGCGCATTGGTGATGCTCTTGTAAGGCACGTGCACGATCTTGATGCCCGTCATCGAGGCAAACAGCGCGCCCGACATGTGGCCGAAGCCGCCGACACCGGTCGAGCCGTAGTTCAATTCATCGGGCTTCTGTTTCGCCAGCGCGATCAGTTCTTTCACGGTTTTCGCCGGCACCGCCGGATTGACCACCAGCAGGCCCGGCGTGCTGGTGGCGTGAATGATCGGCGCGAAATCGTTCAGCACGTCGTAGGGCAGTTTGTAGAGATGCGGGTTCACCGCATAGGGCCCGACCGGCGCGATGACGATCGTGTAACCGTCGGCCGGCGCGCGCGCCACGATGCCCAGCCCGATGCTCGCATTGGCGCCGGGCCGGTTGTCGACAATCACCGGCTGGCCGATGCGGTCGCGCAGTTTGTCTGCAAGCCGCCGTCCCTGAATGTCGGGCGTGCCCCCGGGGAAGTAGGGCACGACGAAGCGGATGGGTTTCGACGGGAAGTCGCCCTGCGCGAATGCCGCGCCCGCCAGCAGGCCGGCCGCCAGTACAAAAGCAGTTTTCATGTGCCCGCCAGCTGGTGCGCGATGGCAATGTTCGAGCGCTCGGGCTTCAACTGACCGGCGCGAATGCGCCGGTTGACTTCGACCACCGCGTCATTGGCCGGTGTCGGCACGCCGGCTGCACGGCCCTTGCGTGCGATCAGGCCGTTGACGTAATCGGTTTCGGTCATGCGCCCTTTCAGATAATCCTGCAGCACCACACCGCGCACCTGGCGCGCCGTCTCGCCGTGGTGAATCAGAATCGCGCGCAGCAGTTTTTCGACGATGGCATCGGTCGAGACATTAAACTCTTCGGCGCTCATGCCGAAAATCGGTTCGATTTCGATGCCCAGCGCCTTGCCGACCGCCATCGTCTCGCGGCCGAGTTTGACGCACAGGCTGAACACCTCGG
Organism: uncultured Streptomyces sp.; assembly: GCA_964625665.1. GTDB lineage: Bacteria > Pseudomonadota > Gammaproteobacteria > Burkholderiales > SG8-41 > PALSA-1004. Next base: position 3,327 of record CAZVDN010000165.1, on the reverse strand, counting down.
GAATTTCAGTCGCTTCCCATGACTGCAGGCCGAGCATGCCGAAAGGCGCGAGGATCATCGAACTGTTCACCAACTTCGCCCACTTCGCACCGCGGATGTTGGTGCTGATGGTGACGCGCCCGGCGCACGACAATATCTTCTGGATTTCGGCGAGCCGCGGCGTCACGCGGCCGTCGAGTTCACCGATGCCGAACCAGGTGCGGTCGCGCATGGTGTTGCGCTGCACGATGCCCGGCGTGAACACTTCCGCGGACAACTCGAAGGCGCAGGCCACATCCCGTTCAGGGCCGATGATGGGCGCCACCCATTCGTCGTTCATGCTGTTCTGCACGGGCACCAGCACGCCGTCGGCCTTGAGGTAGGGCGCGATGAATTGCGCCAGCCACTGCGAGTCATAGGACTTCGCGGACATCAGCACGAGATCAAACATGCGGTTGAGCGACGACACGTCACAGAGATGCACGGCATCCACCGCGACATGAATGTCTTCATCCGGGATTTTCACGCGCAGGCCGTCGGCCTTCATCGCCTCGATGTGCGCGGGCCACTGGTCGATCACCGTCAGATCGTGGCCGGCCTTTGCGATGTCTGCAGCGACGCTGCTGCCGATCGCCCCCGCGCCGAGCACGGCGATTTTTTTGAACATGGACAAATTCACCCCCTCAATGCAGCGAGTCTATCGCCGGATGCGCGTCCGCGGCAAACGCAATGCGTGTGATTTCACTGCGCAGACTCGACAAGCGCGCGCTCCCAGTGGTATATAAATGCTTCCCCGGTTCGTCTCGTTGCGCCTCCGCGAAATCACCACGCCAAGCGCCGTCAGAGCGCATCCAATTCGATAAAGGTTTTTGCCATGCCCACCGATGGAATCCTCAAAGGGATCCGTATTCTCGATTGCACGCGCAACATCGCCGGCCCCGTGGCCACCATGCTGGCCGCGGAACTCGGCGCTGACGTGATCAAGGTCGAACCGCCGACCGGCGACGAAATGCGCCAGTGGCCGCCCTTCGTTGACAACGAGAGCGTTTATTTCGTCAGCTGCAACCGCGGCAAGCGCAGCATCGCCATCGATTTCAAATCCGACGAAGGCAAAGCGCTGTTCCACCGCCTGCTCGCCACCGCCGACGTCATGATCGAGAACTACCGGCCCGGCACGCTTGAAAAAATGGGCCTCGGTTACGAAAACCTGAAGGACAAACATCCGAAACTCGTCTGGGTCTCGGTCACCGGCTACGGCCGCAAGGGCCCGCGCGCAAAAGCGCCCGCCTACGATTCGATGATCCAGGCCTATACCGGCATCATGGGCATCACCGGCGAAGCCAATCGCGGCCCGGTGCGCTGCGGCGGCTCGCCGATCGACATCGCCACCGCCTATCTGGCGTGGGGCAGCATCATGACCGGGCTGCACACCGTGGAAAAAACCGGCAAGGGCGTGTTGCTCGAAGTCTCGCTGATGGAATCGGCGCTCGGCTTCATGCATGCCTACTTCCAGGGTGCGCTGGTCGATCTGCCGCTGCCGGTGCGCATGGGCTCCGAAACCATGGGCATCTATCCGCTCGGCGCCTTCGACACCCTGAACGGCGAATACTGCCTCGTGCAGGTCAGCAACGAACACCAGTGGAAGCGCTTCTGCGAACTGCTGGGCGCCAGCGAACTCACCGCCGACGAACGCTTCGCCAGCAATCCGCTGCGCGTGAAGAACCGCGACGCACTGCGCCCGCTGATCCGCGATTACATGCTCAAACGCAGCGCGCAGGACTGGGAGAAGGCCTTCGCCGTCGCGGGCGTGCCGGTCGCCCATGTGCGCAGCGTCAAAGACGTCGCTGAAGACGAACAGGTGCGCGCGCGCGCCATGGTCAAACCGACGCGACTCAAAAGCGGCCGTGAAATCCCGACCTGGGGCGTGCCGTTCAAGATCAACGAACAACTCAACGAAACCGTGCTCGGCATTCCCGGCGTCGATGAACACCGCGCCGACATCCTCGCCGAACTCGACGGCATCGAAGCAAAAGCGAAATCGAAAGTGAAAGGCTGACGATGGATTTTGAACTCACGGAAGAACAGCGCGCGCTGGCCGATTCGGTCAAGGCCTTCGTCGATGAGCGCGTCGATCCGCGCATGCCGGAAATCGAGCGCACCAACGAAATCCCGAAAGAACTGCTGAAAGAAGCGTCTGAACTCGGCCTCTTCGGCATCAGCATTCCCGAAGAATACGGCGGCAGCAACCTGTCGCGCTTCTCGCGCGTGCTGGTGCACCAGATGCTCGGCCGCAGCGGCTTCGGTTTCGCCGGCGTGTTCGCCGCGCACGGCGGCATCGGCGCCGAGGCGCTGGTATCGATCGGCACGCCGGAACAAAAACAGCGTTATCTGCCGAAAATGGCCACCGGCGAACTGCGCGGCTGCTTTGCCCTGACCGAACCGGGCGCCGGTTCCGACGCCGGCGGCATCACCACCACCGCAGTGAAAAAAGGCGACCGCTATATTCTGAACGGCGTGAAGCACTACATCAGCGGCAGCACCCACGCCGGGCTGCTCACCGTCGTCGCGCGCACCAACCCGGCACCGCGCTCGAAAGAGATGAGCGTGTTTCTGGTCGAGCCGAAGTTCAAGGGTTTTCGCATCGGCACCGTCTACGACACCATGGGTTGCAAGGGCCACCCGATCGCTGAGTTGCTGTTCGAAGATTGCGAAGTGCCGGAAGAAAACCGCCTCGGCCCCGAGGGCAAGGGCTGGCTTGCGGCCACCAAAACACTGATGGAAGGCCGCCCGGTGGTCGCCGCGCGCTGCATCGGCGCCTGTGAACGCCTGCTCGAGATCTCGACGGATTATGCCAAAACACGCAAGCAGTTCGGCCAGGCCATCGGTGAATTTCAGGGCATCCACTTCATGCTGGCCGACATGGCGACGCGCACTGAAGCGGCGCGCCTCTTGACCTATCGTGCCGCCACGCTGGCTGATGAGGGCCGCGTGACTTCGCAGGACACCTCGATGGCCAAACTTTTCGCTTCCGAAACGCTGGC
>CAZVDN010000165.1:0-297 GCA_964625665.1 uncultured Streptomyces sp. | reverse complement strand
GGGCGGCAGCGGCTATATCACCGACAACCCGGTGGGCCGTTTTTATCGCGATGCCCGCATCACCCGCATTTATGAAGGCACATCCGAAATCCAGCGCGGCATCATCGGCCGCGGCCTGCTGCGCAACTGACGATTGATCAAAGGAGAAAACAAGATGGCATACAAGGACATTCTGGTCGAAAAACGCGGCCGCATCGTCTGCATGACGTTGAACCGCCCGGAGCGCATGAACTCGATCAGCGTCGAGACCGGCAATGAAATGCTCGAAGTGCTCACCGAATACCGCGACAACCCCGA
>CAZVDN010000164.1:1002-7921 GCA_964625665.1 uncultured Streptomyces sp. | reverse complement strand
AGGCCTTTTGCAGCTTGGCGGTAACCGCGCCGATCTTGCCGCTGCCGATGACGCGGCCGTCGACCTCGCGGATCGGCGTGACTTCGGCCGCGGTGCCGGTGAAGAAGGCTTCGTCAGCGATGTAGAGGTCGTCGCGCGTGATGCGGCGCGCCGCCACGCTGTAGCCCATTTCCTCGGCCAGTGCGATGATCGAGCCGCGCGTGATGCCGATGAGGGCGCTGGTCAGTTCCGGCTCATAGATCTTGCCGTCCTTGATCATGAACAGGTTCTCGCCCGAGCCCTCGGCGACGAAACCATCGACGTCGAGCAGCAGGCCTTCGTCGTAGCCGTGTTCGGTGGCTTCGAGGTTTGCCAGAATCGAATTGGCGTAGGTGCCCGAATACTTGGCGCGGCACATCGACACGTTGACGTGGTGGCGCGAGTAGGACGACGTCTTGACGCGGATGCCTTTTTCCAGCGCTTCGGGGCCCAGGTAGGCGCCCCAGGGCCAAGCGGCGATCGCCACGTGCACGCTGGCGCCTTTGGGCGACACGCCCATTTTTTCGGAACCGTAAAAGGCGATCGGCCGGATGTAGCAGGACTCGAGCTTGTTGGCACGCACGACTTCCTTGTGCGCTTCCATCAGCGTTTCCCGGTCATACGGGATTTTCATCAGATAGATGTGCGCCGAGTTGTAGAGCCGGTCGGTGTGCTCTTTCAGACGGAAAATCGCCGTGCCATTGTCGGTCTTGTAGGCGCGCAGGCCCTCGAACACGGCCAGCCCGTAATGCAGTGAATGCGTCAGCACGTGGGTGTTCGCGCTGCGCCAGGGCACCAGTTTTCCGTCGTACCAAATCTGCCCGTCGCGGTCAGCCATCGACATCGCCGATTGCTCCAAAAGTTGATTCGAATGGCGTGATTTTAGCGTATTTCGCCCGTTGCCGCGCCGCCGCACCGGCGCGACCGTGATGTGCTTCCTTGACCGCAGTGGGGATTGATGTAACATCGCCTTTCCGCGCATCGGGTTGCGTCGTTTTCGGGCCTGCTGCCACAACGCGTGGCGACCGCCGATTTTGCGTTGTTGCGTTAACCGGGATTGGAATTCATTGCTGATGTTCGCCGCCGCCGACAAGCTGCTCAAAAAAATCTCCGCGCGCATCATCGGCCCGGACGACAGCGACGAAGAAAAGCTGCACAAGACGCTGTTGATCTTCGCCTGCGGCCTGATGGGCTCGGCGGCCATGCTCTGGCTGGTCATCTACAATGCCATGGGCATCAGGTATTCGGCGACCGTGCCGCTGCTGTATCTGGCGGTGTCGGCAACCACGCTGGTGATCTACATCTGGAAGCTCAATTTCGAGTTCTTCCGCTTCGCTCAGACCTGTCTGTACCTGTTTGTGCCGTTCATCATGCAGTGGTCGATCGGCAGCTATGTGACGTCGTCCGGCGTCATGCTGTGGGCGCTGCTGGCGCCGATCGGCGTCATGATCTTCCAGGGGCCGAAGGAATCGATCCCGTGGTTCTTCGCCTACATCGTGATGACGGCGATCTCGGGGTTCTTCGATTATTACCTCGCCTACGGTGCCGACAAACAGACCGGCCTGCCGCTGCAGACCATCGCCGTGTTCTTCGTGCTCAACTTTGCCGCGATGTCCACCATCGTTTATCTGCTGGTGGTTTATTTCGTCCGCGAAAAAGACCGCTTGAAGGGCGCCCTCGACGTCGAGCACAGCATGCTGCAGGCCGAACAGCAGCGTTCCGAGCGCCTGCTGCTCAACGTGCTGCCCGGCCATATCGCCGAGCGCCTGAAACACGAGCAGGGCGTCATCGCCGACAGTCTTGCCGACTGCACGGTGATGTTTGCCGACCTCACGGACTTCACGCGGATCGCCGAGGAAATGCCGCCGCGCGAAATGCTCGACATGCTCAACGAACTGTTTTCATGGTTCGACAATCTGACCGACCGCTACGGCCTCGAGAAGATCAAAACCATCGGTGACGCCTACATGGTGGCCGGCGGGCTGCATGACCACAGCACCCAGTACACCGAGGCGATCGCGCAGATGGCGATCGACATCCGCGACGGCATCGCGCAGCGGAAAACGCGCCACGGCCGTCCGCTCGGCATGCACATCGGCATCGGCACCGGGCCGGCCGCCGCCGGCGTCATCGGCGTGCGCAAGTTCATCTACGATCTGTGGGGCAACACCGTCAATATCGCCAGCCGGTTGACGACGGAAGCGACCACCGGCGGTATTCTCGTCGACGTCACGACCTACCGGCGCCTGCGCGGCCTCTATGAGTTCGAAGGGCCCGAACCGCTGAAGGTGAAGGGGCTGCGCGAAATCACCGCCTACCGGTTGCTCGGGCCGCTCAATCACTGAGCCGTTTTGTCGCCGGCCGGCGCTGCGCCGACGACTGCATTCCACAATTCCGTTACCGCCCTGATTTCGGCGCCGAACCCGCCGGCGTCGACGCGCGCATAGCGGTCGCCCTGCAGCCGCAGTTTGTGCTGGGTCTGGCGGAAACGGCGGTAGGCGTCATGCACGGCGGCGGCGATGTCCTGCCCGATGAGGCCGAGGCGGGCCGCGAGTTTGAGCAGTGCGAGATTGCCGATGTTGCCGGTCAGTTCGGCGTGGGCATGGGCGTGGCCGAGCACCAGATACTGGACAATGAACTCGACGTCGATGATGCCGCCGCGGTCGTGTTTGAGATCGAAGCGGCCGCTGTTGTTCGGGTGCGCATCGAGCATGGTCTGCCGCATCGATGCGATTTCCGCGCGCAGCGGCTCGAGTTCGCGTTTGTGCCGCAGGATTTCGGTGCGCAGCGATTCGAATGCCGCGCCCAGCGCACGGTCGCCGGCGACGAAACGCGCGCGCGTCAGCGCCTGGTGCTCCCAGACCCAGGCATGTTCGTTCTGATAGGCGGCGAAGCCGTCGAGCGGGCTAACCAGCAGGCCGCTGGCGCCGTCGGGACGCAGGCGCAGATCGGTTTCGTAGAGCACGCCGGCCGGCGTCACCGAGGACAGCGCGCTGTTCATGCGCTGCGCGAGGCGCGCGTAACTCATCGCCGCATCCGGCGCGTCGTCCTGATGCAGGAAAATCAGATCGAGGTCCGAGGCGTAGCCCAGTTCCTTGCCGCCGAGTTTGCCGTAGGCAACGATGATGAAGCGCGGCACGTCGCAGTGGCGCCCCGGCAGGTCTTTCCACGTCAGGCGCAGGGTCGCACCCAGAATGAGGTCGGCGAGCGCGCTCAGATGGTCGGAGAGGCGCTCAAGCGGCAGTTCGCCGCCGAGGTCCTGCGCCAGAAGGTGCATGGTCTGCGCATGTTTGAAATGGCGCAGTGTGTTCATCTGCTGTTCGCGGTCGCCGTCGCCCTCGGCCAGCTGGCGCGCGAGCATCGATTCAAGCCGTTGCCAATCGGGCTCGCTGTGCAGATTGCGCGCGTCGAGCAGTTCATCAAGCAGAATCGGATGCCGCGCGAGGTATTCCGCGGCCCACGGGCTGGCGCCGGCAATCGCCGCGCTGCGCGCAATGGTCTGCGGGTATTGCAGCATGAGGGCGAGATAGGATTCGCGGCGGCAAATGCTTTCGACCAGGCGCAGCATGCGGTCGAGCGCGGCGTCCGGATTGGCGAGCCGCGCGCATTGTTCGACAATTGACGGCACCAGCCGCGCAAGCCGCGCGTGGCTGGTCTCCGGCATCTGCCGCACGCGGCTGCTGTCGCGCAGCGCGGCGATGGCTGCGAGGGCGTGGACCGGGTCGGCGAATCCGCTGCTGCGCAGTTTGGCGGCGAGTTGCCCGTCGTCGCTGCCGCCGTGCCAGACCGCGGCCAGCGGGTGCTCGTCGCTGCGCGAGTCGGCGAAAATGCCGTCGAAGTGGCGCGTGACCGCCGCGCGGTGCGCATCGAGTTCGCGCAGCATGGTCGCGTAGTCAGGCGCCCCCATGGCGGCGGCAATCAGCGCCTGGTCCTCCTCGCCGGCGGGCAGCGCCTGGGTCTGTTTGTCAGCGAGATAGTGCAGCCGGTGTTCGAGATTGCGCAGGTGGATGTAGGCGTCGCGCAGTTCGGTCACCGCTGCCGGCGGCAGCAGATTGCGTTCGGCAATCAGCGCCAGAACCGTGCGCGTGTTCATCGCGCGCAGCGCCAGGTCCTGGCCGCCGCGCACCAGCTGGAAGAGTTGCGCGATGAATTCGACTTCGCGGATGCCGCCGGGGCCGAGCTTGATGTTGTCCTGCATGTCGCGCCGTTCGACTTCGCGGCGCACTTCCTGATGCAGTTCGCGCAGTGACTCGAAGGCGCTGTAATCGAGGTGGCGCCGGAAGACGAAATGGCCGGCCAGCGCGGCGAGTTCGGCCGCGCGGTCGCCGCACAGCACGCGGCCCTTGATCCAGGCATAACGTTCCCATTCGCGGCCCTGCGTGATGAAATAATTTTCCAGCATGGCGAAACTGCACGCCAGCGGGCCGTCGGCGCCGAGCGGCCGCAGGCGCATGTCGACGCGGAAGACATAACCGTCGGCGGTCATCTCGTTGATAATGGTGATGAGGCGGCGGCCGAGGCGCGCAAAGTATTCGTGGTTGCTGAGCGGACGTGGGCCGTTGGTGTCGCCGTCCTCGGGATAGGCGAAAACGAGGTCGATGTCCGACGATACATTGAGTTCGTTGCCGCCGAGTTTGCCCATGCCGACGACATGCATGTGCTGGACGCCGCCGCTTTCATTGCCGATCGGCTGGCCGTAGTCGGCCGCCATGCTTTTTTCCAGATGCGCGACTGCGCGTTCGACGGCAATTTCGGCCAGCGCCGAAATGGTCGTCACCACTTCGTCGAGGTCGGCGAGTCCGCCGAGGTCGCGCGCGATCAGGCGCAGCATGACCTGTTTGCGCAGCTGCCGCAGATCGCGCATGAGCGTTGCGTCATCAGCCGGTTCGGCGCCCAGCCGCGCCAGCATGGCGGCGCGGTCGAGCGGCGTTTCGGCATCCGCGCCGGTGAGCAGCTGCGGTTCGGCGTCGAGCAGGCGCCGGGCATAGCGCGACAGGCGCCGCGCGCGCTTCAGGGGGCTGTCATCCGCCCCGTCGTGCAGGCCGTTATGGGCAGACATTTCAGGTTACAATCAGGAAATAAATCATTATGTTGCCTCAACTTTCCGGATTTTAACGCGCGCCGTGCCGGGTCTCTCAATTTTCAGGTGGCTGGGGAACAGTTCGCTCTTCGCTTACCGCGTCGTGAGCTGGGCCCTGCTGATCCTGAGTTTTGTCTTCGCACTCATTGTGTGCGCCGCGCGTTTCTGGTTTTTGCCGAACATCGAGCAATACCGCGAGCCGATTGCGCAGAACCTCAGCGCCAGCATCGGGCAACGCGTCACCATCGGCAAACTCGAAGGCCGCTGGAGCGGCGTCAACCTCCAGCTTACGCTCAATGACTTTGTTTTGTTCGACAAGGCCGGCCAGCCCGCGCTGAAACTCGAACGCGTCGACAGCGTGTTGTCATGGTGGTCGCTGGTGCACTGGGAGCCGCGCTTCGATCTGATCGGCATCGACGGGCCCGATCTGGAGATCCGGCGCAATGCCGCGGGCCTGATTTCGGTGGCGGGCATCGAACTTGACAAGAGCGTCGGCGGTGGCGGCCTGTCGGACTGGCTGCTGCGGCAGGACGAAATCAACATTCACCGCGCGACCATCCGCTGGCATGATGACCTCAGGCAGGCGCCGATGCTGGCGCTGACGAATGTCGATTTCCGGCTTGAAAACTTCGGCTCGCAGCACCGCTTCGGCCTGCGCGCCGTGCCGCCGGAGAAAATCGCCACACCGCTCGACATCCGCGGCAACCTGACCGGGCGCACGGTCGAGGCGCTGTCGCAATGGAACGGCCAGCTGTTCGTGCAGCTTGACTACACCGACATCGCGGCGTGGCGCGCGTGGATCGATTTTCCGGTTTATTTCCCTCACGGCGCCGGCGCGATGCGCATCTGGGCTTCGCTCGACAAGGGTGAGCCTTCGGAATTGACTGCCGACGTGCAGATTGCGCAGGTCAAGGCGCGCCTGGGTGCCGATGTGCGTGAATTGCAGCTCGACGAATTGAAGGGCCGCATCGGCTGGAAACGGACTGCTGACGGTTTTGAGTTGACGACATCGAAACTCGGCATGCAGGCCAATGCACTGACCCTGCAGCCGATGGACCTGCTGCTGAAATACCGTCGCGCCAGCGGCAACAAGGTGTCGCGCGGTGAATTGCAGATCAATGCGATGGATTTCGAGCCGCTGGTCGCGTTCGCCGACAATCTTCCTTTCAACGCCGCCCTGCGCAAGGAAATGGATGCTTATGCGCCGCGCGGCAGCCTCTACGACGTTGCGCTCAAATGGAGCGGGGAGTGGCCGCAGCCCGAACAGTACAGCGTGAAGTCGCGCTTCGTGAACCTCGGCCTCAACGCGGTCGGGCGCAAACCCGGCTTCCAGGGTGTCAGCGGACAGGTCGACGGCACCGAAAAGGGCGGCACCCTGTATCTGAATACGCAGAACGCGACGGTCGATCTGCCGTTGTTGTTCCGCGAGAAGCTGACCTTCGATGTGCTCAGTTCGCAGGTGGGCTGGCAACGCAACGGCGCGCAATACGACATCAAGCTGAACACGGTGGCGTTTTCGAACCGCGATCTGTCCGGCAGCATTTCGGGCAGCTACCAGACCGCCGCCGAGGGCCGCGGCACGGCGGACATCACCGGCAACCTGTCACGCGTCGATGCGCGCGGGCTGCCGCGTTATCTGCCGGTGCAGATGTCGGAGACCCCGCGGCAGTGGCTGGAGACGGCGGTCCTCGCCGGCACGTCCAGCGATGCCAAATTGCGCCTGCGCGGCAACCTGAACGACTTCCCGTTTCCCGAGGGGCGCGGCGGCCTGTTCGAAGTCACCGCCCGTGTCAGTGGCGCCGTGCTTGACTACGCCAGCAA
>CAZVDN010000164.1:0-992 GCA_964625665.1 uncultured Streptomyces sp. | reverse complement strand
CTGGCCGCGCATTGAAAATCTCGATGCCGACCTGACGTTCCGCGGCCGGCGCATGGACATACTCGGCCGCGAGGGCACGATACTCGGCACCCGGATCGCGCGGGTGCGCGCGGAAATTCCCGACCTGATGGCTCCACAGCGCACACTGTCGGTGACCGGCGACGCCGACGGGCCGACGGCAGAGTTCTTCAGCTTCATTGAAAAAAGCCCGGTCGGTGCCATGATCGACCACTTCACCAGCGGCATGCGCGCCGAGGGACAGGGAAAGCTCGCGCTCAAGCTGACCATTCCGCTGGGCAATTCGCGCGACACGCGCGTCTCCGGCGTTTATCAGTTCCTGAACAACTCGCTGGAAAGCACGGAAGCATTTTTTCCGGCGGCCGATCAGGTCAATGCGCGTCTGGAATTCACTGACTCCAGCTTGCGGGTGGCCGGCGGCACGCTGAACGTGCTCGGTGGCCCGGCCAGCCTCAATGCATCGACGCAGAAAGAGGGCACGCGCATCAATATTGCCGGCCGTGTCAACATGGACAATTTCCGGCGTACGACGAATTCATTTTTCGCGCAGTCGCTAAACGGCACGACCGACTGGAGGGCCTCGATCCTGTTGCGCAAGCAATTCGCCGATCTGGTGCTTGAGTCGTCGTTGCAGGGCGTGGCCTCAAGTCTGCCGGCGCCGTTTGCAAAAACCGCATCCGAGTCCATGCCGCTGCGCGTCGAACGCATTGTTGCCACTGCGCAGCAGGACCGCATCATCGCTTCGATCGGCAACATCGTGTCGGCGCAGTTGCAGCGGCGCCGCGACGGCACACGCACGGTGTTCGAGCGCGGCAGCGTCAGCTTCGGTGGTGCGGCCGCCGAGTCCGACAAACGCGGCGTCTGGGTCACCGGCGGACTCAAACAACTCGATCTCGACCAGTGGCTGGCCGTGCTCAAGGGCGCACCGGCCGGCGGCGCGCAGGTCGATATCGCAGGCCTCGATCTCAAATTCG
>CAZVDN010000163.1:0-7933 GCA_964625665.1 uncultured Streptomyces sp. | reverse complement strand
GATGTGCCGACCATGCAGGAAGGCGGGCTCAAGGGCTTCGTCGTCAGCAGCGGTTTCAGTTTCATCGGCCCCGCGGGCATGCCCAAAGCGGTGGTGGAGAAACTCAATGGCGCGCTGGCCAAATCGTTGCAGGACCCGACGGTGCGCAAGGAACTGGTCAGCCGCGGTGCAGATCCGGTCGGCAATTCCCCGGAACAGCACGGCGCCTATATCAAGGCCGAAATAGAGAAATGGCAGAAAGTTGCCGCGCACGCCGGCATCCAGCCTGAATAACATGGGCACTGCAAAGCCCGCCGTGGCGGTGGTCGGCCTCGGGCTGATCGGCACCTCGCTCGCAAAGCGCCTGATCGAAGCCGGATTTACCGTGCACGGCTACGACGTTGACGCGGCGCGCACGGCGAACTTCGCCAAACTGGGCGGCGTTCCGGCGGCCACGCTGCGCGACGCGGCGCGGGCCGCAAAAATCATTGTGCTCTCGGTGTTCAATACTGACCAGGTCGAAGCCGTCGTTGAAGGCGCGGCGGGCGCGCCGCATCTTGAACTCGACGCCGGGCATGCAGTGGTGTGCACCAGCACCTGCGATCCGGACCGCGTGACTGCCTTGGCGGAACGTGTCGCGGGGCGCGGCATTCGTTTTCTTGAAATGCCCCTGTCCGGCAACAGCGACCAGATTGCCCTCGGTAACGGCATCGGACTGGTCGGCGGAACGCGGGAGCTGATGGACGAACTGGCGCCCGTGCTCGGTGCGCTGTGCAAAAAATATTATCTTCTCGGCAGTCCGGGTGCGGCGGGGCGCGGGAAACTCGCGGTCAATCTGATCGGCGGACTGAACCGCGCAGTGATGGCCGAAGGGCTGTCGTTCGCTGAGTCAATGGGGCTGGAACTCGAGGCGTTTCTCGAGGTGCTGAAGGCCTCGGCGGCGTATTCGCGCACCATGGACAACCGCGGCCTGAAGATGATCCGCAGCGATTACGCACCGCATGCGAAGCTGTCGCAGTCGCGCAAGGACTTTGCATTGATGCAGAGCATGGCGGAGCGGGTCGGCCAGCAACTGCCGCTGGCGGGGCTTTATGTCGAATTGATCGAATCCTGTCTGGCGCATGGCGAGGGCGACCTCGACAATTCCGCCGTGATGAAGGAATTGCGCCGCCGCCGCAAGCAGGTCCGTTGACATGGATCAATGCGGGCCTGCACGGCAAAACCGCAAAATGGCGGCCGGATGGAAGTGATTTGCCTGTATATTTGCGGAATGAACGGGTTCGTCTGGACGGCCGTCGGCCGGCTTGATTAGAATCCCGATTCGACCCGATCCACCCCATTTTCATAATAAACCCTGTATTGGAGGAGAACATGAAGAAACTCCTGAGCCTGATTTCGGCGCTGGCGTTGTGCGGCCTGTTCGGCGCGGCACATGCGGCTGAGGCAGCCAAGGCGAAGATCGGCATTCTGCTGCCGCTGACCGGCACCTTTGCCGCCGTGGCGGAAACCCAGCGTGACGGCGCGCTGCTCGCCATCGACGTCGTCAACAAGCGCGGCGGCCTCAACATGCCGAACGGCAAGGTCATGCTCGAAGGCGTGGTGCAGGACGACGAAGCCAAGCAGGACGTCGCCGTGCGCCGTTTCCGCTATATGCTCGACGAAGGCGTCAAGGGTATGGGCGGCCAGACCTTCGCGCCGGTGGCGTATACGATCAACGGTCTGGTCAGCAAGGATCCGCTGGCCTACTTCCCGGTCTGCGTAATGTCGAAAGAGGCCTTCCAGAAGGGCAAACTGGCCGAATCGACCTTTGCCACGGCCTACAGCCCGTGGACAGTCGGTTACATGGCCGGTTATTCGGCGGTCAAAACGCTCGGCAAGAAAAAGATTTTCTTTCTCGCGCGCGCCGACAGCTTCGGCTGGGACATCCGTGACGGCGTTTATCAGGCGGCCAAGGAAAACGGCGCCGAGATCGTCGGTTACGATGAACTCTCGCTGGGCACCGCGGACTACACGACCACGCTGCAGAAAGTGCGCGCGGCCAAACCCGACGTCTTCATCTTCGCGCAGTTCGCCGCCGACGCGGTCGCGCTGCTGAAGCAGGTGCAGCAGATGGGCCTCAACAAGGAGATGACGATTTTCAATGCGTTCATCACCAACGTCGTGGCCAAGGGCCTGCCGCCCGAAGCGCTCGAAGGCGTTTACGCGATGCACTACTTCTACTACGACCTGGCGAACTTTGCCGACAAGGAAGTGGCGAAGAGCGCAGCCGAGTTCACCAACCTGTTCCGTGCCAAATACAACCGTCCGCCGGATGCCTATGCGGCCATCGCATACATCGCCTACATGGAAATGTTCCGCGGCTTTGAAACCGCCAAGACCTTCGATGCACTGAAAGTCTCGGCTGCGCTGATGGCGAACAAGGGCGCGTTCAATTCGGTGAAGGGCGCTGCGCGCTGGCGCGAGGACCATGCGGCCGAATACAAACACGCGGCCTTCCTCGTCAAGGGCAAGGGTGCCAAGGACCAGACGAACGAGTGGGATCTCTTCCAGGTCATGGGTTCGGTGGGCGGCGAGCAGGTCATGCCGTCGCTGAAGTCGCTCGGCTACTAAGCGCGATCTTTTAACGGTTGCGGCGGACGCGCCAGCGTCCGCCGTTTCATGTACCGCGGACCGGATACCCGATTGAGCACTGAAATTCTGCAGGCGAAGGCGGTGACCAAGCGCTTCGGCGCAATGGTCGCGGTCGACCGTGTCGATTTCACGCTGCGCGAATTCGAAGTCGCGGGCATTATCGGCTCCAATGGCGCCGGCAAGACCACGTTCTTCAACCTGCTCACCGGCATGTATGCGCCGGAAGAGGGCAAGATCCTGCACAAGGGTGTTGATGTCACGCGCATGACGCCGCAGGAACGCGTGGCGCGCGGCATCACCCGCACCTTTCAGCTGACCTCGACGTTCGACACGCTGAGCGTGACCGATAATCTGGTGCTGGCCTATTACCGCGCCTTTCACAAGGCGTCGATGTGGAACCTGTTTTTCACCAAGATGAAGCGTTTTCACAATGAGCCGAAGATCCTCGCCATTCTGGAAACCTTTGATCTGCTGCCGGTGCGCAGCCGGCTGGTGAAGAACCTGAGCCTCGGCGAAAAGCGCCGGCTCGAAATCGCCATGGCGGTGCTCGCCGAACCGGAAGTGCTGCTGCTCGACGAGCCGCTGGCCGGGCTGGCGGAATCGGAAATCAAGGGCGTGCTCGACGTGCTGCGCCGCCAGTTCGGCAAGCAGACCATCCTGATCGTCGAACACAAGATTTCGCATGTGAAGGACTTCGTGCAGCGCCTGATGGTGATGCATGAAGGCCGCGTGATCGCCGAGGGCGGTTACGAGGAATGTCTCAATCACCCCGAAGTGCGCAAGAGCTACTGGCAGATTGACGACAGCGCTACCGAGGCAGGGGCTGCCCATGGCTAATGCAGGCGATGCCAGCCTCATCGTGCGCGGCCTCAACGTGGCCTATGGCGAATCGAAAGTGCTGTTCGACATCGATTTCAACGTTGCGCCGAACCAGATCGTCTGTTGCGTCGGCCGCAACGGTGCCGGCAAAACGACCCTGCTGCGAAGCATTGCCGGTTTTCTCAAACCGACTTCGGGTGAGGCCACCGCCGGCGGCGTCAATCTGATCGGCCACCGTCCGTATGACGTGGCACGCATGGGTGTCAAATACGTGCCGCAGGACAAGAAGGTGTTTTCGGACCTGACGGTGCGTGAAAATCTCGAACTCGGCAGCTATGCCACGCGCGATTACAACTGGGACCGCGTGTTCGAATACTTTCCCAAGCTGAAGATCCTGATCGACCGCAAGGCCGGGTTTCTCAGCGGCGGCGAGCGCCAGATGCTGATGATCGGCCGCGCCACACTGGGCAACCCCAAGGTCATGCTGATCGACGAGCCGACCGAGGGCCTCGCGCCCAGCATCGTCACCCACCTCAAATACGTGTTCGGCGAACTCAGCAAGAACGCGGCGCTGGTGATCGTCGAACAGAACCTGCCGCTGGTCTGCTCGATTGCGCACAAGGTCTATGCCATGCGTGACGGCCGCATCGTTGCCGAACTGCCGGGCGGCGAATCGCTGAAACCGGCCGTCTGCGAGCCGTACCTCTAGGAGCGCGCCATGGTCAATGCATTCAAATGGTGGTGGGGTATCTTGCTGGCGTTCGGCCTGCTTGCTGTGTCGCGCTTTTTTCTGCCGCTGCCCTTCGTCAATGAAGTGCTGATTTTTTCGATCTATACCATCGGCTGCAGCTTCCTGCTCGGCCGCGTCGGCTTCATTTCCTTCGGCCAGCCGGCCTATCTGGCGTTCGGCGCCTATGGTACGGCGTTTTATCTCTTTTACTTCGGCACCAATCCCTATATCGGCATTCTGGCCGGCGTGGCCTGCGGATTCATCGGCGCCTGCATTGTCGGCCCGCTGTTCGTGCGCCTGCGCAGCGATTACTTCGCGCTGGTCAATCTGGCGCTGGCGGTGATCGTTTTCTACATGATGCAGAAAGTGCTGGCCGATTACACCAAGGGTGACAACGGGCTCTGGTTCCTGACCAATATCGCCTCGACGCCGGTGCTGAATATCGGCAAATCGAGCGAATTTTTCATATTCGCCACGCTGGTCGCAATCGGCGTCTGGGCGCTCTACAAATATCTCGACGACACCATTTTCGGTGCCTGCTGTCTGGCCACCAAGATCAACGAGGCCAAGCTGCAGTTCCTCGGTTACAGCAATTTCAAAGTGCGCCTGCTCGCGTTCATCGTCGCCAACACGACGACTGCGCTGGCCGGCTCAATGTATGCGGTCTATCTCGGATCCGTCAGCCCTGAAATCACCGCCGCGGCGCGCACGGCCGATCCGGTGGTGGTGACGATTCTCGGCGGCGTCGGCACGCTGTTCGGGCCGCTGGTCGGCACCATCACCTACACGGCCCTGCGAGACGTGCTGAGCAAGTTCATCGGCAACTGGGAACTCTTCGTCGGCTTTATTCTGGTGTTCATCATGCTGGCCGGTGAAAAGGGCCTGTGGGGCAGCGCGGCGCCGTGGCTGGAGAAGCTGGTTTCGCGCGGCAAAGCGGCTGATGCCGCCGGCGGGGAGCGCAAGTGATGGATACCCAGCTGCTGATTTCGGGTGTCATCTTCGGCCTCAGCATGGCCAGCGTTTATTTTCTGATGTCGATCGGGCTGTCGCTCTGTTTCGGCCTGATGCGCATCATCAGCCTCGACCAGTTGCTGTATTACTCGATCGGCGCCTATTTGACCTATACCGTCAGCGTGGGCACCGGCAATGTCTGGCTCGGTGCGCTGGCCGGCGTCTGTATCAGCGGTCTGATCGCCTTGCTGGTCGAGCGTTTCATATTCCGCCGCATCTATGAACGCGAACTGACGTTCAGCATGATCACCTCGTTCGGCATCCTGATCGGCGGGGTGGGCGTCATCAAGGCGATCTGGGGCGTGGTGCCGCGGCCGGTGCGCATGCCGACCGCGGACCTGATCAATATTTTCGGCACCGAAGTGCCGGTCTATCGCCTGATGGTGGTGGGGATTGCCGGACTCGTCTATCTCGGCATCTGGGTGTTCCTCAATAAAACCATCATCGGCAAGGCGATCCGTGCCGGCATCGAAGACGTCGAGCACGTCGAGGGCCTCGGCATCAACGTCTCGCGCCTGTTTACCATTACCTTCGTCATCGCGGGTGCACTGTCCGGGCTGGCCGGCGGCCTGCACGCGCCGCTGATCATGGTCGACCCGAACATGGGCCTCGAGGTGCTGGCTTTCGTCTTCATGGTGGTGATCATCGGTGGCCTGGGCAGCATCAAGGGCACGCTGGTGTCTTCGCTGATCGTCGGTCAGGTGGTGTCGATCGGCTCGCTGATCTACGCGCCGCTGGCGCTGATGGCGCCGTTTGCCATCATGCTGCTGATCCTGCTGGTCAAGCCGACGGGGCTCTACGGCAGCACCATGGTTAAGAAGTAATCCGCCATGGCGACCGATCCCGATCGCCGCGTGCTGGTCGGCACCGCTGCCGCCTGTGCAGTGGCCGCCGCGACCGGCGCTTTCAGTGAGAGTGTTCAAGCGCAGGGCGCCGCGCCGCGCGTGAAAGGCCCGCGCGTTTACCTCGATTACGACCAGGCAGAACTCGACGCTGCCTACGATCAGGCCGTCTATGCGCCCAATGCGCGCGACGTGCAGGGCCGCATGCGGCGTCTTTCTGCCGCGGCACGCAAGCGTCTGGGGACACCGGCGCGTTACGCCTACGGCGCGACGGAAATCGAAAAGCTCGATGTCTATCCGGCGAAAAAAGAAAACGCGCCGATCCAGATCTTCATCCACGGCGGCGCCTGGCGCAGCGGCACAGCCGCCGAACACGCCGATGCCGCCGAACTGATGCATCAGGCCGGCGCGGTCTACGTCGTGCCCGACTTCACGCTGGTGCAGGATGCTGCCGACAGTCTGCGCAGCATGGCAGGGCAGGTCAGGCACGCGATTGCCTGGGTCTACAAAAACGCCGGCAAGATCGGCGGTGACCCTAACCGCATCTATATCTCGGGCCATTCGTCGGGTGCGCACCTGGCGGGTGTGGCACTGATCACCAATTGGCAGCGTGAGCACGGCATTCCCGATGATTTCCTCAAGGGCGCCTTATTGTGCAGCGGCATGTACGATCTCAAGGGGCCGCGCCTTTCGGCGCGCAGCAACTACGTCAAGTTCGACGACGCCATGGAAGACGCGCTCAGCGCACAGCGCCATCTCGACAGGGTCCGCGCGCCGGTATTGCTGGTGCACGGCACGCTGGAGACGCCGGAATTCCAGCGCCAGACGCGCGACTTTGCCGCTGCACTCAGGCAGGCGGGCAAGTCGGTGGAGCTGATCGTCGCCGAAGGCTTCAATCATTTTGAAATACGCGAAACATTCGCCAACCCGTTCGGCATTGTCGGCCGCGCGTTGCTGGCGCAGATGAAGTTGTCAATCAACGGAAATTAATCAGGAGTGATCGTGTCGGACCGTGCCTATTGGATCAGCTGGTATGACCTGCCCGCGCAGGAGAGTGAACGCAGGAAATATCTCGATTGGGCGCATGGCACCTACATTCCGAAGATCATGCAGCAGCCCGGCGTCCTGTGGGGCGCGCATTACGCATCGCTGCCGAACATCGCGCCGCTTGGCGGCGGCAAGGGCCGTGTCAGCAAACATGCCGGTGCCGCCGAGGTGCCGCAGGGCGACGGCTTCATCACCATATTCGGCGCTGCGTCGCCCTATGTGTTCGCCGATCCGGGGCGCAGCGCGCTGCACGCGGCGCTGACGGACGCGGATCGCGCCATGCTGGCGCTGCGCAGCGGTGAGCGCAGCAACATCATGATCGAGGAAGAGCGCATTTACGGGCCCGATGCCAAACAGCCGCAACCGGACCTCGGTCCCGGGCCCTGCATACAGCTTGGCAGTTTCAATTCGATCGACTGGCGCGACGAGGAAGACATGGCGCGCTGGTATGCGCAGTGGCGCCTGCCGTCGCTTAAGACGCTGCCCGGTGTGATCCGCGTGCGCAAGCTGGTGTCGGTGGCCGGCTGGGCCAAACATGCCTGCTTTTATGAATTCAGCTCGCTGGAAGCGCGCAACGAACACTTCGTGCATTACGAAACCACGCGTCCCGACATGGAAGCGTGGTCAAAGGAAGTGGTGCGCCGGCTGGTGCACGCCACGCCGCTGCCGATTGTCGCAATACGGCTGTTCCCGGCTTAGCGATTTTCAGTGCGGTTGCACCCGCGCGGTGCGCACTGCCAGCGACCACTTGGCCAGTTCGGCCTTGATGTGGGCGGCGAATTCCTCGGTGGTATTGCCGATTGCATCGGCGCCTTGCTGTGCCATGAAGTCGCGCATTTCCGCACTGCGCAGTATTTTTGCCGCTTCCGCATTC
>CAZVDN010000162.1:3278-7948 GCA_964625665.1 uncultured Streptomyces sp. | reverse complement strand
CGAAGGCACCACCGTAACCACCAAGTACGGCATGATCAAGACCGACCACATCCTGTTCATTGCCAGCGGCGCCTTTCATCTGGCCAAACCCTCCGATCTGATTCCCGAACTCCAGGGCCGCTTTCCGATCCGCGTCGAACTGGCGAGCCTGTCGGTCAGCGATTTCGAGCAGATCCTCACCAATACCGACGCCTGTCTGACGCGCCAGTATGAGGCGCTGATCGCCACCGAAGAAGTCACGCTCGCGTTTCAGCCCGACGCCATCAAGCGGCTCGCCGAAATCGCCTGGCAGGTCAATGAAAAAACCGAGAACATCGGCGCGCGCCGTCTGCACACAGTGATGGAAAGGTTGCTCGAAGACATCTCCTATGACGCGGGCAAACATTCGGGCCAGCGCATCGTCATCGACGCCGCCTATGTCGATACGCGGCTGAAGAGCCTGGCGCAAAGCGAAGACCTGGCGCGTTACGTGCTGTAAGGGTTTGATCCCTGGCCGCCCGGTGTTTGCATCGCGGCGCGCACCTTTGTTATAGTCCGCGCCTATCATGCGCCGCTCCCTGACACGCACGTTTGCCGCCTGGCTCGCCATTCTGGCGATGGGCCTCAATGGCCTGTGGCCGTTGCTGGCGAACGCGGCGCCGGCGGAATTCGTCGCGCCGATCTGTTCGATGGTCGGCACGACGGCGGCGGTGGATGCCGGTGGCATGCCGATGCAGCCGGCGCCGGTGAAGTCGCCCGCACCGCATTGCCCTTTCTGTTCGACCGGCAGCGATCACAATCCGGCACTGGCAACAGCCGAATTTGTCGCGTTTGCGGCGCCGGAGTCGATGCCGCAGCCGCTGGTTTCGGTTTTTGCCCGGCAGTCTTCCTTTGTTGTTCTCGCCGCGCCGCCGCGCGGTCCCCCCTCGCTCCTGATCTGACCTGAACGCGCGTTTGCCGCATGGCGGCCGGCGCGAATTTCAATGGCCGGCGCACGCCGGTCCGGAGCAATCGGGGGATTTCATGTTGCAGGCATGTCAACGGGTTCATGGCGAACCCGCGATGCGAATTTGTGTTTTGACGGCGGCAGTGCTGGCGGCGTTTGCTACCCACCAGGCTGGCGCGCAAGTGGTGGCGGCGGCTACGCCGCTGCCTGAAGTCTCGGTGACCGGCACGCGCGAGAAAGAATTGTTGAGTGAGACGCCGGTGTCGGTGGGCGTCATCAAGCCGGAGGCGATCCGCGCGGTCAAACCGACGCATCCGTCGCAGATCATCAGCCAGGTACCGGGCGCGGCGGTGGCGATCACCAACGGCGAAGGGCATACGACGTCGATCCGTCAGCCGTTCACCACGGGCCCGGTCTATCTGTTTCTCGAAGACGGCATCCCGATTCGCGCGACTGGCTTCTTCAATCACAACGCGCTCTACGAGATCAACATTCCGATGGCCGGCGGCATTGAGATCATTCGCGGCCCCGGCACGGCCTTGCATGGCTCGGATGCGATCGGCGGCATCATCAATGTGCTCACACCGGCGCCGCCGCTGAAACCCGAGGCCAGTGTGTCTGCGGATGTTGGCAGCAACGGCTGGCGCCGCCTGCTGATGAACGGCGGCAACGGCAATGTGGAAAATTCCTGGCTCGCCAATGTCAACATGACACACACCGACGGCTGGCGCGACAAGACCGGTTACGACCGCCAAAGCGGCGGTCTGCGCTGGGACAAGGATCTCGCAGGCGGTCAAACGCTGAAATCCATTGTGTCGTTTTCGCGCGTCAACCAGGAGACCGGTGCGAACTCGCCGCTGACTTACACCGACTATCTGTTCAATCCGAAGCTCAATTATCTGCCGGTTGCCTATCGCAAGGTCGAGGCGCTGCGGGTATCGACCAACTACGAGCGCGAGTGGGGGAATTCCCTGGTCTCACTGACGCCCTACTTCCGCGACAACAGCATGGACCTGCTGGCCTCGTTTAACCTGAATTCGGACCCGACCATCTCGCTGACGCAGAACCAGTCGTTCGGCGTGATGGCCAAGTGGCGGCAGGATTTTCCGCAGGCGATGCGCGCGCGCCTGATTGCGGGGGTCGATATCGACGTGAGCCCGGGCGGGCGCCGCGAAGACCGTCTGAACCTGACGACCAGTGGCGCCGGGGCCTCGCGCAACACGCTGACCTATACGGTGAACCGCCGCGTCTACGATTACGACGTCACCTACAAAGGCGTGTCGCCCTATCTGCACGGCGAATTTTCACCAACGCAGCGCCTGCGCGTGACCGGCGGGGTGCGCTACGACGCCCTGAGTTATGACTTCACCAACAACTTCGCTGCCGGAACGGTGACGTCGGGTGCCGGTGTTTTCTATGGCCAGGCGGGCGATATCACCAGCAACTTCAAGCACCTCAGCCCGAAGCTCGGTGCAACATTTGCGCTGACGGAAAAGGTCAGTCTCTATACCGACTATAACCACGGCTTTCGCGCGCCGTCCGAAGGTCAGCTCTACCGGCCGTCAGTCAGCACGACGGCGGCGCTGGCGCTGGCGGCGCGCGACGCGGCATTGCAGTTGAAGCCGATCAAGGTCGATCAGGTCGAACTCGGCATTCGCGGCGAAATCGCCGGTGCGTCGTACAATCTGGTGGCCTACAACCTGATCAAGCGCGACGACATCGTAAGCTTCACGAACACCACCACCAATGTGCGCACCAACGTCAACGCCGGCCGCACGTCGCACCGCGGCGTCGAGGCGGGCATCGGCGCGCCGCTGGTCGAAAGCCTGCGGCTCGATATCGCCTACTCGTACGCGAAGCACAAATACGAAGAGTGGTTCACCTCGACGACGGCCAACCTTAACGGTTTCGAGATGGAATCGGCACCGCGTCTGCTCGGCAATTCACGTTTGACCTGGGCGCCGACGCCGACGGTGAGCGCACAGCTCGAGTGGGTGCAGATCGGCCGCTACTGGGTCGATTCCGGCCACACCAAGCCGCAGTATTCGGGGCACGATCTGTTCAATCTGCGCGCGAGCTGGTCGGTGGCGAAGCAAACCGCACTGTTCGCCAAGATCGACAACCTGCAGAACCGCCGCTTTGCCGACAGTGCCTCGGTGACGTCAAACACCGCGGTGTTCTCGCCAGGCCTGCCACGCACCTTTTTCGCGGGCGCTGAGCTCAAGTGGTGATCAACGCCAAACGCCGGGCGATTGCGCTGGGCGGCGGGCTGGCCGCGCTGACGGCCGGCTTGCCGGCGGCGCTGGCGCAGCACGCCGGCCATCACGGCGCGTCGGGCGTGGCGGGCAAGGGCGCCGGGGGCGCGCGGCCCGATCTCGGCGCGACGGCTGCATTCGATGCGCAGGGCGTGTTGTGGGCCGCGCACAAGGACGGCGCACATATCGCCGTCAGCCGGTCCGAGGACGCCGGCCGCAGCTGGTCGGTGCCGATGCGCGTCAACAGCGTCATCGAAGCCACCGACATGGGCGCGGACTCGCGGCCGAAGATTGCGCTGGGGGCCGGCGGTGAAATTTATGTGAGCTGGACGCGGCCGCTCGGCAAACCCTACACCGGCGAAATCCGCTTCGCGCGTTCTCTCGACGGCGGACGCACCTTCAGCAAGCCGCTGACCGTGCATGCCGACCGCCAGGAAATCACGCATCGTTTTGATGCCATGGCAGTCAACAACAAGGGCCAGTTGTTCGTGGCTTGGATCGACAAACGCGACGGCGTGGCTGCTGCGCGTGCCCGCGGCCCCGAATACCGCGGTGCCGCGGTTTACTACGCGGTCTCGGACGACCGCGGCGCGAGCTTCCGCGGCGATTTCAGATTGGCCGAGCACAGCTGCGAATGCTGCCGTATTGCCCTGCGGCCGCAGGCAGACGGCAGCGTGCTGGCGATGTGGCGCCACGTCTTTGCGCCGAACATCCGCGACCACGCGCTTGCGCGCATGACGCCGGAGGGCAGCCCCGGCGAAATTCGGCGCGTGACCTTCGACGACTGGCGCGTCGATGTCTGTCCGCATCACGGGCCCTCGCTCGACATCGATGCAGGCGGTCGTCTGCACGCCGTCTGGTTCACGCAGGCAGCGAACAACAGCGGCGTGTTTTACGGGCGATTGCGCGACGGCGGCGTTGACCTGCAGCGCCGCATCGGCGGTACGACAGCTGAGCACGCCGACCTTGCGATCATCGGCAACCGTGTAGCGGTGGCGTGGAAGGAATTCGACGGCGAGCGCTCGCACCTGCGCGCGCTGTTGTCGGATGACGCCGGCGAACACTGGCGCGAGCGCGAACTGGTTGCCACGTCCGAAGCGTCGGACCATCCGCGGGTGCTGGCGCGCGCCGGGGCGTTTCACGTGTTCTGGAACACGCGGCGCGAGCCCTTGCTGACAGTGGCGCTGGCATGATGCGCAGGATCCGGCCATGGTTGTTCGCAGTGTTTGCGCTGTTGCCGCTTGGCAGTGCATTTGCAGACCATGTGAACATCCGGCCCTTCGACGCCGACAGCATGGCCGCCATCCGCGCACAGCATGCGGGCAAACCGTTTGTGCTCGCCTTCTGGTCAACCGGCTGCGAACCCTGCCGCAAGGAGATGGTGCTGTGGCGCGGCCTGAAGCTGCGTTATCCGCAGGTGCCGATCATTCTGGTGTCGGCCGATGCGCCGGAACACGCCGCCGCTGACGGCGCGCCCGATCGTGACGATG
>CAZVDN010000162.1:0-3268 GCA_964625665.1 uncultured Streptomyces sp. | reverse complement strand
CCCACACCCTCACCGTGGTGTCGGCCGACGCGCCCGGCGAGGAGGCCGCGGTGCGGGCGTTTCTCATGCGATACAATCCGGGGCCGGTGCAGCACTGGATGTTTGCCGATGAGTTTGCCGAACGCGTGCGTTACTCGGTGGACAAAAGCTGGCGCGGCGAGATGCCGCGCACGTATTTTTTCGACAGTGCGCATGCGCCGGAGCCGCACAGCGGACTGCTCGACCGGCGCGCCGCCGAACAGTGGTTCAGGAACAATACGCGGCGCAAATGACCGGCGCCTTGTAACCGCATTCTGGAGAACACCATGCAGATTCAATCGTTGAAATTCACACTTGCTGCCGGCCTTGTTGCCGCCCTGATCGGCACCGCGTTGCCGGTTCTGGCGCAATCCGGCGTTGAAGTCAGCAACGCCTGGACGCGCTCGACGGTGGCGGCGCAGAAGACCGGCGGCATCTATTTCGACATCCGCAGCACGGCGCCGGCGAAGCTGGTCGGCGTGGCCAGTCCGGCGGCGGCACGCGTCGAGCTGCACAACATGAAAATGGAAGGCGGCGTGATGAAGATGTCCGCCGTCGAATCGATCGAGCTCGCTGCCGGTCAGACCGTCAAGCTGGCGCCCGGCGGTTATCACGTCATGCTGATTGATCTCAAACAGCCGCTCAAAGTCGGCGACAGCGTGCCGGTGACGCTGACGGTGGAGCGCGCCGACAAGACCCGCGCCACCATCGAGACCAAAGCGGCCGTGCGCGACATGGCGACCGCCATGCAGGGCGGGCACGACATGCACAAAGGCCATTAACAAGGCGAATGCAGAAATGGCGTTTACTGCGGGGCTGACCGGCGCGCCGGTTCCCGGATAAGGCTTGCATGGAAAATTTCGAGTTGGCCAAACAATGCTTTTACGAGGGCGTGGCACATCTCGAACGCGCCGAGTACGCGCTGGCTGAAGCCAGATTCAATGAATCCTTGAAGCAGGTTCCGGACAGGGTATCAACCCTGACAAATCTGGCTTCGGCGTTGATCAAGCAGGACAAGATCGGTGCCGCAAAGGACATTTGCCTGAAAGTTCTTTCCATCGAGAATGACTCGCCTGAAGGGTGGTTGAATCTCGGCCTTGTGCAGGCGAAAGAAGGCGACCATGTTGAGGCCCTCAAGTCATTCGACAAGGTCGCTGCCGGCGACACGGAATTTGCCGAAGTCTGGTTGAACAAGGGCATTTCCCTGCGCGAGCTTGCCCGGCATGAGGAGGCAGCGGCCTGCCTCCGGCAATCTATCGGCATCCAGCCTGCGAATGCCGTCGCACACTTCAATCTCGGATTGACTCTGGAGGCGCTTGATCAAACGGATTCCGCGTTGACCAGTTACAGCAGCGCAATCGGTATCGATCCCGGTTTCATGGCTGCGAAATACCAGATTTTTTCGCTGCATCTGGCGAATCTGGCCGATGTGAACCTGATTGAACGTCTGGGCGCGGAATTCGCTGCGGGTTGGTCGCGAAGACAGATTGACGCAATTCGCAGGCACCGGGAACTGTCCGACTTTCGCATGCTGCACGAGCTGGAACAGACCGGGTATCTGCTGGGGCTGGGATATGAAAGCGAGGCCCTTGTGCGGGTCAATGCGTGCTTGCAAAAAATCTACACCGAAAATCTTGCCGGGCGCGGTCATTCGGTCGCCACCCAAAAATTCCCGCTGTCTGCCGGTGCGGTGGAAGATATTGTTCGGCATTGGGAAAACCCGGTGCGCTACACGATTTCCTCAACGATCGGCAGCTGCCTGAATGTAGACAAAAACTGGCATGAGGTCGAGGAGCAGTACTTCAGCAGTTCACCGGAAATGATTGTGATCGATGATTTTCTGTCACCGGAAGCGCTGACGGAGCTCAGAAAATTCTGTCTGGTATCGACCGTGTGGAAAAAGGAATTTCGCAAGCAATACCTCGGCGCATTTCCAGAGGACGGTTTTGTGAGCCCTTTGCATGTGCGCATCGCGGATGAATTGAAGCGGAAAATGCCGCGGGTGTTCGGTCCGCACCGCCTGGAGCAGACGTGGGGTTTCAAATACACGTCGAGAATGGGCGGTGGCATCAATGTTCATGCGGATTTCGCGCGGGTCAACATGAATTTCTGGATAACCCCCGACGAGGCCAACCTTGACCCGGCGTCGGGCGGATTGGTGGTGTACGACACACCCTGTCCGCCGTCATGGGGGTTCAGGGAATACAACCAGGACGAGAAAGCCATCTATGCATTTCTCGAGAAGCACGGTG
This sequence comes from uncultured Streptomyces sp., assembly GCA_964625665.1. GTDB lineage: Bacteria > Pseudomonadota > Gammaproteobacteria > Burkholderiales > SG8-41 > PALSA-1004. The sequence continues at coordinate 998 of CAZVDN010000162.1, read as the reverse complement.
CCCGCAGTACGCGGGTCCCGTATAAATGCAATCGCGCCGTTCTGTTTAATTCCAGCCTGTTTCACGAAACCGACAAGATTGAATTCCGCGAAGGTTACGAAAACCGGCGGATCAACATTACCTATCTGTTCGGCAAGGGCCTGAAAACCCATTGACCGGCAGTGCTGCAGTCTTCGCGGTTCGGCCGAAACTGCGGTTCAGCGGGCGGTCACCACCGCCTTGATGCCGAGCGCCTGATTCAGTTTGTCGGCGGCGGCACGCGCGTCGGGCTGGTTCGCGTAAGGCCCGGCGTGCACGCGGAAGAGCCCGTCTTTCGCATAAACATGCAGTGACGAGGCCAGCCAGTCGATCTGCATGCGCAGGCGCGCCAGATAGTTTTCGGCGTTTTCCTGCGAACCGAAGGCGCCGAGCTGCAGAAACAGCCCTTTCACTTCCGGTTCTGCGGTAACCGCCAGCACCGGTGTTGCGATCAGCGGCTCCGGTTTGGCCAGCGGGATTGCGACGGTCGTGTCGGCCGGCGCAGCGGGTTTTTCAGCAGGCGCTGTCGCCACACTGGCCGTCGGCGGCGTGCCGGCGTCGGGCAGGATCAACTCGACTTCCACCATCGCGCGGCCGCCGCTCAACACGCCGAGCTTGTAGGCGGCGGTGTAGGACAGATCGATCAGGCGGTCCGAATGGAAAGGCCCGCGGTCGTTGATGCGCACGACCACCGACTTGTTGTTGGCGAGATTGGTGACGCGCGCAAAACTCGGAATCGGCAGGATGGTGTGCGCGGCCGTCATGCCGTACATGTCGTAGATTTCGCCCGACGAGGTTTTCTGCTCGTGATAGCGGCGCCCGTACCAGCTGGCGATGCCGCGCTGTTTGTAGGGCGCGAGGCGCGTCATCGGCGTGTAGGTTTGGCCCATCACGGTGTAGGGCCGCATGTTGGCGGGGCGCAGCGGCTCGCTGCGCGGCACGGCATCCGGAATCTGCTCGATGTTCGCCGGCGGATTGTC
>CAZVDN010000161.1:2666-8077 GCA_964625665.1 uncultured Streptomyces sp. | reverse complement strand
CTCCGGCCGTGCGCGTTTTCGATCTGCGTGACCAGCACATCAAGCGCATACACATCGGCCGCCACGCCGACTTTCGGCAGGAACAGCATGTCGATGCGCGGGCAGGCCTCGACCACTTCGATGACGTCGCGATAGGTAAACGGCGTATCGAGCCCGTTGATACGCACGCTCACCGTACGCGTGCCCCAGTCGAGCTCGTTCATGGCAGCGATGATGTTTTTGCGGGCGCGCGGCTTGTCGTCGGGCGCCACGGAATCTTCGAGGTCGAAGAAAATCACGTCGGCGGCGCTGCGGCTCGCCTTCTCGATCATTTTTGGAACTGAAGCGGGTACGGCCAGCTCGGTGCGATGCAGGCGCGGCGTCGCCGGCTCGTAGACGGTCAAACTCATGAATTTCCTCCGGTGCGCGGCCGGGTCCAGACGCCCGCCGGCTTGCCTGTAGTCTACCGCAGGCGCAGGCCAGCGGTCATGGCTGTGGTTTGGCTGCGCCGGCGCGATCCGGCGCTTGGTCTCCGCCGGCGCGCTCCAGCACCTCGATCATGCGCGAAAAATCCGAGCGCGCCCCGCCGCTGCCGACCAGCGCGTTGATCTGCTGCAGCGTCACCGCCGCAGCCGGCGCCGGCAGGCCGAGTTCGTGCATCAAACTCAGCACGATATTGAGGTCTTTGTGATAGAAGCGCGCGTCGACGCCGTTTTCGAAATTGCGCTCGACCATGCGCTTGCCGAACAACTCGAGCACGCGGCTTGCGGCAAAACCACCCATCATCGCGTCGCGCACTTTCGCCGGCTCGACGCCGCAGTGCGCTGCCAGATTCATCGCCTCCGCAACGCCCTCAAGCGTTACCGTCAGGACCAGCTGATTGCAGGCCTTGGTGACCTGGCCGGCGCCGTGGTCACCCATGAGCAGGACGGTCTTGCCCATCGCTTCGAACAGCGGCCGGACCCGCTCGAAGACGGGCGCCGGGCCACCGGCCATGATCGCCAGTGTCGCGTCGCGCGCGCCCATCGGCCCGCCCGAGACCGGCGCGTCGATGTGTTCGATGCCGCGTTCAGCAAGCGCCGCGGCGATACGGCGCGCGGCCAGCGGCGAAATGGTCGCCATATCGACCACCACCGCGCCGCGTTTCGCACCTTCGATGATGCCCTGTTTGCCGAGCGTCACCTCTTCGCAATCGGCCGCCGTCGTCACCATGGTGACGATGATTTCCGCTGCGCGTGCCACCGCCGCCGGCGATTCGGCGAGCGCAGCACCGGCCTTGACGAGAGCTGCGGCCGCATCGGCGCGCCGCGCATAAATAGTCACCGCATAGCCGGCCTTCAGCAGATTGAGCGCCATCGGCCCGCCCATCGCGCCGATGCCGATAAAACCCAGTGCGGGTTTGGCGCTCATGCCCGGCACCGCATGGCCGGCGGCACGTTCGGATTCGTGCTCCAGACGCGTTCGATGTGGCGGCGCAGATGTCCGAGCGTCGCGTATCGCAGCGGCTTGGTCGCCGCGACCAGATCGATCTCGATATGGCCGCCGACTTCCTGCGCCACGCTATCCACGCGGAACACCGTCGCATCCTCGATCTTCATCGCATCGGCAAAACCGGGCGCCTCGCTCTGTTCGCGCCAGGTGCCGCTCAGCGTCAGCTCGGTGCGCGCGTCCTGCGGTTTGGCACCGGCATGGTTGAAAACCAGATCAAAGCTGACTTCGCCGCCGGCGTCGCGCACCACCTTGCCGCTGGCGCGCCACGGCGCGTCGAAATCACGGCGCGCGCTCATGCCCTTGCGCACGCGCAGAATATTGGACGGCTCTTCGATGGAGACGGCGCGTTCTCCGCTGAGGCTGGCCGGACCCGCCGGCACGGCGCGCGCCAGCAGGCGCAGCACCATCTGCAGATGCAGCACCGGCTCATCGAGCTCGCGCAACTCGTGGCCGCGCGCCGGCGTGATGCCCTGCATCACCAGCGCCTGGTCCTGACAGACGGAAATGACGCTGCCCTTGAGATCTTTGCCGCCGCGGGATTCTTCGCGCATGACGCGGTTGTCGCCGTTGTCCGCGCGGTCGAATTGCCAGGCGGCCTTGAAGTCGCGCGCCGCGTCGGCAAGATTGAGTGTCACATGCCCCGCGCGGTACCACTCGGCAGCCGGCGACGGCGGCGCCTTTTGCGCAGGCGGCTTCACCTGCGCCTGCGCCAGCGGCAGCAGCGCACAAAATGCCGTCAGAATCCAGAATCGTTTCATGCAATACCCCCGAAGCGCAAAATCTTAAACGTCCTTGGCCGGCGTCAGAACGCCCGTCCGACCGACGGCAAGACCGGCACGACCGACGGAGCGGCGCCTAGCGGATGAGCCCCAGCGCCAGCGTCAATGGCAGCGTCAGCCAGAACAGGATTGTACTCCAGCCGATCAGCAGCGCCGCCGCCGCACTGTCGAGACGAAAACGTTCCGCCAGCAGCAGCACCGTCATCATCGCCGGCGTGGTCGCCTCGATCGAGGCCGCGAAATGCGCTTCGTTGAGCGGATCGAAGAGCAAACGCGCCGCGCAGGCCACCAGCAGCGGCGCGAACAACAGCTTCACGCCGGCCGCCGCGAGAATCTCCGGGCGCGGTGTCAGATTGCGCCAGGGAATTGTCATGCCGAGCACGAACAGGACGATTGGGATCGTCGCCTGCCCGATCATGTGTGCCGCATTCACCAGCGGCGCATAGGCAAGCCCGGTGTATTGCAACACGAGGCCGATGCCGAATGCCCACAGCAGCGGAATCGAAAACACCACGCGCCATACCGACGGGTAGGATTCCGCGCTGCCGTGCGACCCCAGGCGCGTAGCAATCAATACGCCCAGCGTCCAGACAAAGGGCATCGTCATCAGCATGTCGTTGAACACCGCGTAGCGCACCGCATCGCGGCCGAAAAAAAACATCAGCACCGGCGCACCGAGATTGAAGGTATTGCCCCACATGCCGCCGATCATCAGCGCAGCGCGGGTCGGATCGGACAGACCGCGGCCGAGCGGTGACAGATACAGCAGCACATAGAGCAACGCACCGGCACCCAGCGTGCCGATGCCGACCAGCAAGGGCACGGCGAGCAAATCGGTGGTGATGCGGGTGCTGGCGCCGACCGCAAACAAAATGCAGGGGAAAAACAGATACAGCACCAGACGATTCAACTGCGAGCGCATCGCCTCGGCATCGGTGTCCGGAAACAGCAGCGGCCACACCGCGCCGGCACCGACCAGCAGCGACAGCGGCAGCATGACCTCGATCATCAAATGAATCAGCTGCATCGGAATCCGTCAGAAAGGGCCGGCCCGTCCGGCGGGCCGCTGCCGCGGTTGAAACCGGTTAGCCGCGCCGTGCTTCGGGATTGACCAGATTGGGCGGCAGCTTGCCCGTCAGCGCAGCCACCGCATTGGCCGCGGCCGTCATCGCCATGGCGCGGCGCGTCGCCTCGGTCGAACTGCCGATGTGCGGGGAGAGCACGACGTTTTTCAGCGCCAGAAATGCCGGGTTCAGCTTCGGCTCGTTTTCGAACACATCGAGGCCGGCCGCGCGAATGGTGCCGGCCGACAAGGCGTCGATCAGCGCAGAATCATCGACCACGCCGCCGCGCGTCGAATTGATCAGGATCGCCGTCGGCTTCATTTTTGCGAGTTCCCGGGCGCCGATCAGGTGGTGCGTTTCCTTGGTGTAGGGCATCTGCAATACGATGAAATCGGACTGCGCCAGCAATTCGTCCTGCGTGACATGGCGGGCGTTGAGCTTCTGCTCGATGTCGGCGGCCAGACGGTTGCGGTTGTGATAAATCACGCGCATGTCGAAACCGGCGGCACGCCTGGCGATCGCCTGCCCGATGCGCCCCATGCCGATGATGCCGAGCGTGGCGTGGTGCACATCGACTCCGAGCCATTGCTTGAGTTTCCAGCCAGTCCAGTCGCCGTTGCGGATGTAGGATTCCACCTCGGTCAGGCGCCGTGCGGTGGCCAGCATCAGCGTCCACGCCAGATCGGCGGTGCTGTCGTCGAGCACGCCCGGCGTATTGGTGACGAGGATGCCGCGCGCGGTGCAGGCCGCCACATCGATGTTGTTGTAGCCCACGGCAATATTGGCCACGACTTTCAATTCCGGACACTGCGCGATCAGATCGGCATCAACCTTGTCGGTCAGCGAGCACATCAGCGCCTGCGCGCCCTTGAGTCGTTTTGCAATCATCGCAGTGTTCAAGGGCACATCGGCCTGATTGGCTTCGACTTCACAGTGTCGGCCCAGAAAATCGATGGTTTCATCAAACACTTCGCGGGTCACGACGATGCGGGGTTTGCTCATGGCGGTATCGCGGAAAGGATTAAACGGGACTTGCGATTATCGCATGGCCTGCCGGCTCAGCCGCGCGCGGCGGGTTCCGGCGTCCAGACATTGCGGCAATGGGTCTCGGTCAGGCGCAGTGCTGCAACGATCGCCACCAGCATCCAGGCAACGATGACGCCGATGCCGAGCCAATAGGCATCGCCGCTGCCGCCGGCGACCACGCCAGCGCCGTGATCGACCACCCAGCCGACCAGCGGCTGCAGAACACCGGACGCGGCAAACCCGCCGATGTTGACGATCGAGATCGCCATACCGGCACATTCCGGCGGATTGACTTCTTTGGCCACCGACCACGCCAGCGTGAACCCGGGACCGCTCAATCCGGTCAGCAGAGCGGCGATGACGAACCAGAACGTGCTGCCGCCCGGCGCCGCCAGCCAGATCACGCCGCCGGCGAAAAACGCAATGCTGCAGCCGAGCGTAATGCCGCGCCGCGCGCGTATGCGGTCCGACCACCAGCCGACCACCGGCACCGAACAGGCAAAGGCGACCAGCGTCATCGCCGAAAAACTGCTCGCCTCGACCTGCGCCATGCCGTGCTTGTGCACCAGATAAGGCACCATCCACAAACTCACCAGCGTCATGAACGCGCCCGACATGCTGAACGTCAGCCAGAACGGTGTCCACGTCTTGCGGTTCATCGCCACCGCTTTGAGCGCGCTGCGCCATTCGCCGGCTGCAACGCGTTTGACTACCGGCTCGGGCGCATCGCGCACAAACAGCGCAATCGCCGCCGCCAGCGCCAGCGACACCACGCCGATCGCGATGAAGACATGGCGCCAGGATATTTGCGTCACCAGCCAGGCCAGCGGTGCCGTTGCCACCAGCGCGCCGAGAATACCCGACACATTCGACACGCCCACCGCCGTCGCAAACCGGGCTTCCGCAAACCAGTTCGCGTGCAGTTTGAGCGTGCTGACAAATACGCCGGAAACACCGAGTCCGATCAACGTGCGTGCCGCTGCGGCCGCGGCGAAACTGCCCGAGCAACCGTAAGCAATCGAGCCGATGCCGGCGACCGTCATGCCGACCGACAGGATGATGCGCGGCCCGA
>CAZVDN010000161.1:0-2656 GCA_964625665.1 uncultured Streptomyces sp. | reverse complement strand
GATGATGTCGATCATCACGCCGAGCGGCACCTGCGTCAGGCCGTAAACATAAAAGTACGTGGCGCCCAGCGTGCCGAGCGCCGCCGCGCCGATTTCAAATTCGCGCTGCAGGTCGCCGGCGATCGCCCCCGTCGAAACACGGTGAAAGAAGGACAGAAAAAACGCCGCGCAGCCGAGAAAAAAACCGCTCCAGCGCCATGCGGCAAGCCGGTCCCGCCCGGATGAATTATTTTTTGTGTTCATTGATTTCAAAAAAAACAGGGCGGCGCACGCGCCGCCCTGTTGCGTCATGCAGTGCCCCGAAAGTTTACTTGTATAACACGTTCGGCAGCCAAAGGCCGATGCCCGGGAACACATAGAGCAGCACCACGGCGATCACCTGGATGACCATAAAGGGCATCATGCCGACGAAGATCTGGTTCAGCGTGACATGCGGAGGCGATACCCCTTTAAGGTAGAACGCCGCCATCGCCACCGGCGGCGACAGGAAGGCCGTCTGCAGATTCAGCGCCACGAGCAGGCCAAAGAAGAGCGGATCGATGTTGAAGTGCGGCAGCAGCGGGATGAAGATCGGCATGAAAATCACGATGATCTCGGTCCATTCCAGCGGCCAGCCGAGCAGGAAGATGATGATCTGCGCCAGCACCATGAACTGCACCGGCGACATGTTCATCGACAGCACCCACTTCTCGATGACCTCCTGTCCACCCAGCAGCGCAAACGCCGCTGAAAAAATGCTCGAGCCGACAAACAGCCAGCACACCATGGCCGAGGTCTTCGCCGTGAGGAAAGTCGATTCGCGGATGATCGGCCCGAGGTCGCGTGTGGTGCCGCGCAGCGCCGCCGACCAGCGCGGCGCATCTCCGGCCGGCTTTTCGCTGCTGCGCCAGTTGTCGACGTAGCGATAGGCGCCGGCCAGCAGAAAGCCGCCGAAGGAACCGATCGCCGCTGCTTCCGTCGGCGTTGCGAGACCGAATACGATCGTGCCCAGCACCGCGAGAATCAGCATGGCGAGCGGGAAAAACGATGTCAGCAGCATCTTGAAAATTTCAAGCCGCGTCAGCGTGAAGATGACGTAAAAACCGATCAACAACAGCGCGCAGACACCAAGGAAGATCCAGCACCACAGCGGCGTCGGCAGGCGCTCGCCCGATACAGGCGCCGGCGCAGCAGCCGCCTGCGGGGCGGCTGCCGGTGCAGCTTCTGCCGCTTTGGGCGGTTCGGCCACGGCTGCCGCGCCCGGCGGCTCCTTGACGCCGTCCGAAGGCGGCTCCTGCACACCGTCCGCCTGCGGCACCGGCGCCCCGCCGATGTCCTGCGTTTCGGCCTGCGGCGCGCTGATATCGGCATTCATTTCGACCAGCCCTTCGGTCGACTGCACCGCCGCCGGCGCCGTCGTGAAATGCCAGGTAATCCCCATAATGGCGACAATGGCCAGCGCCGGCAGGCTGACGACGCACAGATTGCCGAGCAGGGTACGCATCGGCACATCGGCATTGCGCGGACCCTTCAACGCGCGCAGCATGCCGGCCAGCGCATTGTTGCCGCCACTTGCGATGATCTGCGAAAACTTCGGCAAGTCGACGCGGCGGTCTTCGGTACTCAAGGGCGGCGCCAGGTCCGGCCGCAGCTTGGCCAATACGATAACGTAACCGACATACAGCAGCGCCAGCATGATGCCGGGGAAAAACGCACCGGCGTAAAGTTGCACCACCGACACGCCGGCCGTGGCGCCGTAGACAATCAACAGTACCGACGGCGGGATCAAAATGCCCAGACAGCCGCCTGCGGTGACAGCCCCGGCCGACAGCTCAATGTTGTAGCCCGCGCGCAGCATCGCCGGAAACGCCAGCAGTCCCATCAGCGTGACCACGGCGCCGACAATGCCCGTGGCCGTCGCAAAAATCGCGCAGGTAACGATGGTCGCCACTGCCAGCGAACCGGGCACACGCGCCATTGCCAGATGCAGACTCTTGAAGAGTTTCTCGATCAGGTTCGCGCGTTCGACGAGATAGCCCATGAAGACGAACAGCGGGATCGAGATCAGGACGTCGTTGGCCATCACGCCGTAGGCACGCTGCACCATCAGGTCGAGCGTCTGCCGCATGGCGATATCCGGACTGTGCTCGTTGTAGAACAGCCAGGTGAAAATCATGCCCATGCCCATCAGCGTGAACGCCGTCGGGAACCCGAGCATGATCGCGACCACAATCAGCGAAAGCATCAGCAGGCCGAGGTGGCCGTTGGTGAGTTGCGAAGGCGGCGGCAGCAGCGCGAAGGTGGTCACCACGATCAGCGCCATGATGGTCAATCCGAACCAGACGCCCTTTTTCATTTGCCGCCCCCCTGGTGCGCGCGCTCATGGCTGACGACAAACTTGTCGAGCGCCTCGATGTCCTCGTCCTTGACGTGCACCATCTGTTTGAGCTTGTCGACATCGACCTCCTCGACGTCCTCGATACGCGACGGCCATTCGCCGGTCTGCAGGCAGATCACACAGCGCACGATTTCGACCAGGCCCTGCAACAGGATCATGGCGCCGGCAACCGGTATCACCGACTTGAACCAGTAGAGCGGCGGACCGTCTGCGGTGGTTGAAGAATGCTCATTGATCGCCCAGGAATCAGCCGCGAAGTTGTAACCGGCATAGGCCAGT
>CAZVDN010000160.1:0-8079 GCA_964625665.1 uncultured Streptomyces sp. | reverse complement strand
CGATCATCACGCGCTGCTTCATGCCGCCAGACAGCTGAAACGGATATTCGCCGCTGCGCCGTGCCGGATCGGGAATGCCAACGGCGTTCAGGAGTTCAATGACACGCGCGGCGAGCGCGGTGCCCTCCAATTCGGTATGCCGCGCCAGCGTTTCCGCGATCTGCGCGCCGACCGTCATCACCGGATTCAGGCTCAGCATCGGTTCCTGGAAAATCATGGCGACGCGCCGTCCACGCACATCGCGCATGTCTTTTTCGGATTTCGCCAGCAGATCCACGCCATCAAGTTCGACGGTGCCGCCGACAATTTCGCCGGTGTCGGGCAAGAGACGCATCACCGACAGCGCCGTCATCGATTTGCCGCAACCCGATTCGCCCAGCAGCGCGAATGTTTCGCCGCGGCCGATCTCAATCGACAGGTCTTCGATTGCGCGGACGATTTCTTCATTGCCATCGAGCCAGGTCGATAGCCCGTTGATTTTCAGCAGAGGCGCTTTCATGCCACCGCCTTCGAGTCAGCGTTAGCCGGCAACGGTTTGCGCCGCCGCAGCGCCTGCTGACTGGTGCGCACGCGCGGATCAAATGCATCGCGCACGGCGTCGGCAAACAGATTGGCCGCCAGCACCAGCGTCACCATGAATACGAATGCCGCCGCCAGCGACCACCAGACCATCGGCTCGCGCGCCATTTCGAGCCGCGCGTTGTTGATCATGGTGCCGAAGCTGTTCATCGACGGATCGACACCGACGCCGACATAGGAGAGCACGGCCTCGGCCAGCACCAGGCCGCTGAATTCCATGACCACCGAGATCAGCACAATGTGCATCACATTGGGCAGAATGTGGCGGCTGATGATGCGGTGATGGCGCACACCGAAGGCGTGTGCGGCCTGGATGTATTCGAGTTCCTTCAGCTTCAATGCTTCGCCGCGCAGCAGGCGGCACAACCCCGTCCAGCTCGTCACACCGAGAATGATGCAGAGAAACAGCAGCCGCAGATCGGCGCGCTGGGCCGCAGTCGGAAAAAGATCGGGATGGGTGTCGATATAGACCTGCATCATCAGAACGGCCGCGGCGATCAGCAAAACGCCCGGGATCGAATTGAGCGTCGTATACAGGTATTGAATCGCATCATCGACCCAGCCGCCGAAGTAGCCGGCGGCAATGCCCAGCGCCAGCGCAAAGGGCAACATAACCAGTGTCGTCAACGTGCCGATGACCAGCGCCGTGCGGATGCTTTTCAGGGTCAGATACAGCACGTCCTGACCGACCTTGTCGGTGCCGAGCACGTGATAGTTCACCGCCAGCGCGACCAATGCACCGCCGGCAAGAAAAACCACGAGCAGGGTCACGAGCACGGCCCGCCACGGTGCCGGCGTTTCACCGCGCCAGATGGCCATCCAGCTGCGCTGAATGTTCAGCCGGCCGGTCTGCGCCAGCATGGCCGCCACAAACAAGGCAACGAACATCCAGATCACCGCACCCGATGCCGCACCGCCGACCGCGGCGCGCACAATGCCCGGCAACCATTCGGCTGCCGGGTCCTTCAAATGCGCACCGCCGAATTTGAGCCGCGGATAGTCGCGAACCTGGCTGCCGTCGGCGCGTTCGATCGTTTCCTTGGCGAACAATTCGGTGGCCAGCGGCGCCGAATAGGTTTTTTCACGCCGGGTGCGCAGCGGATCGAGCAGCGCATCGAGCGCGCTTTTGACTTCTGCGGCATAAACGATCTTCGCATTCGCGGCCTGTGCCGGCAAACGCGCCCGATAATGCATCGAGTCGAGCAAACCTACGACAACGAACAGCAACAGCACGGTGAGCCCGACCATGCCGCTGGGTGAATGGCCGACCCGCCGCCACGGCGCCAGCAGGTGTTCGCGCCCGCGCACATAGACCACCGTCACGGCAATCACCGCCACCAGCAGATAAATCAGCCAGTCTGTCCACAGGATGACGGTCTGGAACGGCATCAGCGCAACCTCACGCGGGGATCAACCAGCGTATACGAGATATCGGTCAGCAGCAGCCCGGCGATGTACAGCAACGAGCCGATGAACACCATCGAACGCACCACGGCAAAGTCCTGTGAATTGATCGCGTCGATGGTGTAACTGCCCAGGCCGGGTATGCCGAAAAACGATTCCGTGATCAGCCCGCCTATGAACAGGAAGGGGATTGCCACCACCACGCCCGTCAGAATCGGAATCATCGCGTTCTTCAGCACGTGGCGGAACAACACCACGGTTTCCGACAGTCCCTTGGCTCGCGCTGTGCGCACATAATCCTTGTTGATCTCTTCGAGGAAAAACGCCCGGTAGAGCCGCGTGCTGCCGCCGAACCCGGCAACCACACCGACCGCTGCCGGCAGCAAAACAAAACGCAATGCATCGGTGCCGCCGCTGTAGCCGGAGATCGGCACCAGATGCCAGAGCTTGGCGATCAGATACTGCCCGCCGATGATGTAGAACATGCTCGAAATCGACATCGCGGCAACGCAGATCACCACGCCCCAGAAATCGATATAGGTCGCGCGAAAAAATGCGAAGACCAGGGCGAAGGTGATGTAGATGAAAAGCCCGACCAGAAAAGACGGCACCGCCACTGCCAGACTGGGTCCCATGCGCATGCGGATTTCGCGTGCGATATCGCGGCCGTCGTCGGCGCGGCCGAAATCGAAGGCAAACATGCGCAGCGATTTCTCAAAGAAGATGGTGTTGGTGATCTTCTCCAGCCCCGGCGCCGTCGTGTCGAGCAGCAGGGGCTTGTCGTAACCGCGCTCCTGCTTCCAGTTGGCAATCGCCTCGGGCGTCACGATCAGGATCGGAATCGCGTAGAGCAGGCGCCGGAGGATATAGGCAATCATGGGCGTGCCGTCCCCCGCGCAGTTTTGATTTCATGCCGCCGCCAGCTCGCCACCGCGGGCGCCGAGAATGCAGCGAGCACGGCAATCAGCAGCGCCAACGGCCACCACTGCGGCGTATTCCAGGCGCGCCGCTGCTGCGCACGCAGAGCGCTGTCGATGCGCTGATACTTCACCGTGTTATAGGCGATCTTGTTCGGTTTGAGATTGCGGTACCACGCATGGTAGAGCACGTAGTCCTTCGGATGGTAACCCCATAGCCAGGGCGCATCGCGGCGCAGCGTGTCGACGGCGCGATCGATGATTTCCTGCCGGCGCGCCGAATTCGGCATGTTCTTCATTTCTTCGAACAGTCGGTCGAATTCCGGGCTGGCGTAATTCGCCGCGTTTTCGCCCGCGGTTTTGACTTTGCCCTGGGGACCGTGCAGCAAAAACAGGAAATTCTCGGGATCGGGATAATCCGCGTGCCAGCCCCATTCGAAAATCTGCGCATTACCCTTGCGGATCTTGTCCTGAAAGCGGTTGTAGTCGGTTGGCCTGACCTGTAACTGCACATTGATTTTCTCAAACTGGCGCTGATACCACTCGAGGATCGACTTGGCTTCGGCCCCGCGCGCGGTGACGTCAAAATACAGCACCAGGGGCGCCCCGGTCTTCGCGTCGATGCCGTTCGGATAGCCCGCCTCCGCCAGCAGTTTCTTCGCCGCCTCGATCGGCTTGCGCCGCGGCGCGCCGTTCGCCCAGTCGTAAACCACAGGATTGATGCCGGCCGCCCCCTCGCGGAAGCCGAAAATGCCCGGAGGCAGCGGACTTTGCGCGGCAATGCCGCGACCGTTCTGGAAAATGGAAATGTATTCCTCGTAATCAACGGCGATTGAAATCGCCTGCCGCAGCTTGCGCGCGCGCTCGCGGCTCGCCGCTTCGGCGCCGCCGCCGACCACCGGGTCCAGCATGTTGAACCCCATGTAAAAGGTGGACACTGCCACCGAGGTCGAAAGCTGGATATTTTTTTCGCGCATCGATTCGCTGACGCCCGCCTCGCCTTCGACGCCGAAACGCACGGCCTGATCAAAAGTGTCCGAGCTGATGCCGGAATTGTCGTAGTAGCCCTGCAAAAACTTGTTCCAGCGCGGAATGCCTTCCTTCTCGAGCGTGAACACCAGTTTGTCGATGAAGGGCATGGTCTTGCCGGCGTCGGCCAGCAGACCGGCCTCGGCGTCCCCGGGATCGCCCTCCGCGGGATAGGCCTCGCCGCGGAAATTCGGATTGCGTTCGAGCACCATGCGCCGGTTCGGATTGTTCTCGGTAAGCATATAGTGGCGGGTGCCGACCTGATACCAATCAAGCGTGAGATTCTTTTTCGCCATGCCGGGCTGGCCGAAGAAGCGGTCCGCCTCCGGCGGCACCGGCGCAAAAAACGGCATCGCCAGCCAGTACTGGAATTGCGGGTAGCTCCCTTTGAGCTTGATGCGATAGGTGTAGTCATCGATGACCTCGACACCGCTCAGCGGATACTGCGTGAGGTCGATCCAGGCATCGCGCTCGCCGCGTTTGGTCATAGCATCATTGGCGGCCTTCAGGGTTTCGCTGTATTCCTTGAGGCCGACGATGTATTCGCTCATCAGGCCGATGATCGGCGAATGCAGCCGCGGATGTGCAAGACGCTTGATCTGGTATTCGAAGTCCTGCGCCTTCAGTTCGCGCGTGCCTGACTCCGGGAAATCCGCCAGCACATCGCGCCCTGCGAGGTCCGCGGGGCTCAGCGCGTGATAGCGGTATTTTCCCGCGGCGTCGCGGGCAAAAGCCGGATGCGGCTGATACCGAACGCCGCGCTTGATGCGGATTTCGTAAACCGTGGTGGCAATCTCGCGCGCGGCAACGCCGGGCGGCAGCCGGCGCCCCTTGGCGTCGAGGAAATAAGGCTCGGGAATCGACTCCGCGACGCCCGGTATCAGCGTATAGGGGCGTTTCAGGTAGTGGTATTGCAGCGGCGGCTCGTAAATCTGCGCCGTGAAGACGATTTCATTCGAACTGTAGGACTGCACCGGATCGAGGTGCTTGGGGCGCTCGGCAAACGAGGAATAAAGGATGTTGGCGCCGGCGTCGGCCGCCGGATAGGGATTGTTCCAGATCGCACCATCGCAGGCGGCCAGCAACATCGCCAGACCGGCCAGGCCGCAGCTGCGGATTCGGTTCAAGAAAAGGTTCGCGCGCATCGCCGGCCAGTGTAGCGTAATCGCATCGCCGCCGTCAGCGTCCCGGTGCCGCGCATCGATACGTTATAATCGCGCCCGCACGACATCCCGGACAAGGAATTGAAATGGGCTTCCTGCAAGGCAAAAAAATTCTCATCACCGGCCTGCTCAGCAACCGTTCGATCGCCTACGGCATCGCCGAGGCAGCCCGCCGCGAAGGCGCCGAGCTGGCCTTTACCTATCAGAACGAAACGGTCAAGGACCGCGTGATCAAGCTGTCGGAGGCGTTTGGCTCCGACCTGGTGTTTCCCTGCGACGTCGGCACCGACGCGCAAATCGACGACCTGTTCAAAACACTCGGCAGCCGCTGGGACGGCCTCGACGGGCTGGTGCACTCGATCGCTTTCGCGCCGCGCGAACAGCTCGACAACGAATACCTCGATACCGTCACCCGCGAAGGCTTTCGCATCGCGCACGAAGTCAGTTCCTACAGTTTTGCCGCGCTGGGCCGCGCGGCACAGCCGATGATGCAGAACCGCAAAGGGTCGCTGCTGACGTTGAGCTACCTCGGCGCCGTGCGCGCGGTGCCGCACTACAACGTCATGGGGCTGGCCAAGGCCAGCCTTGAGGCAAACGTCCGTTACATGGCGCAGAGCCTCGGGCCGCGCGGCATCCGGGTCAACGGCATTTCCGCCGGCCCGATCAAGACCCTGGCGGCCGCCGGCATTGCGGATTTCTCGAAGCTGCTCGGTTACCACGCGCAGCATGCGCCGTTGCGTCGCAACACCACCATTGAGGATGTCGGCAATGCCGCGGCGTTCATGCTGTCTGATCTTGCTTCCGGCATCACCGGCGAGATCATGTATGTGGACGGCGGCTTTAACACCACAGCGCTGGGCATACCCGATTGAATTGCGGGCCTGATGATTCAGGCTTGATGATCGGGTAAACCGGCGGTTCCTGCCGCCCCTTACCCGATGCTGAACCGGCTCTGACGTTACTGCGGCTTCTGCTCGATCTTGTCGAGTTTCAGCTTGACGTCGGCCTTGGCCTTGAGCGCGGCCACATAGGCATTGCTCTGTTCCTGAGCAACGATCTGGCGCAATTCATCGGTCGCCGCCTTGCGCTTGGCCGCATCGGCTTCCTCAACCTCGACGGTGCGTGACACCTTGAGCAGCACAAAGGCGCCGCGCGGATTTTCGACACCGGCATAAGCCGGCAGTTTTCCGCCGTCGAGTTTGAATGCTTCGGCAACCTCGGGTGCCGAAAGCCCCTGCGTGTCGCGACGGCTGATCAGCTTGGCGGGCGACCATTTGCCCGCCGCATCCTCGCCGGCCTTCAGCTTAGCCAGCAAATCACGGCCGTGTTTGGCAGCCAGCTGTCCTGCCTGCTTCAACGTCAGCTGTTTGGCAATGCCGGCGCTGATGTCTGACAGCGGCAAAACGCTTGCCGGCGCATGCTCGACGACGCGTGCCGCAACCAGAGTGTTGCCGCCGACATCGATGACCTCGGTATTGCGCTTGTTTTTGACAACCTCATCCGAAAACACGGCCTGCAGCAGTTTCGGGTTATTGAGCAATTTGTTGTCCGCACTGTTACGGTTGACCCAGCCGCCGTTCTGCACCGGCAACTTGAGTGCATCGGCGGCCGGCTTCAGGCTGTCGCCCTGCTCGAACGCGAGGTTGCTGAATTGTTCGGCGAGTTCGGAGAAGCGCTTGCTGGCACGCTGGCGCTTGAGGTCCTGTTCGACCTGCTTGCGCACATCTTCGTAGCCACGGCCTTTTACGCCGGTCAGCTTGATGATGTGGAAGCCGAACTGCGACTCGACGATGTCGGACAATTCCCCGACTTTCATGCCGAACACCGCGTTTTCAAACGGGCCGACCATGGCGCCGCGCGGAAAATAGCCGAGGTCGCCGCCTTTGACCGCAGACCCGGGGTCCTGCGAATTCTTCTTCGCGAGTTCGGCAAACGAGGCGGGCTTCTTGCGCACCTGTTGCAGCAGGCTCTCGGCCTGGGCGCGTGCCTTCGCCTTCATGTCCGGACTGGCGCTGGCATCGGCCGTAATCAGGATGTGGCTCGCCTGGCGTTCTTCGCCCTTGGCGAACTGCTTGAGGTTTTGCTCGTAATACTGACGGACATCGTCATTGGAAACCTCGGTCTGCGCCGCAATGCTGTCCAGCGACAACACCAGATACTCGATGCGCGCGCGTTCAGGCACCTTGAACTCGTCGGGATGCGCATCGTAATACTGCTTGACCGCATCGTCGGCAAGCTTCACTTCACTGACAAACTGCTGCGGCTCGATGACGATCTGGCTGACCTCGCGCTGCTGGCCGTTGATGCGCAGCAGGCGGTCGGTCACAGCACTGGAGACCAGCGCGGTGGAACGATAGGCATCTCCAATGCGCTCAACCATCAGATCGCGGCGCACGATGTTTTCGAACTGGACCGGCGTCAGGTTCTGCCGGCGCAGAATTTCGACATAACGCGCATTGGAAAACTTGCCGCCCTCGAGAAAGCCCGGCTGCTCGGCGATCAACTGCTGCAACTGGCTGTCCGGCACGATGACCCCGATGGCCGCGGCACGGTCGAGCAACAGGCGCTGGCGGACCAGCGCGTCGACGACCGCGGTCTTGATTTCAGGACTGTCGAGCAAGCCGGGCGGCACGTTGCCGCCGATCATGCGCTGCAGCGCGGCCTGGCGTTCCTGCAGCGATTGCGCAAACTCCTGCTGCGTGATCGGGCGCCCGTTGACCGAGCCGATGTCGGCGCCCAGATCGACGCTGCGAAAGTAGGAATCGACACCGAAAAACGCGAACGGCAGAAAAATCACCGCCAGCACAATCTGGATCAGCGTCTTGTGTTTATGGACGAAATCGAACATGTCGGTTCACCGATCAGCTAACGGCGCCTGGCAAACGCCAAAACTCGCGCCAAAAAAAAGGCGAACATGCGTTCGCCTCGGTAAAGCTGGCGGAGTGGACGGGACTCGAACCCGCGACCCCCGGCGTGACAGGCCGGTA
>CAZVDN010000159.1:0-8114 GCA_964625665.1 uncultured Streptomyces sp. | reverse complement strand
TCCAGTGGATGATTCACGAGAACATCGACGCCGCGCGCACCTGGCTCGCCACGCAGGGCGTCGATCTCGGCCCCGACCAGCGCTGTCATGAAGACTTCGGCCTCGGCCGCCAGATGCAGCCGCCGCAGGCGATTGAAGCGCTCGGCAAACGGTTTGTCGAACTCGGCGGCGACCTGCGTCTGGAGTCGTCGCTCGATTCGCTGATCACCGAAGACGGCGTCATCCGCGGCGTGCGCATTGCACGCGACGATCGCGTGACCGACGAGGCGGCGCGCGCCGTGGTGCTCGCTACCGGCGGCTTTCAGGGCAACAGCGAACTGCTCGCGCGTTACGTGCTGAAAAACCCGAGCAATCTGTATCTGCGCTCCAACCCGTGGAGCACCGGCGATGCGTTTCTCGCGGCGACACAGATCGGTGCGGCGGCGTCACCCGGCATGCACAACATCTACGGCCACGCACTGGCGGCGCCGCCGGCGCGCTTTACCAAATGGGAGTTCCGTGATGTCAGCCAGCATTACGGGCAGAAGGCGGTGGCGATCAACCTGCGCGGCGAACGCTTCTGCGACGAATCGCTGGGCGGCTCGGAAGACACGCTCAACCAAAGCCTGATCCACCAGCCCGAAGGCCGCGGCTTCTACATCATCGATCACGCACTTTATGATTCAAAGGACATGCATGCGTCGAAGGTGGTCACGCGCGTGATCGTCGACCGCGCCAAAAAAGCCGGCGCGCCGGTGGTGGTGGCCGACACGATTGAAGAACTGTGCAAAAAGCTTGCGGCCTTCGGTATCCCTGAACCGCGCGTGCTGCGCGAACTCACCGAATTCAACCATCTGCTGCAGAGCGGTCGCGGCGATGATCTGCTGCCGCCGCGCAAACTGCACCGCCTGCCGCTGATCCATCCGCCGTTTTATGCGGTCGCGGTCAAGGCCTCGATCACCTTCACCATGGGCGGGCTGCAGGTGGACAACCACGGCCGTGTCGTGCGCCGCACGGCCAGCAGTTCGGTGCTGGCCACTGTGCCGGCCGAGCGCGCGCTTGATGATTCGGAGACGCCGGTCAAGCGCATCGGCGTCGAATACCGGCAGACGGTGATCGAAGGTTTGTATGCGGCCGGCTGCGACGTCGGCAACATCAGCCACTACGAATACGCCGGCGGGCTGGCGCCCGCGCTGGCGACGGGGCGTGTGGCCGGGCGCAACGCCGGCGCGTTCGTGAAGAAGGCGCGCTGAGCGCCGGATAACTGCTCGAAGAAGCGGTTACAGCGGCTTGATCCCCGCGCGTTTGGCCAGCGAGGTGGTCATCTGGATCTGGTCTTCGATCAGTTTGTCGAATTCCACCGGCGTCAGCGGCACGATGTCGGCGCCGAGCGCGACGACGCGCTGACGCACTTCAGGCACCGTCAGGATGCGGTTGATTTCGGCATTGAGTTTGTTGATGATCGCGCGCGGCGTTTTTGCCGGCGCGAGCAACCCGCCCCAGGCGTCCCAGTTGAATTTGCCGAGGCCTGATTCGGACAGCGTCGGAATGCTTTCATAACCGGGCACGCGGCGCGACACGGCTAGGATCAGCAGCTTGCCGTCCTTCGCCAGTCCGGAAGCGCTGGCCAGCGGCGGCATGAAGAACTGCGTGCGTCCGCCCATGGTGTCGGTCAGGCCGTCGGGGATGCCGCGAAAGGCAATGTGCACGGCATCGACCTTGGCGAGGTCCTTGAACAGTTCCGCAGCGAAGTGGGTGCCGGTGCCGATGCCGGCCGAAGCGAAATTCAACTGCCCGGGTTTGCTTTGCGCGAGCGCGATGAGTTCCTTCACCGATTTCACGCCGAGCGACGGCGCGACCACCAGACAGTAGGCGCCGACCGCACCCATCGCCACTGCCGAAAAATCCTTGCGCGGATCGAAGGGGATCTGCGAATTGACCGCCGGCAGCGCAACGTGGCCTGACGATACGAACACCAGCGTATATCCGTCGGGGTTGGCTTTCGCCACGATCTCGGTGCCGATAATGCCGCCGGCACCGGTGCGGTTGTCGATGACCACCGGCTGTTTCCACAACTCGGTCAGGCGTGGCGCCATCAGGCGTGCCGCGATGTCCGGCAGGCCGCCCGTCTGATACGGCACGATGATGCGGATCGGGCGCCCGGGGTAGGCGGCGGCATCGTCGGCAGCGCGCGCGCTGTAAGCGGCGAGCGCGCCGGCGACCAGTGCGGTGGCAGCGAGGATCATCGGGGTCCAGCGGCGGCGAATTGCGGTGCTCGGCATTGCGGCGTCTCCTCGGTTGTTCGGCGCGTGTGCCGCGCATCGTGGCGGCTAACCTAGCATGTCCGATGCAACGCCACAAGAAGACGCGGCGCAAACGGTGGCGCCGGCGGTTGACGCTCGCCGACTGCATGCTTTAGTGTTGCTGCACAGCAGTATCCATAAGTCGAACGGTCCCCGAGCCGTCCTGCGTTTCCACAACTCCACTGAAAGAGCACACCGATGAGCATTCATTCGAAGGCCACGACCTGGGGGCCCAAGCGCTGGTTCGAACAACAATGGCTGCTGGACACCGTGATTCGTGCGGAAAACATCGACTGGGACCAGCCCCGTACGGGATATACGCTGCGCGTGATCGGCACCGATGCAGCGCAGGAATTCAACTGGGCCAAGGCGCGCATCAAAAAATACGAAGATATTGCGCCGGCCTTCATGGCTGCTGCAGCGCGCCGCGAACGCGCCGCCAAAGAGGCCGAGGAGAAGGGCCACTTCGTCACCGCGCGCGAGGACTATTTCGCCGCCGCCATCATGCTCACGCCCGCAGCGTGGGCGATCTGCGACGATGACGAGGAACTGCGCCGCATCTACGACCGCCTTAACGCCAACTACGACGGCTGGATCCGTTACGCGCCGCACAAGGTGCAGCGTTTCCAGATCCCGTTCGGTAACGCGAAGATTCCCGCGCTGCTGCATCTGCCACCCGGTTACAGCGGCGGCCGCGTGCCGACCATCCTTGCTTCGGGCGGCATGGATTCGCGCAAGGAACTGCAGGTTGCGCAGTACGGCGAGCGTTTTCTCAGCCGCGGCTTCGCGGTGCTCGCCATCGACGGCCCCGGGCAGGGCGAAGCGCCGTTGCTCGGCGCCTATGTCACCGAAGACAACTGGATACAGGCCGGCGAAGTGCTGATGAAGTTTCTGCTCTCGCGCCCCGAGGTCGATCCGGACAAGATCGCCTGCTTCGCGACGAGTTTCGGTTCCTACTGGATGACGCAGGTGGCGATCACGCAGCCGCGCATGAAGGGCTGCGTGGTGGAACGCTGCTGCCACGAGCCGGGCTGCCACATGATTTTCGAATGCGCGAGCCCGACCTACAAAAAGCGCTTCATGTGGATGACCGACCTGCATGACGAAGCCGAGTTCGACCGCATGGCTGCGAAGATGGACCTGCGGCCGATGATCGGCGAGATGAAGGTGCCCTGGCTCAACATCATCGGCGAGAAGGACGAGCTCTCGCCGATCGTGCATACACTGAACCTCGCCGCGCGCTGCGGCAGCCCGTCGCCGATCGTCTGTTACGAAGGCGAGCGCCACGCGCTCTCGGGGGCGCCGTCATTGGTGCTGGGGCCGAAATACAACGCGATCGCCGGTGACTGGCTGCTCGACCGCATGGCCGGCAAACCCGCCGAGGAATATTTCGATTGGGTGACGAGCAGCGGCGCTGTCGAACGGCGACCGCATCCGCGGACGCTGAACAAATAAACCGGCCATTCTTCATGTTGACCAGACAATCCGCGCTCGCCCTTGCGGCAGCGACCTTCGTTCTGCAGGGCGCGGGCATCGCGCACGCGCAGGAGAAATTTCCGGACAAACCCGTGCGCGTGATCATTCCCTACGCGCCCGGCGGCGGCTCGGACATCATTTTGCGTTCGGTGGTGCCGAAGCTCACCGAACAGCTTGGGCAGACGGTGGTCATCGACAACCGTCCGGGCGGCAGCAGCACCATCGGCACCGGCATGGTGGCGCGCAGCCAGCCTGACGGTTACACGCTGTTGCTGGTGGATTCGGCGTTTCTGGTGAACCCTAGCCTGTTTCCGAAAACGCCCTACGACAGCCTCAAGGATTTCGCGCCGGTGATTTTTGCCGCATCGAGCCCGTCGATTCTGCTCGTGCATCCGTCGACGGCAGCGCGCACGGTGAAGGAACTCGTCGCGCTGGCGAAACAGAAGCCGGGGCAGTTGACCTATGGCTCGGCCGGTTTCGGCACCGGCGGTCACATGGCGAGCGAAATGCTGAAACTGGCGGCCGGCATCGACATGATCCACGTGCCCTACAAAGGCGCGGGCCCGGCGATGGCCGATGCGCTGGGCGGGCATGTGACCATGATCTTCACCACGGCGGGCGCGGCCAAAGGCCCGATCGCTGCGGGGCAGATGATCGGCCTCGCGCTGACCGGCGAGCGCCGTCTTGAATCGGTGCCGCAGGTGCCGACCTTCACCGAGGCCGGATTCCCGGATGTGAAGGCGAGCATCACCTGGGGCGTGTTCGCCCCCGCGGGCACGCCGAAGGACATCGTCGCGCGGCTCAACGGTGCGTTCAACCAGACCTTTCAGGCGCCCGAATCGCGCAACCGTCTGGCCGATCTCGGCTTCGTCGCCGGCAGCGGCACGCCCGAGGCATGGGCAGCCGAAGTGCGCGCATCGATTGCGCGCTGGGGGCAGGTGGTCAAGCAGGCCAATATCAAGATGGAGTAGCGCATCATCGGCGCGCGTGTTCAGAACGGCGTGCTAGGATGCCGCACGCAAAAATTCCCACACAGGAGAAGCACATGAAAGCAGCGTTTTTCGCCAAACACGGCGGCCCGGAAGAACTGCAATTCGGCGAATACAAGGACCCCGTCCTGGCCGCCGGCCAGGTGATGATCGATGTGCATGCGGCGAGCGTCAACGGCGCCGACTGGCGCGTGGTCGCCGGTTCCTATGGCCCGGTCGGATTTTTGCCCTACAGCCCGGGCCGCGATTTCTCCGGCGTGGTCAGCGCGCTCGGCGACGGCGTGAAGGACTTCAAGATTGGTGACGAAGTGTTCGGCGTCTGTGATGTCGGCATCGAAGCGGCCTATGCCGAGAAGGTCGCCATCAAGGAATCGATCATCGCGAAGAAGCCGGCCAAACTCACGCACATTGAATCGGCGGCGGTGGCGCTGATCGGCCTCACCGCGCTGGTGACGATCGAAGACACCATCCAGCTCAAAAAAGGCGAGACCATCCTGATTCAGGGCGGTGCCGGCGGCGTGGCGAGTTTTGCCATCCAGATCGCCAAGCACATCGGCGCGCGCGTCATCACTACGGCGAGCGCGGCCAATCACGCTTATCTGAAAACGCTCGGTGCCGATCAGATCATCGATTACAACAAGGACGACTTCACCAAGGTGGTGTCGAACATCGATGCCGTGTTCGATACGGTCGGCGGCGATGTGGCAACGCGTTCCTATGAAGTGCTGAAGTCCGGCGGTCGCGCGGCCTTCATCGCCTCGGGCGCCAACGCGCCGGCGACGCCACGCACCGATGTCAAAGGCCTGCGGCCGAAAGTCGGCCGCGACCGCGAGCATCTCGACCGCATCTCTTCGCTGATCGCCAGTGGCGCGGTCAAAGTGCCGGAGATCACGGTATTTCCGCTGGCCGATGCGGCGAAAGCCAATGCGGTGAGCAAGGGGCGGCATTTCCGCGGCAAGCTGGTGTTGAAGGTGCGTTGAACTCATTCCCTCCCCTGCGAAGCGGGGGAGGGGCAGGGTGGGGGCAAAGAAGCACCTGAGTAACAAGATAAACAGGAATTGAAGATGGCCAAAAAATCCACCGGCGCGCGCGCCCTTGTCGATGCGCTGCTGCGCGAAAAAGTCCAACACGTGTTCGGCATTCCCGGCACGCAGAACCTTGCCATACTCGACGAGCCGCGCGACACGCCGGAAATACGCTTCATCCTTACGCGGCACGAGCAGGGCGCGGCCTTCATGGCCTATGGCTACGCGCGCGCTTCGGGCAAGCCCGGCATCGTCACCGCCACCGAAGGGCCCGGCGTCACCAACCTCGCCACCGGCATCGCTGCGGCGAACCGCGGCAACGTGCCGGTGATCAGCATCTGCGGCGTGCAGGAAAGTGTCGTGCGCGAACGCGACTCGACGCAGGACATGGACCAGGTCACGTTCATGAAGCCGCTGACCAAATGGGCCTACAGCATTCCGAATGTGGAAAAGGTGCAGGAGCTGGTGCGCAAGGCCTTCCGCGTGGCGCTCACCGAACCGCAGGGCCCGACGCACATCGAGGCCTCGAGCGAAATCCTGCTCGAACAAACCACGGTCGAAGCCATCGCGCCGGACCACTATCGCAACAGCGTGCTGCCGACCTGCGATGCGGCCCAGCTCGATGCGGTGTTTGAACTGCTGAAAAAATCCAAACAGCCGGTGTTCGTCGTCGGCCGCGGTCTGATCAATGAAAACGCCACCGCAGCGATGGCCGCGCTCGCCGAACAGACCGGCATTCCGGTCGGCGCGCTGCAGTACACACCCGATGCGTTTCCGACCTCGCACCAGTTGGCCCTCGGCCCGCTCGGCCGCAGCGGTTTCGGCAGCGCCAACCGCATCGTGCCGCAGGCCGATCTCATCATCGCCATCGGCGCGCACATCGACACCTTCTCGACCACGCACAAGTACGGCATCTTCAGCGAGAAAGCCAAACTCGTGCATCACAGCACCGCCCCCGGCCAGATCGGCATCGTGTTTCCGGTGGACATCGGCGTCACCGGTTCGACGGCGAGCTTCATCGCCGGCCTCACTGAGCGCGTGACGAAAGCCAAACTCACCAAGTGCTGGGTCGATGTGCCCAAGGCGCGCGCTGATTGGGAAGCGGAGCTGCAGGGCGTGGTCAATCACACCGCGGTGCCGATCCAGTCGCAGTTCGTCGCGCACATGATCCGCAAGGTGCTGCCGCAGAACGGCCTCTGCGTGGTCGATGCCGGCAACGGCGGCAAACACGTGCGCAGTTATTTCAAGAGCTGGGAGCCGGGCACCTTCATGTGCATCGACGACTGGGCCTCGGTCGGCGGTTCGTTTCCGATTGCCTTGGGCGCCAAGCTCGCGCGGCCCGACCGTCCGGTGCTCTGTGCCTCGGGCGACATGGGCGCGATGTGCAATATCGGTGAACTCGAAACCGCAATGCGTGAAAACATCCCCGTCGTTTACGTCGTCTTCAACGATCAGGGCCTCGGCAACGAGCGCGCGTTCCAGAACGAACATTACGGCGGGCGTTTTTTCGCCGTCGATTACAACAACCCGGATTTCGGTGCGCTCGCCAAGGTGTTCGGCGCGCACGGGGAGCATGTAACGAAGCCCGAAGAACTCGAGGGCGCGATCCAGCGTGCCTTCGCCAGCGGCAAACCGGCGATTGTCGATGTGATGATCGATCAGAACACGCTGGCGCCGGTGGTTTACAGACCGCAATAAATGTAGCTGGAAGGCTGATTAGCAGGTCCCTTCCCCCCCTTGAGGGGGAAGGCGCTCGCGACACGGCGTTCGCGAAGCGATCCGGGGCGGGAGCGAGCGCATGGCGCGCTACCCGCAAACGGCTGGCTTCGCCAGTAACGTGTTCGCGCGCCAGGATGGGGGGTAATGGTACGATTGCAGTCCCCCCATCCCCGCCTTCCCCCTCAAGGGGGGAAGGAGTGACGCAAAAGGTTTTTCGTAGCTCACGTGTAACTTCGAACGTTTCCGTCTGATTTCCGGAGGCCCCATGAAACGCACCCCCTATCAACCCACCAACGTATTCGTTCCCGCCGGCAAGACTTATTCGCACGGCGTCATCGTCGAAGCCGGACGCACGCTCTACGTCGCCGGCCAGACCTCTCGCGACGAGCAGGGCAATGTGGTGTGCAAGGGTGATGCCGCCGGCCAGACGCGCCGTCTGCTTGAAAACATGAAACGTGTCATCGAGGGCGCGGGCGGGCGCATGGAAGATGTCGCCAAGACCACCGTCTTTCTCACCGACATCAAATACCGCGATGCGGTCGGCAAGGTGCGTCAGGAATTCTTCAAGGGCGAGGCGCCGGCCAATACGCTGCTGGTGGTGAGCGCGCTGGCTGATCCGGATT
>CAZVDN010000158.1:4965-8126 GCA_964625665.1 uncultured Streptomyces sp. | reverse complement strand
GTGCCGACCGCCAGCACCTGCAGTTTCCCGTCTTTCAGCATCGGCATCACCGCCGGCAGCGGAAACATGTAGATGTGGACCCGGCCGGCGACCATTTCCGTAAACACGTCGCTCAGCAGCTTGAACGGCACATGCACGACATTGATGCCGGCCGCCGACTTGAAGGCTTCACCGGCGATATGCGAAGAGGCACCGATCCCGGCGGAACCGAAATTCAGTTCACCCGGTTTTGCCTTGGCCATGGCAATCAGTTCCGCCGTGCTTTTGACGCCGAGGCCGGGGGTCACCACCAGCACGTTGGCAAGATAGGCAACCTGGGCCACGGTCGCCACGTCCTCCAGCGCGCGATAGGGAGCGTCCTTCTGCAGGATCGCATTGATCAGAAACGGCTGGCCGATCATGCCCAGCGTGTAGCCGTCAGGCACGGCTTTCGCGATCATGCCGCTGCCAACGACTCCGCCGGCGCCCGGCCGGTTGTCGATGACCACCTGCTGGCCGTATTTTTCGTTGAGTTTCTGGCCGACCGTGCGCGCCAGAAAATCGCTCGCCGACCCGGGCGGGAAAGGCACGATCATGCGGATCGGCTTGTCGGGGTAAGTGGTTTGCGCAGTTGCGGCCGTGGCCAGCAGCGCAGCGAGCATGGCAATGGTCATTGTCTTCATCGATCTACCTTCCAAAAAGCGGCAATAGCGCGCCGTTTACTGCGCGCGGATGCCGGCGGATTTGATGACGTCGCGATAGCGGACGAATTCGTCCTTCATCATTTTCTCAAACGTGGCCGGGGTCGTATATACGGGTTCCGCGCCCATGCGCACGAACCGTTCGCGCGTATCCGGCTGTTTCAGGGCTTCGACGATGTCGGCATTAAGCTGATTGACGAGCGCGCGTGGCATGCCGGCCGGGCCGACCACGCCGAACCAGCCGTCGATACGAAACCCGGGCAACCCGGCTTCTGCCGTGGTCGGCACATCCGGCAGTTGTTCAAGACGCTTGTCGACGGTCACGGCCAGCGCCTTCAGGCGCCCCTCTTTCAGCAACGGCAACCCGGCACTGATCGGAATCACGTAGTAATGCAAGCGTTGCGACACTATTTCGGTCACGGCGTCACCGAGCGAGCGGAAGGGCACGTGCACAGTATTGATGCCGGCCGCCAGCTTGAAGAGTTCGCCGGCAATATGCGACTGGCTGCCGACGCCGCCCGAGGCAAAGTTAAGCTGGCCGGGCCGCTGTTTGGCCTGCGCAATCAAATCCTGGATTGAACTCACCGCGGGGCCGGCCAGCACGAAATTCGGCAGCGATGCGAGTTCGGCAATGGCCGTGAAATCCTCGAGCGGCCGGTACTGCGGTTCATCGACGATCAGCACATTGACCAGATGGGGCACGCCGACGGTCGCCAGCGTGTAGCCGTCGGGGGCTGATTTTGACAGCAGGACAGCGCCGATCACGCCACCGCCGCCGGGGCGGTTATCGACGATGACCTGTTTGCCGTATTTGTCGGATAGCTTCTGACTGATGGTTCGCGCGAGGAAATCGCTGGCGAAACCGGTTGGAAACGGCACGATCATGCGGATCGGTTTGACCGGATAAGCCTGGTCAGCCGCAGCAGCAGGCAATGACGGTGCCGCGATCAACCAGGCCGTCAGCGATGCCAGTGCGGTCAATGCCGGAAATTTGCCCATGCTCACCTCCTCAGGTAATCAAACGCGCGGTAATCCGAGCTGCTGCGCCATCCAGTCGGCCGACTGCGTGCGGTACTTATACACGCGATTGTTGGCCACATGGTTGCCGTCTTCAATCACAACCAGCTCGACCGGCCCTTTGGCCTCGAGTGCAACGCGCTCGGCATCCTGCCAGGGCACGATGCGGTCGAGTTTGCCCGCAACCAGGTAGAGCGGACAGGTGATGTTCGAGGCCACGCCCTTGAGCGTCAGCGTGCGCCCGATGCGGATGGCCTCGTCCTCGCTGGCGGCATGGGCGCGGACGCGGAAAGTATCGCGCGTCAGTTGCGGCAGTTTCGGCCAGACTTCCGACCAGTCGTAGGGGCCGGACAAACCGATGCAGGCCTTGATGCGCTTTTCAAACGCTGCGGCGCGCGGCGCGTAATAGCCGCCAAGGCTGACGCCCCACAACCCCACCTTCGCCGCATCGAGTTCCGGACGCTTTTCAATCCAGTCGACCACCGCCTTCACCGCCGTTTCGTATTCGCCGCGGATCGGGATGTCGTATTCCGACTCGCCCTGCCCCGGCCCGTCGAACGTCAGCGTAGCCAGCCCGCGCGCGAGAAACAGCGACTCGTAGCTGTCCATTTCTTCTTTCGCCGAGTCGAGCCCCATGCACATCACGACCACCGGCGCACAAGCTACACCCTGCGGACGGCGCAGGATCGCCGCAAACGATTTGCCCTCAAACGGAATGCGCACGTATTCGCCGGCGGGCCGCAAATGCGGCAATGCCAGTTTGCGGCATTCCACCGCCTTCATGTGCGCGGCGCGCATTTGCGCGACATCACGCACATACACGAATTTGGCAAAGTGGTAACAGACGCCGGCGGTCGTCAGATGCTGGGCCGCCGACAGATTAAAGCCGTCCTTGAGCGCAGCGCGGCCGATGCCTTCATGCAACGCAGCGCAATTGCTCCACGCCTCGCACCAGTCTTCCCAGCGCTCGAGTTTGGCGGTGACCTCCTCAAAATCGGTCAGCGGCACACCGTTGGAAACAAACCGCGGTGCCCAATGATGGATGGCTGACTGAACCAGTGCGTCCGGCATGAATTCCCCTGTCGATCAATCAGGCGCGCGCGGCCAGCGCCTGTTCAAGAAATCGGCTGTCGAGATACTTTTCGGCGCGCCCCTTGGCGCCGCGATAACCTTCGGCATCCCAAACGATGTCAATAACCTCGCGCATGCCTTGCGCCGTGATGGCGGGCACCGGCTGCCTGACGTAATCATCAAACGCGGAACCGGCGACTTTTTCATCCATGTTCAGACGCGGCGGCAACAAAGCGATGGCCTCGGCTTTGTGGCGCGGGTCTTTCAGCCAGGCAAACGCATCGTGCATGGCGCGAATGAACCCGGTCAGCGCATTCGGATGGGCAGCGGCCCAGCCGCGACGCGACGCGCCGACCGGCCCCGGATACGTCGGAAAAAAGTCCCAGGTCGATC
>CAZVDN010000158.1:0-4950 GCA_964625665.1 uncultured Streptomyces sp. | reverse complement strand
GGGTTGAGCAATGTCGCAATGCCGCCACCGCCGCGCATCGCGTCCTGGCGCTCCTGCGAGCCGCCGAACTCCTGCATGCGGTAATCCTTCTCGAACAACCCGTGGTCGGCCAGCAATTTGCGCAGCAACAGCGCGTAGCCGGTGCGCGCACCGTCAACGACGATCGTCCCGCCGCGCAGGTCTTCAAACGTGGCAATCTGCGGGGCGACGACCAGCGACAACTCGGGCGCGTGGGCAAACGCCATCGACGGCGCGCACCACGTGGTCGGACTGCTGGAAACCGATGTCGTAACCGCCGGCACTCAACTGCTCAAGTTGCCTGACCGATGACCCCGTCACCGTCATATCGACACGGACGCCGGCCCGTTCAAAAAAGCCCTGCGCTTCCGCCACGAACAACGGCCATGAACTGGTGCCCTCGGAAATGACCGCCAGGCGAATGGTTTCTGCCGTCACGCTGCAGCGCCGTCCTTTCGTGCGCACTCATCGTGCAGACTGCAGGGCCCCGGCCCGACCGCAAACAAATGCAGCAATGCGCCGGTGATCGCCAGATTCTTCATGAAATGCGTGGTCTGATTGAACAACTGCGCCGGATCCGCGTCCCAGAACGCGTGGTAATAAAACGTGATCGGCACCATCCATAGGGCCAGCACCAGCGCGGCCGTGCGCGCATACCAGCCCAGCAAAATCATGAGTCCGCCGGCAAACACCAGAATGATCGTGAGGGTCAGCAGCACTTCGGGCATGGGCAGACCTTTTTTAACCATCACCTCGAGATTTTTGTCGAAGCCGCCGCCTATCTTGTGCCAGCCCGACTGAAAAAATAGCAATGCCACGCAAATACGGCCCAGCACCACAGCAACTTTTTGCGCCAGTTCACAGTTCATGACTCCTCCCCCGATGAAAATTTTCCAAGAAACCGCTCTACCGACCGAACCATCCTGCCGCGCAGGCCTTGCCGGCGGTTTGCGGAATTTTTTGTAGTTGCACTGTGCGCCGCGGAATCGCCATCCCGGGCACCGAAAATGAGCCGAAACATGCTCGCTGGATGCTAAAAAACAGCGCCTGAAATGTCAATTAAATTGGCCAATTGGTTCGTTTTCTCAACACATTGGTTCATTAAATCTGATGAGAGAAAGTCAAGGCTAAATCCAACCTTGAACAACTGAATTGAGCATCACCTGCGGCCACCCTAAGGCACTATTTGAACCATTTTACATATTGGTTCAAAATTCATCGGAGCCTTGGATATGTCAACACCATGAGCACCCGAGAACTTTCGAAACAACAAGTGCAGCGAATCCGCGATTTTGTCCTCGCCGGCAGCACCGACGGTTCGCTCCTGCCAGGCGCCAAACTGCCGACAGAACGCGAATTTTCAAAACGCTTCCGCCTGCCCCGCAATGCGGTCCGGCGCGGCCTTGCCCAGTTGGAAGCCGAAGGCTATATCACACGGGAAGTGGGCCGCGGCACTTTTCTCACTGGTACGCCCCCCGGTGACGCGCCAGCAAAATCCGACTCAATGCTCAACATCAGCCCGGCCGAAGTCATGGAGGCGCGTCTGCGGATCGAACCGGCCATCGCCGAACTGATCGTGACACACGCCACCGCCGCCGACTTTTCGCGCATGGAGATCTGCCTGGAAAAAGCCGAGCATGCGACTACCCTTGATGAATTTGAGCTCTGGGACGCCGCCCTGCACCAGGCGATGGCGAACGCCAGTCACAATCGCTTCATGGTGCGCCTGCTCGAAATCGTCACGGCCGTGCGCCAGCAATCCGAATGGGGAAAGCTCAAGGACCGCATTGTCACCGCCGAACGCCGCCTCGTTTATCAGCAGGAACATCGCGCCATCGTGACGGCCCTCAAGGATCGGGACGACGCCCGCGCCAAGCACGCGATCGTCTCCCACCTGCAACATGCCAGACGAAATCTTTTTGGCGACTGACGGCAAAACCGCTACAGTGGCGGCCAACCACGTTTGCAGAAAGTAAAACAATGACTACCAATAATTCACCGCTGGATGTTGCGCACGGCGGCAACGGACGCGATCTCGTTCTTCTGCATTCGCTGCTCGCTGATCGCACGGCCTTCGACGCAGTCGCGCCCATGCTGGAGAAAAACCGCAGGGTCTGGCGCATCAATCTTCCCGGCTACGGGGGTTCAGCGGCCTGCGGCACGAAGATTGAGGACTATGCCGACCGCATCGCGACCTGGATGGATGAAACGGGCCTCGACACGCAGACCGACGTGCTCGGCAATGGCCTCGGCGGGTTCATCGCCGTCGCGCTGGCGATCCGCCACGGCGCGCGATTCAGCCACCTGATCGTGGCCGATGCGCTGGCCGGGTTCCCGGAGGCCGGCAAGACACCGCTGCGTGCACTGGCCGCGCGGGTGCGCGCCGAGGGCATGGGCGGCGCGCTCGATATCGCGATCCAGCGCATGTTTCCGCCGGCGTTCATCGCATCCCATCCGGAGGTGGTGGCGGAACGCAAACGCATTCTGGAGAAAGCGGACGCCAGCTGTTTTGCCAGTGCCTGCCTCGCTCTCGCGGCCGTCGAATTCAAACCTGCACTCGCCTCGATCCGCAATCCGGCCCTCGTGATGGTGGGCGCGCTGGACGCCACCACTGCACCGGCGATTGCACGCGAACTGGCCGCCGGTATCGGCGGCGCCCGCTTCATGGAAATTCCCGGTGTCGGCCACTGCCCGCAGATCGAAGATCCGCAGGCATTCGTGGCCGCGGTGAACGGCTTTTTGCCGGCGTAACGCCTACTTCAGCACGCGCACCAGATTGTTGAAATCATCGGTCCAGACGCGGAAGCCCGCCGGGATCGCAATTTCAGTAGCGACACTGCGGATTTTTTCCGCTTGCAGCAATGCGCGGTTTGAGGTCACGATGACCTGATCGGTGCTTGAGGTCCAGTAGTCGGGCCCCTCTTCGCTGTCCGGCGAATCACTGATCAGCACCGACGCCATGCCGAACTCATTGGCGAGGCTGGCAACGATGGGCGCGATGTTGATGAAGCGGTTAGTGGCCTGAAAAATGATCACGCCGCCCGGCTTCAGGTGACGCAGGTAAATCTGCATCGCCTCGCGCGTCAGCAGATGCATCGGAATCGAATCACCCGAAAACGCGTCCATCGCCAGCACATCGAACTGCTGGTCGGGTTCCCGCTCGAGGCTGAGGCGACCGTCGCCGAGGACGACATCGATCTTCGCCGGCGTATCGTTCATGAAGGTAAACTCGCGGCGCGCCACATCGACGACCTGCGGATTGATTTCATAAAAGCGGAACGTATCGCCCTTGCGGCCGTAGGCGATGACCGAGCCGGCGCCCAGACCGATGATGCCGACCTTGCGCGGCGCGTCCGGCAGGCTGGCAAACATGCGCCCGTAACCACTGCTGGTGCCGAAATAACTGCTCGGCCGCAGACGGTACTGCGGGTCCATCAGTTGCCCGCCGTGCATGATGCCGCCGTGCACAAGGGAACGGAACGGTGTCGGCTCCTGATTGTCCCGGACTTTGATGACGCTGTAGAAGTTGCGCATCATCAGCCGCGAATTCGCCATTTGATGATCGATCGATTTGCCGCCGCCCCAGGCCGTGGCGCCGACGACTGCCGAAGCGCCGATCAGGGCCCACCAGGCCAGACGGTAGGTGCGATACAGCAACAGCAATGCACAGCCGGTCAAACCGATGACGAGTTCAAAATAGCCGTTCAGCAAATACGGCGCTCCGAAGCCGACCAGCAGACCGCCGACCGCTCCGCCGACGGAAATCATCAGGTAATAGCGCGTCAGGTGGCGCGGCGCCGGCTTGATGTGCGCCAGTTCCCCGTGACAAAACATGCAGCAGGCAAACAGGCCCAGCAAATACATCGGGATCACCAGCTTCAAATCAAGTGAGTCCGAGTACCACGCCATCAGCGGCAGCAACACCGCGACCAGCAGAAGGAACACCTCGCGGCGGTACCAGCGCGGATGATCGAAGCAGAGAATAAAGGTCGCCAGATAAAGCGACAACGGAATGATCCACAGGAACGGCAGCGAAGCCACGTTCTGCGTAATGTGCGTCGTCACGGCCAGCAGCAAAAAGGTCGCAGTGGCAGCCAGTGTCATCCACACGAATTGAATGCCGGCGCCAGGCGCGTCGTCTTTTGGAGCCGCGTCAGCCGCCACTTTCTCCTCATGGCCGGTACTGCGCATGCTGGCAATTGCCGCATAACCGCAGAGGCAGACGAACAGCCCGTAGAACACTGACCACGCTATCGACTGGATGCGGGTCGTAATCCAGGGCTCGACGAGAAACGGATAGGCCAGCAAGGCCAGCAGGGACGCCAGATTTGACAAGGCAAACAGGCGGTACGGAATGGCATGATGAAAACTGCGCGCAAACCAAGACTGCAGCAGCGGGCTGGTGGTCGAAAGTATGAAATACGGCAGGCCTATGGTCAGCGTGAGCAGGCCGAGGATGCGCCAGCTCGGGTTATCTTCGCCGGACGGTTTCCATGCCACGTCAGGCGTAATCGGCAGCACCAGCAGGCTGATCACCAGCAATGTCACATGCAAAATCACCTGCCGGCGGTGCGTCAGATAGCGGGCGGTGAAATCCGCATAGGCATAGCCGGCCAGCAACGCCATCTGGCGGCCGAGCCGCCGAACCACGGCAGAATCTGTTTGGCGATGATCGGCTGCACCAGAAACAGCAGGAATGCGCCGAGAAATATTGCAGAGGCGTAGAGAATCATTTCGATGGCCCGGACGGAATTTGCAAAGGCGCGATTCTAACAGGTTGCCCCCGCGCTTTTCCGCCTGACGCGCTGCCAATGCCGGCGTTGGCTGCCGGCTTTTAAAGCAGGTTCGCGACGCTTTTGAAATCGACGTTGCCGCCGCTGATGATGATGCCGACGCGCTTGCCGCGCGCGTCGATTTTGCCTTCAAACAAGG
>CAZVDN010000157.1:6838-8176 GCA_964625665.1 uncultured Streptomyces sp. | reverse complement strand
TGATCATGCCGCCCCAGGACGGCGCCAGCAGAATCAGCGAGAACAGCATGCCGATGCTTTGCGCCCAGTCCGGCAGCGCGGTGTAGTGAAGATGGTGCGGGCCGGCCCACATATACGTAAAGATCAGCGCCCAGAAGTGCACCACCGACAGCCGGTAGGAATAGACTGGGCGCCCCGCCTGCTTCGGAATGAAGTAATACATGATGCCGAGAAAACCTGCGGTCAGGAAAAAGCCCACCGCATTGTGGCCGTACCACCACTGGATCATCGCGTCCTGCACACCGGCATAGGCCGAGTAGGACTTGGTCAGCGAGACCGGGATCGCTGCGCTGTTGACCAGATGCAACACGGCCACTGTCAGAATAAACGCGCCGAAAAACCAGTTGGCGACGTAAATGTGGGAAATTTTCCGCGTGATCAGTGTTCCGAAGAACACCACCGCATAGGCCACCCAGACCAGGGTGATCAGGATGTCGATCGGCCACTCCAGTTCGGCATACTCCTTGCCGCTGGAAATGCCGAGCGGCAGCGTTACAGCCGCCAGCAGAATAATCAACTGCCAGCCCCAGAACGTAAAGGCCGCCAGCGTGTCGCTGAACAGTCTCACGTGGCAGGTGCGCTGCACCGCGTAGTAGGACGTCGCGAACAGTGCGCAGCCGCCGAATGCGAAAATCACCGCATTGGTGTGCAGCGGGCGCAGGCGACCATAAGTCAGCCAGGGACCGAAATTTAGGTCAGGCCATATCAATTGTGCGGCAATAATGACGCCAACGAGCATGCCGACGATACCCCACACCACCGTCATGATCGCAAATTGCCGCACCACCTTGTAGTTATAAGTGGACTGCTCGCTCATCCGTGCTTCTCCCGAAAAAACGTGTTGCCATATTAGGCGGACTGACACCGCCCGCTATTGATCCAAATCAAATCGATTGCTGGCGATCCGGGACTCACCCGCTGCCGCCGCGGTCGTCGTCCATCAAAACGCGATGCCCTGGCCCGTCGAGGTCATCGAACTGGCCGCTTTTGAGCGAGTACCAGAACACCCCGCCGATCAGGAACGCAAAAATCAGGCTAATCGGAACCAGCAAGAAGACGATATCGATGGCGGCTACTCCAATACAGGCCGGCTTGAATTGACCGGCCCAACGCCGGTCGCCGATCCACCGCGCAACAGCCTGAGCGCATTTGCAATGACCAGTGCCGAACTCGCCGCCATGCCGATCCCGGCCAGCAGCGGCGTTACAAATCCACATGCGGCCAGCGGCACCGCCAGCGCGTTATATCCAAAGGCCCAGAACAGGTTCTGACGGATCACGCCGAGCGCATTGCGCGCGC
>CAZVDN010000157.1:2046-6828 GCA_964625665.1 uncultured Streptomyces sp. | reverse complement strand
CGGTAACCAATCCTTCGATACGGCTGCCAAGCAATACCACGTCGCTGTTTCCGCAAGCCACCTCGGCCCCGCCCCCCATGGCCACGGACACCTGTGCGGCGCCGAGTCCGGCGGCGTCATTGACGCCGTCTCCCACCATTACCACCACGGCACCGTCCTGCTGCAGTCGCTGCACATAGGCCGATTTGTCTGCGGGGGATGCGGCAGCAACCGGGCGATCGATGCCGAGTTCGCGCGCCACATGCGCAACGCTTTCCGCGCGGTCGCCCGAAACCAGGTGCACGCGCAGCCCCGCCGCGCGCAGAGATTTGACGACCTGCGCCGACTCAACGCGCACCCGGTCTGCTAGCGCGAAGCGCGCGATCCAGCCGTCGGCGTCACCGAGCATTACTACGGTGCAATCGTCGGCACTGGGCCGCAACGCGGCCGGCAATGGGCGTCGAACCAGCGCCGCTACAAATTCCGGTGTGCCCAGCCGCAGCAGACGCCCGTCGGAACTGCCCTCGACCCCGCCGCCGGCAACGTGACCGACCTGCTCTACGGCAGGTTGCGATGCAGACTTGTTTGCCTGCTTCAGTGCCCGTGCAACCGGGTGAAAGGATCCGGTTTCAAGCGCCGCCGCCAGCGACAATGCTTCGTCTGATTGAACACCGCCGAAACATTGCACCTCCCGCACATCCATCTGTCCGCAGGTCAGGGTGCCGGTTTTATCAAAAACAACATCCGTTGCTTTGGCGAGCCCCTCGAGCGCGTCGCTGCGCGTGACCAGCACGCCCTGTCGATGGAGACTGTCACCCGCCGCGCCCAGAGCCGCCGGCGTAGCCAGTGACAAGGCACAGGGACAACTGACGACGAGCACGGCCACCGTGATGGCCAGCGCGTGCGCCGGATTGATCACGCTCCACACCAGCGCCACGCCGGCAGCGATCAGCAGCAATGCAAATACAAAATGGCGCGCCACGCGATCGGCGACCAGTGCGAGCCGCGGGCGTTCAGAAGCCGCGCGTTCGGCCAGCCGCAGAATTGCCGCCAGGCGCGTGGCATCACCAGCTTCCGTCACACGCATGACCAGCGGATTGCCCAGATTAAAGGAGCCGCCGGTCAAGAACTCC
The DNA here is from genome assembly GCA_964625665.1 of uncultured Streptomyces sp. Taxonomy (GTDB): domain Bacteria; phylum Pseudomonadota; class Gammaproteobacteria; order Burkholderiales; family SG8-41; genus PALSA-1004. The sequence goes on along the minus strand of CAZVDN010000157.1, from coordinate 5,716 downwards.
CCTGCACGCCGGATTTGCGGGCGCGCCTCGCCGGTCAGCAGGGCTTCGTCGAGTTCGCCGTTGCCCTCGACCAGCACACCGTCGGCGGGCACCGTTGCACCGACACCGACCCGCACCATGTCGCCGGCGCGCAAGGCGCGCGACGCCACTTTTTCCGCCACTACGGCAGGCCAGTTCGTCAGGCGCTCGGCGAATAACGGCGCGCGGATGGCAAGCTGTTCCTGCATGGCCAGCGAACGGGTGCGCGCCATCATCTCGAAATAACGCGCTGCAAGCAGCAGAAAAACAAACATCGTCACCGAATCAAAATAAACCGCTCCGGCGCCGCGCATCGTCGACAGCACGCTCGCGGCAAATGCAGCGCCGATGCCCAGAGCCACCGGCACATCCATGCCGGGCCGCCGATTGCGCAAATCACGCCAGGCGCCGGAAAAAAACGGCGCCGCCGAAAACAGGACGACCGGCACAGTCAGAATCAAGCTGGCGAGACGCATTAATTGCTCGACATCGGCCGTCATGTCGCCGTTGGCAAGATAAACCGGTATCAGATACATCATGACCTGCATCATGCCGAAGCCGGCGACAAACAGCCGCCACAGGGCAAGATTGCGTTCAGTCTGGCGCACGCGCTCGGCGCGTTCGCGGTCATAAGGGTAAGCGCGATATCCGACTGCACCGATCGCTGCGAGAATGACACTGGGCCGGACCGCCGCAGGGTCCCAGCGCACACGCGCGCGCAACGAGGTGAAATTGACTTCAATGCTGTGCACGCCCGGCACGCGCATCACACGCTGCTCGATCAGCCAGACGCAGGCTGCGCACCGAATGCCTTCAATGATCAGCGCGGTTTCGCGCAAATGCGAATCGGCCGGCTGTGGTTCGCCAGCGGCTTTTTCCTGAACGTCATAAACCGTCAGATCGCGCAGGGCCTGCGGGACGGCATTTTCCCGGTCGGGAAAGGATTGGCGCTCGCGGTAATACGATGCCAGTCCGTTATCGACAATGGTTTGCGCGACTGCCGCGCAACCGGCACAGCACATCGGCCGCGCCACTGCATCAACGATGGTGCTCCATTTGCTGCCGGCGGGAACCGGCAGTCCGCAGTGATAACAATCGTCGGCGCAAGACCGCCTTTCGGCTGCCTCGCGCCGGCCCGCAACATCCACTGCCATGGAGTGCTTTCGGTTTGTTTTAGAACTTCATCCCTACACCGACACCGACCACCACCGGATCGATCTTCAGCGTCGAGACAAATGCGCCGGTTGTGCCGTTCTTGACATCGGTCTTGATATAGATCTTCTTGACGTCGAAGTTCAGGAACCACTTCTTGTCTAGCGCAACGTCAAAACCCGCCTGCATTGCGCCGCCCCAGCTGTTGCTGTCAACGGTCAGCGGTGTCGCGCCGAGCGCCAGGCTCACGTTATAAAAGCGTGTGTAGTTCAGGCCTGCACCGATATAGGGGCGGAACGTCTCTTTCGGCATGAAATGGTATTGCAGGGTCACGGTCGGCGGCAGATGCGAAACCTTGCCGATATCAGCACCGGCGTTTTTCACCGTATGGCGTTGCGTGGCCAGAATCAATTCCGCGGCGATGTTTTCCGTGAAGAAATAGGAAAAATCGACTTCTGGGGTGATTTCGTTGCTGACATCCAGCGTGCCGATCGTCGAGCTGACGCTCGGACGGATCTGCAGCAATCTGGCCCGCGCCAGCCAATCCCCCTGATCTGCCTGCACCGGTGCAACCATACCCAAGGCAAGCCCTGCCACCCCCGCCATCGCAGCTAACTTCATCACGCTCTCCATTCAGAACTGGTTAAAGACGACGCGATGGTAAATGAGCCGGGTTTTGGACCGGTTGATCCAAATCAAAGCGGATTTAATTTGCTGCACCGCAACCTGAACTTGGCAGCTCACTAAGGCAAATCCAGCCCGCATTCGACCTTACCCCACCCAAAACGTCCTTGTCAGGCCGCTTTTTTGAGGGTCAACAGGTCAATCAGCGGCGCTACAGCCGGCAGCGATTCCAGCTGCCACAGCTGATCGATACACCGTTGGGCGTCGATGCCGGGCGCCGCCAAACCGGCCTGGTCTGTAAATTTCGCTTCCAACTCGGCGTCGCTCATCGGGCATTGCAGGCTGCCGCGCAAATGCGGCACATGCTTGGTCAGCACCGCGCCAGACTGCATTCGCACCTCGACAAACGCTTCTTCAACGCCAACCCCGACATCCCGCATCAGACTCACGCGCTGACGCAATGCCGCCGCGTCAGCCCTGCCGACGGCCGCATCCGTAAATTGGCGCAGACCGGCAGCCCCCTCGCAGAAGGCGATCGCGCAGCAATGCTGCACACTCAAACTCGCATCACGACCGTTGCGCGGTGCCGGACGATCGGCACGTTCGCCGAGCAGCGGATTGCCGCGCACGGCGATGTGCTCGATCAGGCTCGCATCCACTGCATGTTCTGCGCGCAGCTGCAGACAGGCATCGATGACCGGATGCAATACCACACCGGTGGGATAAGGCTTGTAGGCGTTCGCCGCCAATTCCCACGATTCACCCAACTGATGCGTCAGACAGTTGAGATCCGGCACCTGCCCCATGACATGGCAGAAGCCGAACTGCCCCTCAAGCGGATGCTCGCCCCCGGTGAAATTTTCCTGTGCCAGCAGCGCCGCCAGCAGTCCAGCACGCGCCGAATTGCCTACGGCAAGATTCTTCGCCATGTCCGGCAACGTTTCCACCAACCCGCTGGCTTGGTTGGCGGCATTGCCCAATGCCCATTTCATCTGCTCCGCATTCAAACCAAGGAACTTTCCGACACCAACCGCCGCACCGAAAACACCGCAGGTACTCGTGATCAGATAGCCATGACTGTAATGCCAGGGAGAGACCGACCTGCCGATTCGACAACTGACCTCGACGCCCAATATGAACGCGTGCAGAAAATCGCGGCCGCTCACCGGGTTTTCTTCGGCCCAGGCAAACAGCGGCGGTGCCACCGATGAACCCGGATGCATGACTGTCGGCACATGGGTATCGTCGTAAGTCAATGCATTGGCGCTCATGGCATTCACGCACGCCGCCGCAAACAAATCGAGTTTTTCCGCACGGCCGAACACTGAAGCGCTGCGCGGCCCGCTATAACGCCCGAATACACGCAGTGATCGTTCAACGGCCTCGCAGCGACTGCCGCCGATCGCGCAGCCGGCAAAATTCAGGATCGAGCGCAGCGCTTCGCGCACCACGGATTGCGGAATGTCCTCCCAACGCGACTCGACAGCAAAGCGTGCCAGAGTTGCGGTCATATCGACCGCGCCATCGTTTGGTTGCGCGTTCATTTCGCCCTCGACCGGATCGACGCGCGTTTTTGAACTGCGCGTTCAGACGGGCAGTTTACATGAGGGAATCAAGGGGGATGGCGGAGAGGGTGGGATTCGAACCCACGAGGGTCTTGCGACCCTGCCGGTTTTCGAGACCGGTACATTCAACCACTCTGCCACCTCTCCGCGGCGGCGCGTATTCTAACAGACTCGGCGGCGCCGGTCAGGCGCCTTCGGTGCCTACGCGGAGAGTTTTTCCAGCCCGCCCATATAGGGACGGAGCGCAGCGGGCACGCTGACGCTGCCATCGGCGTTCTGGTAGTTCTCCAGCACGGCCACCAGCGTGCGGC
>CAZVDN010000157.1:0-1960 GCA_964625665.1 uncultured Streptomyces sp. | reverse complement strand
TTCACGGTAGGCGCTCTGCCCCGGCAGCCAGACTTCGATATCGTAGGTCTTGGCCGATGAAAATCCCATATCGCCGGTGCAAAGCGTGACGACGCGATAGGGCAACTCGAGCTTCTTCAGAATGACTTCGGCGTGGCCGGTCAATTCTTCGAGCAGTTCGTAAGACTTTTCCGGATGCGCGATTTGCACCAACTCCACCTTGTCGAACTGGTGCTGGCGGATCATGCCGCGGGTGTCCTTGCCGTAAGAACCCGCCTCGCTGCGGAAACATGGCGTGTGGCAAACGAATTTCAGCGGCAGGTCTGCCAGCGCGACGATTTCGTCGCGCACGATATTCGTGACCGGCACTTCAGCGGTGGGAATCAGGTAGAACTTCCCGCCGTCGCTGCGCGGCACTGAAAAAAGGTCCTCCTCGAATTTCGGCAACTGGCCGGTGCCGCGCATCGAATCCGCATTGACCATATAGGGCGCATAGACCTCGGTGTAACCGTGTTCCTGCGTGTGCGTATCGAGCATGAGTTGGGCAATCGCGCGATGCATGCGCGCCAGACCGCCTTTCATGACGGAAAAGCGCGCGCCGGCGATTTTCGCCGCCACGTCAAAGTCGAGCAGCTTGAAGCCCTCACCGAGATCGACGTGATCTTTGGGCGTAAAGTCGAACGCGCGCGGCGTGCCGACTTTGCGCACTTCCACGTTATCGTCAGCAGATTTTCCTGCCGGCACCGAGACGTGCGGCACATTCGGTATATTACTCAGGAAGCCATTCATTTCTTCCTGGATTTTTTCGAGTTCCTGCTCGAGCGCTTTGAGCTTGTCCGCCTGCGCATTGACTTCGGCGATCAGCGCCGAGGCATCTTCCTTTTTTGCTTTGGCCTGCCCGACCTGCTTGGACAGTTGATTTCGGCGCGCCTGCAGGTCCTGCGTTTGCACCTGAACCGCCTTGCGGCTTGCCTCGATGCGTTCAAAGGTCGCCGTATCAAGCGTCAGACCGCGGTCGGCCAATCGACGCGCCACAGCGGCCAGATCGTTGCGCAGCATTTGTAAATCGAGCATTTGAACCCCGTGCCTGAATCGAATTGGAATTGAAGGCCGCTATTATCGCGAAGAACCGGCGGCGCGACCAGCCATGCGCTTACTTGCGCCGCCGTGCCTGTTCGTCGAGTTCTCGCAATTCGGCCAGTTTCGCGCGGATTTTCTGCTCGAGGCCGAATTCGGTGGGCCGATAAAGCCCCGGCGGTTTCATGCCATCCGGAAAATAATTCTCACCGGCGGCATAGCCTCCCGCCTCGTCATGCGCATACCGATAGTCGCGGCCGTGCCCCAGATCTTTCATCAGTTTGGTCGGCGCATTGCGCAAATGTGCCGGCACCGGGCGCGAGCCATCGTCGCGAATCAGCGCCCGTGTAGCGTTATAGGCGGTATAGGCGGCATTGCTCTTCGGTGCAACAGCCAGGTAGAGCACCGCCTGTGCGAGGGCAAGTTCGCCCTCCGGACTGCCGAGACGTTCATAGGTTTCGCAGGCATCGAGGGCCAGGCGAAGGGCCCGCGGGTCGGCAAGGCCGATGTCCTCGCTGGCCATGCGCACAAGGCGCCGCCCGACGTAGAGTGGATCAGCGCCGCCGTCGAGCATGCGGCACATCCAGTAGAGCGCAGCGTCGGGCGAAGAACCGCGTACCGACTTGTGCAATGCCGAGATCTGGTCGTAAAACTGGTCGCCGCCCTTGTCAAAACGTTTGAGGCCCTGGGAAAGGGTTGAACGCACCAGCGCTTCATCAATATCGGTGACCTTACTTGTTTCGGCGGCAACGCCCAGCTGTTCTATCATGTTGAGCAGGCGCCGCGCATCGCCATCTGCATAACTCTGAATCAATTTACGCGCTTCATCGCTGCATTTAAGTTGCGCGCCGCTTGCCGCCAGTGCGCGATCGATCAGCAGCGACGTATCTGCATCGGCAAGCGG
>CAZVDN010000156.1:7580-8220 GCA_964625665.1 uncultured Streptomyces sp. | reverse complement strand
CGATGGCGGCGAAGTCCTTGTTCGAATCGTAGGGCGGCTTGCCCGACACATTCGGACTGATGACGAGCCCGCCGACCGGCGCGTAACCGATGGTATAGCCGTCGGGCGCAGCACGCGCGGTCATTTCCATGCCGATCATCAGCGCGCCGCCGGGCCGATTATCGACCACCACCTGCTGGCCGAGACGTGGCGAGAGTTCGGCGGCGAGCAGGCGCGCCACCGTGTCCGAGGCGCTGCCCGGTGCCTGCGGCACAATCATGCGGATTGGCCGCGACGGGTAATCTGCAGCGTGAACCGCAACACTGCAAGCCGCTGCGCCGACCCAAATCATCGCCGAGAATATTTTCATCGTCATTCCGCCTTCACGTTGCCTGCTTGGATGACCTTGGCCCACTTCGCCGTTTCGGCGCGCAGAAAGGCCGCATATTGATCGGGGCCGAGGCCGCTGATTTCATAACCGTCGCGCATGAGTTTGTCACGCTCTTCGGGTGCGAGCACGCGGCGCGCGATTTCGTCATGCAGTTTGAGCACGATCTCGCGCGGCGTGCCGGCGGGCGCGAGAATGCCGTTCCAGTTGGTCGATTCGAAACCGGCCAGGCCCTGTTCGGCAATGGTCGGCACCTCGGGCAACAACGGGAAA
>CAZVDN010000156.1:2368-7570 GCA_964625665.1 uncultured Streptomyces sp. | reverse complement strand
TTGTCTCTGACCAGCGGAATGGTCACCGGAATCGGAAACATTCTGAGATCGATCTGGCCGGCAATCATGTCGCTGATCGCCTGCGAGGCGCCCTTGTAGGGCACATGCGTCATCGTGATGCCGGTCAGCGTGCTGAAGAGTTCGATGGTGAGGTGCCCGGTTGAACCGATGCCCGAGGTGCCGTAGATCAATCGCCCCGGTTTGGTTTTCGCCAGCGCAACGAGTTCCTTGATTGATTTCGCCGGCACGCTTGGATGCACAACGAAGACGCTCGCCGTCTGCGTGACGAGTATCACCGGCGCGAACTGGCGCTGCGGATCGTAACCGAGCTTGTCGTAAAGGCTGGGCGCGATGGTCAGCGGTGTCGGGTTACCCATCAGCAGTGTATAGCCATCGGGCGCCGCTTTGGCCACGTATTCGGTGGCGACGATACCGCCGGCTGCGGCGCGGTTCTCGACGACCACCGACTGGCCCCAGGCCTCTGTGAGTTTCTGCCCGATGAGTCGCGCGTTGACGTCCTGCGGCCCGCCCGGCGTGAAGGGCACGACAATGCGGATGATGCGCGACGGATAAGATGTCTCTGCGGCGACGCAGGGGCCGCAGAGCAGCAATGCCGCCAGACACATGGTTATTCTGCGTTGCATCGTTCCCCCTCATCGAAGGCGGCAATCTACCGCGAATCGACGGGTGTCGCCAGCCACGGCTGCGCGCCTCTTTACAGAATGGCAGGCGCGCCGTATGTTCACGCCTTGCCCGCGCCGGCCGCTCGCGCGCGACGAATATCCAAATCAAGGGAGAACAGCATGGCAGTTGATAAAGCCGCCCAGATGGCGGCATTACCCATTCGCGCCGACGAAGATCCGTTTGTCGTCGCCATCGGCGGCTTCTACCGCCGCTGGTTCAATCTGGTCGACGACCTGCAGCCGATGCTCGATACCGTCGCCAGGCTGAAGAGCACCGAAGATGAAGACTGGGTGCCGGCGTGGAGCGCGGTGGCGGCGAAATTCGAAAAAGAAGCCGAAGACGCATTGAAGCGCGGCGACAAGGCGGCAGCGCGCAACGGCTTTATTCATGCCAAGACCTATTACAGCCTGGCGCGTTTCCCGGCGCCCTATCACTCCGGCTCGCCGATCTGCCCGCCCGAGATGAGCGCGATCAAGAAGGAATCCTACGACCGTTACCTCGAATGCTTCCGCCGTGCTGTCGAACTGCGCGACGGCACGCATGAAGTGATCAAGGTCGCGCGCGACGGCAAGGAAGCTGTCGGTTACCTGCGCCTGCCGAAAGGCGCCTCGGCCAGCAACAAGGTGCCGGCGGTGCTGGTGATGTGCGGCGGCGACATGTACAAGGAAGACCGCGAAAAATACGCCGACGGCGCGATGAACGAAGGCATGGCGGCGCTGGTGGTTGACGCACCGGGCACCGGCCAGACCTCGTTCGCGCATGCGCCCGAATCCGTGGTGGCCTGGCAGTCGGCTCTCGACGCCCTGCAAAAGCGCCCGGAGATCGACGGCAACCGCCTCGGCGCGTTCGGCGTGAGCCGCGGCGGCCTCTGGGTCATGCGGCTTGCCGCGCACGATCAGCGCATCAAGGCGCTGATTTCCTGCGCGCCCGGCGGCGTCGGTTACTGGGGCACGGATGAAGAGCGCAAGGAACTGCGCATGGCCGCGGTCGAGCGCGCGAAGAAAAACTGGTTCGGCCCGCGCGGCACGCGTCCGGTGATTAAAGAAATGAGCGAAGAAGAACAACGCAAGGAATTCCTGCGCTGGTCGCTCAAGGACAACGGCCTGCTCGACAAACTGACCATGCCGATGTTCCTCGTCAACGGCAAAATCGATCACCTCACACCGATCGGCAATCTCTACATGGCGCTCGAGTCGGGCCCGCCCGATGGCCGTGTCGCACGCGTCTATCCGGACGACGGCCACATCGCGGCGAAGAACGAACGCGAGTGGGGACCGGCGGCGTGGAAGTGGCTGCGGCAACAACTTACGCGCTAGGCGTCGTCGCGCTGCTCGTCGCGTGCCATGCAGGCGCGGCGTCACAGGACTACCCGAACCGCCCGTTGCGTCTGGTCACGCCGGTGCTCGCCGGCGGCGGCGCCGACGCAACGGTGCGCATGCTCGCCGGCAAACTGTCGGAAACCTACAACCAGCGCGTCGTCGTCGACAACCGGCCGGGGGCGAGCAACATCATCGGCACCGACATCGTCGCCAAGGCGACGCCTGACGGTTACACGATACTGTGGGTATCGAGCACGCATGCGATCAACGCCGGCGTGCGGCGCGGCAAGCTGCCGTTTGATCCGCTCAAGGATTTCGAAACGATCACGCTGTTCGCCAAAATTCCGTTCATTCTCGTCGTGCATCCCTCGCTGCCGGTGAAATCGGTGCAGGAACTGATCGCGCTGGCGCGCGCGAAACCGGGCCAGATCAACTACGCCTCGGCGGGCATCGGTTCAACCAGTCACTTCGCCGGTGAACTGATGAAGAAGCTGGCGAAGGTCGACATGCTGCATGTCGCCTACAAAGGCTCGGCGGCGCTGCTGGCGGTGGTCGGCGGCGAAACGCCGGTTCTGTTCACCGGCCCGCTGTCCGTATTGCCGCATGCCAAGGCCGGCCGCCTGCGCGCGCTGGCGGTGAGCACGGCCAAACGTTCCACCGCGTTTCCGGAACTGCCGACGGTGGCCGAAGGCGGCGCGCCCGGTTATGAATACACATCGTGGTACGGCCTGCTCGCGCCGCGCAACACGCCGGCCGCCATTGTCGGCAGCCTGAGCACCGCCGTGGCGCAAGCGCTGAAGACGAAGGAAGTCTCGTCATTTCTCAGCGGCGAAGGCTTTGAACTCGACGGCAACGGCCCCGCCGCGTTCCGCAATTTTCTCGCCGCCGAAGTTGCCAAATACATCGAACTCACGCCGACCATCGCCGGACTGCGCATCGACTGAAAACGGCACATTGAAACCCGGAATTTCGGTGTAACCTGTATGCCGTTTTTCATTCACCCCATCGCAATACTATGAGCGACCTCGGCACCATCGGCAAATACGAACTGAAGGCACAGATCGGGCGCGGCTCGTCCGGCACCGTCTATCTGGCTACCGACAGTTTTTCGCGCGAAGACGTCGCGCTCAAGGTGCTCGACAAGCGCCTGCTGCAGGACCCCGAGCGCCGCCGCACCGTGCAGACGCAGTTTCTCAACGAGGCATCGCTGGTCGGCAAGCTCTCGCACCCGCATATCGTCTCCATCCTCGATGCCTCGGTCGGCGACAACTACGGCTACATCGCGATGGAATACGTGCCCGGCGGCAACCTGCGCGCGCTGGCCGACGCAAGGGAACGCGCGCCGGTCGAACGCGTGATCGAAATCGGTTTCAAGTGCTGCGGCGCACTCGACTATGCGCACCGCCAGGGCATCATTCACCGCGATATCAAGCCGGCCAACATCATGCTGGTCAACGACACCGACATCAAGGTCACGGATTTCGGCGCGGCGCTGCTGAAAGACGCCGACCGCACGCAGATTCTCGATATCGGGTCGCCGGCCTATATGTCGCCCGAGCAGGTGCGCGGCGATGTGCTGACTTACCAGAGCGACATGTTTTCCCTCGGCACCGTGCTCTACCATCTGCTCGCCGGAGAGAAGCCCTTCGTCGGCAAGGTCGGGCCCGATCTGCAGAACAAGATCCTGCACGAAGAGCCCGCGCCGTTGAGCTATGTGCGCCCCGAGCTGCCGCCGGAACTCGACATCGTGCTGATGTCGGCACTGGCGAAACAACCGGCCAACCGCTATCCGACGTGGGCGGAATTCGCGCTCGAACTCGCCAAGATCGGCCGCCTCTCGCGCTTCGAACAATCGATACTCGACAGCAGCAAATTCGATTTCCTGCGCGCGATGCCGATGCTGAAGGCCTTCAGCGATCCGGAAATCTGGGAACTGGTGAACTGCACCAACTGGACGCGCATCCCCGCGCGCAGCACCATCGTCACCGAAGACCAGCCGGGACAGAGCCTGTTCTTCCTCGCCCAGGGCGAAGTCAAGGTCACCAAGGCCGGCCGCCTGCTGAGCATACTGCGCAGCGGCGAATGCTTCGGCGAAATGGGCTACATCAAGGCCGGCGAAACACCACGCCACGCCACCGTCGAAGCGATGACTGATGTGGTGGTCGCCGAACTCGGTGCTGCCGAAGCCAGCGGCGGCGTCGGTTACTTTGCGCAATCACACCTCATGCGCGCGCTGCTCAACACGCTGGTGGACCGCCTGGCGTTTGCGGACAGCCGGATTTCGCGGGTGATCAGTTAAGGCCTAGCCTGCGCAGGTCAGTCGACCCGCGCCCCCGAGGCCTTTACCACCCGGCTGTACTTTTCCGCCTCACCGCGAATGAACGTCGTGAATTCCGCGGTGCTGCTGCCGACCGGATCGTAGCCCTGCATTTCGAACTGCGCTTTCATTTCCGGCGTGCGCACTACCTTGACCAGCAATTCATTCAGGCGTTTGACGATGGGCGCAGGCGTTTTTGCCGGCGCGAGCAGGCCGAACCAAGTGATCGATTCATAGCCGGGCACGCCGGATTCGGCGACGGTCGGCACATCAGGCAGTTGCGGCGAACGTTTGGCGCTCGACACGCCGAGCATTTTCAGACGCCCGGCCTTGATGTGCTGGATCACCGGCGGGATTGAATTGAACATCAGGCTGACGCCGCTGCCGCCGATGAGGTCGGTGACCGCCTGTGGCGCGCCCTTGTAGGGAATGTGCGTGATGTTCGCACCCGACAGGCTTTTGAACAGTTCCATCGCCAGATGATTGGCGGCGCCGTTGCCGGCGGAGGCATAGTTGATTTTGCCGGGTTCGGCCTTGGCAAGTGCCAGCAGTTCCTTCACCGATTTCGCCGGCAGCGAGGGATGCGCAATCAGCAAAAACGGGCCGATCGAGACCAGACTGACCGGCGTGAAGTCGCGCAGCGTGTCGTAGGCGACCTGCTTCTGCAGATAAGGCAGAATTACCAGGGAGCCGGGGCTGCTGAAAAACAGCGTGTAGCCGTCCGGCACCGCCTTGGCCGCAAGTTCGGCGCCGATCAGGCCGCCGGCACCGCCGCGGTTGTCGATCACCATCGGTTGCCCCAGCGCTTCGCCGATCTTGATGGCGACGATGCGGCCGATGGTGTCGTTGGCGCCGCTGGGCGGGTTGGGTGAAATCATCCGC
>CAZVDN010000156.1:0-2358 GCA_964625665.1 uncultured Streptomyces sp. | reverse complement strand
TGCTGGCCGAGCAGGCTGCCGAGGCCCGGCAGCACCATGCGGGCGACCACGTCCGGCGTGCCGCCGGCGGGCACCGGCACGATGACGCGCACGGGTTTGTCCGGATAGGACTGGGCTGCGACGAACGGCGCAACCGCAAGGGCGATCAATGCGGCAAGTGCATGGCGTGTAGGCAAGGCGGTTCCAATGGGTTGTTTGCAGTCGGGCGATGCTACCGGATGCCCGCGCGGCGATCAAAGTCAATTTGCGCGCGATGCATTAGACTAGCGGCTCTGCCAAACCAGCCGCACCAAACCCCATGACCATGACTACTTTTCTGCGCTGCGTCGTTCTGCTGTTCGCACTGTCCGGCGGCAACGCCTGGGCACAGTCCGCATTGAACAACGGCCAGACACTTTATCTGCCCGTCTATTCGCACGTCTATCACGGTGACGTCGATTCCAAGGGGGCTCCGCAGCAAACACTGGTGTCTGCGCTGGTCAGCATCCGCAACATCGATCTCACCAACAGTCTGCGCATCACCTCGGCCGTCTACTACGACACCCACGGCAAGAAGCTGCGCGAATACCTGTCCAAGCCGGTGGTCGTGCCGCCGATGGGCACGCATGAAATCTATGTGCCGCGCAGCGACAGCGCCGGCGGGTCGGGCGCGAACTTCGTGATTATCTGGAACGCCGATGCGCCGACCAATGCACCGGTGGTCGAAGCGCTGCACCTGAACATGCCGGCCGGACGCTCGATCGCCTTTGTCACCACGGCGCGGCCGATCGTGACGCGCTAGTCGCGCGCACAACCGAATAACAATCACAGAAACCTACACTGAGGAGAAACGCATGACCACACCCGGCAATGCTTACGCACCCGGCACCGAACTCGCCGGCAAAGTCGCGCTCGTGACGGGCGGCGCCAAGAACATCGGCCGCGCCACCGCGCTGGCGCTTGCCGCAGGCGGCGCCGCAGTGGCCATCAATACGCGCGCCTCGAAAGAAGACGCCGAGAAGGTCGCGCAAGAAATCCGCGCTGCGGGCGGCAAGGCCGAAGTCTATGTTGCCGACATTGCCGACGGCAAACAGGTCAAGGCGATGGGCGACGCAATTCTCGCCAAATTCGGCCGCATCGATATTCTGGTGCTCAACGCCTCGGTGCGCAGCGAGAAGCCGTTCACCGAACTGACTTACGAAGAATGGCGCCTGCCGCTGGGCATCACGCTCGACGGCGCCTTTTTCTGCGCGCAGGCCTGTCTGCCCTCGATGTTGAAAAACGGCGGCGGTGCCATCGTCACGCTGGGCGGCATGCAGTCGCTCGCCGGTGCCGCCAAACGCGTCAACGGTTCAGTGGCCAAACATGGCCTGCTCGGTTTCACGCGCGGGCTTGCGCGCGAGTTCGGCGACCGCAACATCCGCGCAAACTGCGTTGCGCCCGGCACCATGAACACCGTGCGCGCAGCCGGACGTTCGGCGCGCCCCGAACCGACCGGCATTCCGCTCAAGCGCTACGGCGAGGCTGAAGAGATCGCCAGCGTCGTGCGTTTTCTCGCCGGGCCCGGCGCCAGTTTTCTGACCGGACAGTCGATCCAGATCAATGGCGGACAGATGATGTTTTAGGAGTTGCCATGAAGCCCCTACACAACCTTGCTTTGCTGGGTGCCGCACTGGCGCTTTGTGCCGGCGTCGCACAGGCCGCGCCCTTCGCGTACGTGCCCAATGAAAAATCGGGCACGATTTCGATCATCGACACCGCCACCGACACGGTCAGCGGCGAAATCCCTGCCGGCAAACGGCCGCGCGGCATCGCGATCAGCCCCGATGGCAAAACCATCTATGTGAGCGACCAGCCGACCAACGGCCTCAATGTCATCGACGTCGCCGCGCGCAAGATCGTTGCCAATATCCATCTCGGCGAGTCACCCGAGGGCGTCGGCATTTCGCCCGACGGTCGCTGGGTGGCGGTGGCGGTCGAGGAAACCAACAGCGTGGCCATCATCGACACGGCAACGCGCAAGGTCGCGGTCAATCTCAAGGTCGCCGGCAAGAACCCCGAACATGCGGTGTTCAGCCCGGACAGCCGCTGGCTCTACGTCAGCGCCGAGGAAGGCGACGTGGTCGATGTCATCGACGCGAAGACGCAAAAACAGGTGACCTCGATCAAGGTCGGCGCGCGCCCGCGCGGCATCGGCTTTCTGCCCGACGGCAGCCGCGCCTATGTCGCCGGCGAGGAAGCCAACACCGTGTATTCGATCGACACCGCAAAACAGGGCGTGCTGCGCGCGATCAAGGCCGGTGTGCGCGCCAACGGCATTGCGGTGCGCCCGGACGGCAAACGCGTGTTCGTCTCCAACGGCGAAGGTACGGTGATGGC